>JAIBBJ010000183.1 GCA_019694735.1 Gemmatimonadaceae bacterium | reverse complement strand
CCGCCGGGTCGCGCACGACGGCGACCCGCACCGGACCGTCGTACCAGATCCCCTCCACCGGATCGAGCGATGCGGCGCGGGCGTCGAGGTCGCGGCGCACGGCCGCCTCGTCGAGCGGCACCGTGCGCACGGCGGCGCGCCGGCGCGCGACGGCCGCCGAGTCGGCGGACGGGTTCTGGAACACGAAGAGATGCGGGTCGTCGAAATCGCGGACGTAGCGGTCGAGCACCGCGAAGCACTCCGCGAAGGCGGTCCCGTCCGCCTCACGCCGCCGCGCCGCGACGACCGAGTCGTAGGCGACACGCCGCGCGCCCCGCACCTCGAGGAGGAATCCCGCGTAGTTGGTGCGCAGTTTGGCATCGAGCGAATCGAGCGCCAGGCGGCAGGTCGGGGCGGGCGGCGCGACCGCGGCGGCGGGCGACTGGGCCTCCGCCGCGAGGGACGTGGATACGACGAGGAGGAGCGGCAGCAGGCGGGAGCGGCGCATGCCGCATCCTACGCGTGCCGCGCGTCCGGGGAGTCAGCCCCTGCCCGCGCCGTGGGTGAGCCGCGCCGGCTCAGGGACGGGGCGCGTTCCGCCGCACCTGCTCGTCCATCAGCCCGAGCAGCTCCTGGTTGCTCCACGGCTGCCACCCGTGCGGCTTGAGCGGCCGGCCGTACCAG
This sequence comes from Gemmatimonadaceae bacterium, assembly GCA_019694735.1. GTDB lineage: Bacteria > Gemmatimonadota > Gemmatimonadetes > Gemmatimonadales > Gemmatimonadaceae > Pseudogemmatithrix. The sequence goes on along the minus strand of JAIBBJ010000183.1, from coordinate 6,850 downwards.
AACCGCCCCGCGTAGTACGGCCCCTTCCCCGGCTCCTTGGTGCTCTCGAGGAAACGCTCGAACCGGTACACCCCGAGGTTCAGGAAATAGTTGTCCATGTCCCCCACGGCGACGTGCAGCTTCCCCACCAGCGACGGCCCGATCCGGCTCCAGTTCGCCTCGGCGTACGCCCGCAGGTCGTAGCCGTTCGCGCGCATCGCCTCGGCGACCGCGCGGTCGATGTGGCCGGTGCGCTTGTCCCACAGCGTCGCCGGGTAGCCATCTGGCCCCACCGGCGCCCACGCGGCCTGCCAGCCGTCCCACTGCCCGCCCGAACGGCCCCGCGTGCCGATGACCAGCTCGGCCCGGTTCTCCTCGCGCACCGTCATCTCGGTGAGCCCCTCCGCCGTGCGGCTCGACGGGATCTCGCGCGGCAGCCACGAGCCGTCCGCGCGGACGAACGCGTTGGTGTCGGCGTAGATGTCGCCGAACTGGTAGTTCCGGAAGTCGAGCTGGTCCGGGTAGAGCGACCACGCCCCGCCGAACACGTCGGGATAGTGCACCTGCAGGCCGAGCACGTCCCACCCGCCGGTGGAGCCGCCGGTGAGCGTGCGCGCGTACGGCGCGGCGAGCGTGCGGTAGCGGCGGTCGATCTCCGGGATCAGCTCGCGCGTGATCGCATCGCCGTACGGGCCGTTGTTCGCCGAGTTGAGCGCGTAGCTGTCGTCGTAGAAGGGTGTCGTGTGCTGGATGAACACGGCGATGAAGGGCGGCACGCGCCCCGCCGTCCACGCCTGCTGGAACTCGCACCCGGGCTCGCGGCTGCTGCGCGCGAGCCGCGCCTCCCGCGCCTCGGCGCTCTCCGCCCGGTCGCAGCCCTCGAAGGTGAATCCGAAGGGCGCGCGGTCGCTGTAGTGGCCGATCGTGTACACCACCGGGTACCGCGCCGTCGGGTTCTCGTGGTAGCCCTTCGGCAGCAGCACGACCGCGCCGAGTTCCATGTCGTGGCCCCAGAAGCGGCTCACGAGCGCGCTGCGCATCCGGAACCGCTGCACCCACTCGGTGTCGGCGGGGCGCGTGACCGGCGGGATCACCTTGGTGAGCGTCAGGTCGATCACCTGCCGCCCCCGCGGGTCCCAGTGCACCGTGCGCGGCTCCGAGACCAGCGAGCCCGGCGACGCGTTCCACCGTTGCCCTTCCCCGGCGTCCAGGTGCGCCCAGATCGTGTGGCCGTCGGCACGCGCGAAGCGCGTGTACGGCAGCAGCAGCGCCTGCGCGTGGTAGTCACCCGCCGGCAGGTCACGCAGCGATTCGAGCGGGAAGCCGAGGACGCCGCCGTCGAAGGTGACGCGCTGGCCCGGGCGGAGTGCCTCGACGTCCACTCCATAGAAGGCCTCGCTGCTCGGCCGCGAGCCGGCCTGCAGGCGCGGCTCGGTGCGGTCGCTGCGGGCGAGGATGACGAAGACGCGGCCGGTGATCGGACCGGCCGCGACCGCGGCATCGTACTGGACACGCACGGACTGGGCGCCGGCGGTCGAGGCGAGCAGCAGGGCGGCGGCGAGGAGGCGGGTGCGCATCGGGAGAATGTAGGACCGGCCGGTGCGCGACGCATCTCGCACCCGGGGCGCGGGTCCCGCCGCGGCGCCGAGCGTTCGCCGAGGGCCGGGCGTACATTCGACAGCGCGGCCGGCTGGGCCGCGCGCCCACATCCCACACCCTCCCAGCGATGCGCACCCCACTGCGCGCCACCGCGCTCCTCGCCCTCGCGGCGTCCCTCGCCCACGCCCAGGTCATCCCGGACCCGGCCACCCGCGCGTCGATGCGCTGGCGCTCCATCGGTCCGGTGAACATGGCCGGCCGCATCACCGACATCGAGGCCGAGCCCGGCTCGTCCACCACGTTCTACGTGGCCGGCGCGACCGGCGGCCTCTGGAAGACCGTCAATGCCGGCACGACCTTCTTCCCGCTCTGGGAGCGCGGCCCCATCGCCTCGCTCGGCGACCTCGCGATCGCGCCGAGCGACCCCAAGGTCCTGTACCTCGGCACCGGCGAGGAGGACTCGCGCAACTCGGTCGCGCCGGGCTACGGCGTCTACCGGTCCGGCGACGGCGGCGTGACCTGGCAGTCCGTCGGGCTCGAGCGCACGCAGCACATCGGGCGCATCGTCGTGCATCCGCGCGACCCCAACACCGTCTGGGTCGCCGCGCTCGGCGCGCTCTGGACCACCAATCCCGAGCGCGGGCTCTACAAGACCACGGACGGGGGGCGGACGTGGAAGCTGGTGAAGTTCATCAGCGACCGCGCCGGCTTCATCGACCTCGCGATGGACCCGCGCGACCCGAACGTGCTGTACGCCGCGAGCTGGGAACGCCTCCGGAAGGGGTCCTACCTCAAGTCCGGCGGCCCGGGCTCGGCGCTCTGGAAGTCCACCGACGGCGGCGAGACGTGGACCGAGATCAAGGGCGGCGGCTTCCCCGCGACGACCAAGGGGCGGATCTCGCTCGCCATCGCGGCGAGCCGCCCCGACGTGGTGTATGCGATGGTCGAGGCCGACAGCGTGCGGGGCGCCAAGCCCTCGATGCTGCTCAGCGGCCTCTACCGCTCGGCCGATGCCGGCCGCACCTGGACCTGGCAGAGCACCGTCAACAACCGGCCGTTCTACTTCTCCCAGATCCGGGTGGACCCCCGCGACCCGGACCGCGTCTACCGGATGGCGGTGGACTTCAACGCGTCCGATGACGGCGGTCGCTCGTGGCGCCTCGGGATGATGGGCATCCACGAGGACTACCACGCGATGTGGATCGACCCGGCGAACCCGGCGCACTACGTCGTCGGCGGCGACGCCGGCATCTTCCAGACGTGGGACCGCGGCGGCACGTTCGACGCGATCAACAACATGGCGATGGGGCAGTTCTACGGCATCAGCTTCGACTACCAGGTGCCCTACCGTGTCTGCGGCGGCCTGCAGGACAACGGCACGTCGTGCGGCCTGAGCCGCCGCGGCAACGCCCCGCTGCAGATGACCGACTGGTACGCGATCTTCGCGGCCGACGGCCTCCAGACGGCGCAGGACCCGCTGGCGCCCGAGTACGTGTACTACGAGTCCCAGGGCGGCAACATCTCGCGGCGCAACGTCGAGACCGGCGAGACGGTGAACGTCCGGGCGCGCACGGTGACCCGCACGCAGTTCGGGCAGGCGATCCAGCGCATCCGCGGCGACGCGGGCAAGCCGGTCACGCCGGCCCAGCAGCGGTCCATCGACAGCGTGCGCGCCGAGATGCGGCGCCAGCTCGCCGACCCCAACGTCGCCACGCGCTGGAACTGGAACACGCCGTTCATCCTCTCGCGCCACGACGCCAACGTCTTCTACTCGGGCGCCGAGAAGCTGTTCAAGAGCGTGAAGAAGGGCGTGGACCCGGTCGCGATCTCCCCCGACCTCACGACCCGCAACGAGACGGTGATCCGCGTGACCACCGGGTTCGACTCGCTCGGCAACCCGGCGGCCGACGCCACCGGCGGCATCACGCGCGACGCGACCGGCGCCGAGGAGAACGCGACGATCGTGACGATCGGCGAGAGCGCGGTGCGCGCCGGGCTCCTCTATGTCGGCACCAACGACGGCAAGGTCTGGCTCACGCGCAACGACGGCGCGACGTGGGAGGACCTCTCCGGCCGCTTCCCCGGCCTGCCGGCCGGCACCTACGTGAGCAAGGTCGAACCGGGCTTCCACGACTCGGCGACCGTGTTCGTCTCGTTCGACAATCACCGTGAGAACGACTTCAAGCCGTACCTGTACGTCTCGAATGATTTCGGCCGGACCTTCCGCTCGCTGGCCGCGGGGATCCCGACCGACCGGCCGAACAGCGTCTACGTGATCCGGCAGGACCCGGTGAACGCGCAGCTGCTCTACATCGGGACCGAGGTCGGCGTCTCGGCCTCGCTCGATGGCGGCGCGAGCTGGTTCGCGCTCGACGCGAACCTGCCGACGGTGCCGGTCTACGACCTGCAGGTGCATCCGCGCGACCGCGAGCTGATCGCGGGCACGCATGGCCGCGCGATCCAGGTGCTCGACGTGGCCGCGCTGCAGCAGATGGGCGCCGAGGTGCTGGCGAAGCCGGTGCACACGTTCCAGCCGGCGGTCGCGCTCCAGTACGGCGAGCGGCCCGTCGGCAGCGAGCCGCGCGGGCACCGCGGCTGGCGCGGCGATCGCGTCGCGCCCGGCGCCTCCCTCACCTACCGGCTCGCGGCGCCGCTGGCGCAGGCGCCGCGCGTGCTCGTCGTGAATGCCGCGGGCGACACGGTGGCACGTCTCACCGGAACCAACACGGCAGGGCTCAACAGCGTGAACTGGAACCTGATGGTCGGCGGCTTCGGCGGCGGATTCGGTGGCGGCGGCGGTGGCGGCGGGGGCCGCGGCGCGGCGCAGGGTGGCGCCGGGATCGCGGACCCGGGCTTCCCGGCGGGCTTCAATCCGCGGCCCGCCGAATCGCGGAGTGCGCCGGACAGCTCGCAGACGCCCGAGGCGGTCAAGGCGCGACTGGAGACGCTCGCGGCCGGCGGTGCCGGCGGTGCCGGCGGCGGCGGCCAGGGTGGCTTCGGCGGCGGCGGTGGCGGCGGCTTCGGCGGCAACCGGCCGATGCCGGTGCCGGCGGGGGACTACCGGATCGTGGTCGTCGCGGGCGAACAGGTCTCGGTGTCCACCGTGCGGGTCGTGGCGGTGGATTGGGACGAGCGGGCGGTGCTGGTGCCGGCCAAGCGCTAGCCGTGGTGCGCCGCCGGGGCATCCGGTGGTCCCTGCGGGCGGCGATCCTCACGGGGGTCGCCGCCTGCAGTGTGTCCGGCGGTACCGGGCCGGTGCCGACGGACCGTTCCTTCGCGGGCCCCTTCCCGGTGACCATCACGGGGTGGGCCGGCGACGCGATGGAGCCGTTCCTCACGCGCGACGGCCAGCAGCTGGTGTTCAACACCAGGAACGACCCGGCGGACTCCACCGACCTGCACATCGCGACGCGGGTGGACGACAGCACGTTCCAGTACGTCGGACCGCTCGCGGCGCTCAACAGCGCCACGCTGGATGCGGTGCCCACCGGATCGAGCGACGGCACCCTCTACTTCGTCTCCCTCCGGGCGTACGCGGGCACCGCGGGGACGATCTTCTCGGCGCCGCTCACCGGGACGACCGCCGGCACGCCCGCACCGGTCACGAGCGTCACGACGGGCGGCGGCGGGCTGCTCGACTTCGACGTGGATGTGGCGCCGGACGGCCAGTCGCTGCTGGTCGCCCGCGGCCGTTTCACCGGGTCGGCGGTGCCGGCCGAGGCCGACCTCGTGCGGTACGAGCGACGCGGCGCGAGCTTCACGCAGTCGCCGACGGGCGCGGCGCGTCTCGCGGCGATCAACACGGCGGCGCTGGAGTACGCACCGGCGATCACGTCCGACGGGCTCGAGCTCTGCTTCACGCGATGGGTCGTGGGGCGCGAGCCCGTCCTGATGATCTCGCGCCGCGCGACCGCCGACGCCGCCTGGGGCGTGCCGCAGCGGATCGCCGGGCCGACCGGCGTGGTCGAGGCCGGGGCATGGTCGCCCGACGCCCGGACGCTGTACTTCCACGCACTGGTGGGCCGGCGGTACGTGCTGCGGCGGATCGTGCGCTGAGGCGCGGGGTGCGGACGCGCCGGGCACGTCTGCGGTCGTGCCGGGCATGTCTGCGGTCGCGCCGGGCACCTCTGCGGTCGTGCCGGGCACGTCTGCGGCCGCGCCGGTCACGTCTGCGGTCGTGCCTGGCATGTCTGCGGTCGCGCCGGGCACCTCTGCGGTCGTGCCGGGCACGTCTGCGGTCGCGCCGGTCACGTCTGCGGTCGTGCCGGGCACGTCTGCGGTCGTGCCGGGCACGTCTGCGGTGGCGCCGGGAACGTTCGCGGTTGCGCGGGACACCTCCGCGGTCGCGCGGGACACGTCCGCAGTCGCGCGGGCCCGGACGAAGGTGTCGCCGGCGCCTCGGAATGAGCCGCCTGTCGCTTCATCCGCATCGCGGTCCGGCCGCATCACTCAGGGTACCCAGCCGATGTCCCGAGGTCCGCCCGGGGAGTCCGGCGGTCCCCTCTCGCGCGCCGGCGGTACGCTCCGTAAGCTGGAGGGGTCACCCCACGCGCCCGAGGGTCTCCATATGAAGATGCTGGTCCTGATCGCCCAGCTTGCCGCCGCCGACGTCCCCTGCACCGTCCCCGTGCCGGAGAACACCGGCGCGTGGAAGCAGGTGACGGCCGAGAACGTGACCTTCTGCGTGCCCGCCAACTGGCGCGTGCGCGGGACGCGCGCGAGCTATGGCGGCGGCAGCATCCGCTGGGAGCACGCGACCGTCCGCGCCACGCCCTCGGCGAGTGCGAGCGGGCCCACGAGCCTCACCGGGCGATCGAACTCGAGCCCCAACAGCACGCCGGTGCGGAGTGAAGCGCTGCCCGAGATGATCGGCGGCCACCAGGCGACGGTCATGCGGCAGATGGGCGTGGGCCGGCTGCAGACGAGCGTCAACTTCCCGAATCCGCCGCAGTTCTCGATGACGGGCGAGGCGTCGGGTGATGAGCAGGTGAACCTGCAACTGGCGGTCTACCGGACCGTGCGGTTCAAGGAGACCGACGGCTAGCCGACCCGGAAGAGCTCCAACGCCCGCCCGTACCCGCGGCGGAGCACCGCCTGCATCCCCTTGTGCTCCTTCCGCTGGAGCGCGGGGTCCTGGTCCAGCAGCCGCTCCGCCGCCAGCCGCGCCGCCTCGGAGAGTTCCTCGTCCTTCAGCGGGTCGGCCACGCGGAATGTCGGGACGCCGCTCTGCCGCTCGCCGAACAGGTCGCCCATCCCGCGCAGCCGCAGGTCC
>JAIBBJ010000082.1 GCA_019694735.1 Gemmatimonadaceae bacterium | reverse complement strand
GTGGTCGTATCCACGAAGTCGCCGAACTGCTCGAAGCGGTAGTTGACGACGCCGCCGCCGGCCGACACGTACGGCACGAACGTCGCGGGCACCCAGGCGACGGTGCCGATGCGGCGCCCGCGGTCCTTCAGGTACCAGCGCACGGAAGCGGTGAGCGGCATCGTCTGCAGGCGGGTCACCTGCTCGATCGGCGCGTTGTTGTTGTCCACCCAGTCGCGGAACTCGCTCGGCGTGCGGCTCGTCGCGCGCTGGAAGCCGAAGACCAGCTCGGCGCGCGGGCGGACGGTGAACGAGAGGTCCATGCCGAAGGAGCCCGACCGGAAGTCGGCGCGGTCCACGGTGAGGTTCTCGGTCGTGAGGTCGAAGACCCCACCGCGCGCGAAGGGGGCGGCATAGCCGCCGTACAGCGTGAGCGTGCCCGGCGGTGGCCGGAACAGGAAGCCCTCGCCGGCGCCCTGCTGCGCGGCGAGCGGCGCGATCCCCGCGAGCCCGACGAGCGCGAGGCCCGTGAGCGCGGAGCGCGCGAATCGTGCGGGCGTACCGATGTGCATTGCCCGTCCCTCGGATGGGGGTATACCCGTGTTACGCGCCGGCGGGCGGAACGTTCCCGCTCAGTACCGGACCAATGCCTGCACGTTACGGTCCCGGAGAGCATCGCGCCACGGGAGGAAGCTCAGGTCGATGACGGCCGCGATGCCGACGACCGTCGCCCCGCAGCGCTCGGCGAGGCGGATCGCCGCGGCCGCGGTCCCGCCCGTCGCCAGGACGTCGTCCACGATGAGCACCCGCGCCCCTGCCCCGAGCGCGTCGGCGTGCAGCTCGAGCGCGTCGGTGCCGTACTCGAGCGCATACCGCTCGGTGACCCGCGCGCGCGGCAGCTTGCCGGGCTTCCGCACGGGCACGAGCGCCGCCCCGAGCGCCTGCGCGACCGGCCCCCCGAAGAGGAACCCGCGGCTCTCGATCGCGAGGACGTGCGTGATCCGCTCCGGCCGCCAGCCGTCGGCGATCGCATCGGTGACCCGCCGGAAGAGCGCCGGATCGTGTAGCACCGGCGTGATGTCCTTGAACCCGACGCCGGGCTTCGGGAAGTCCGGCACGTGGACGATGGCGGCCGCAAGGGCCTCGGCGAGGCTGGGCGTCGGAGGCATCCGCGTCCTCAGGAGGAGAAGCCGTGGGCCCCGATCAGGGGCACGAACCGCATCGCGTCGAGACGGGTGCGTGTCATCCCCGTCTCCGTGCGGCGGACGCGGAGGAGGACCTGCTCGTCGCGCCCGCCGACCGGCACCAGCAGCTGCCCGCCGACGGCGAGCTGGTCCACCAGCGGCTGCGGCACGTCGGGCGACGCGGCCCCGACGAGGATGGCGTCGTACGGCCCATGCTCGGGCCAGCCGAGCGTACCGTCGCCGACGCGCTGGACGACATGCGCGATGCCGCAGGCCCCGAGCGCCGCACGCGCCTCCTCGGCGAGCGCCGGGATGCGCTCGATGCTGAAGACCTGGCTCGCGAGCCTCGTGAGCAGCGCGGTCTGGAAGCCCGAGCCGGTGCCGATCTCGAGGACGCGCTCGCGGCCGGTGAGCGCGAGCAGCTCGAGGTACTTCGCGTGGACCCAGGGCTGGCTGATGGTCTGCGCGTGGCCGATGGGCAGCGGCGCGTCCTCGTACGCGCGGTGCTGGACGCCGGACGGCACGAAGAGATGCCGCGGGACGTCGTCGAACGCCTTCAGCACGGCGAGGTCGGCGATCCCCTTGCCCTGCAGTTCCTCGATCAGCCGCCGGCGCGCGCCGGCGAACTGCCTCAGAGGGGCCGCCACCAGCGCTCCGCGTCGTCGAGCCGGTCCCGCGCGGTGAGGTCGAGGTGGAGCGGCGTGACCGACACGTAGCCGTCCTTGACCGCCCGGAAGTCCGAGTCCTCGGTCCCGCTCCACGCGACGGAGCCGCCGCCGATCCACAGGATCTCGCGGCCCCAGGGATCCTTCATCCGGCTGAGCGAGTCGCTGAACACGCGCCGGCCGAGCCGCGTGAGGCGGACCCCCTTCACCTGGTCCGCGGGGACCGCGGGGAGGTTCACGTTGAGCAGCGTGTCGGCCGGGAAGGCCGGGAGCGACGTGAGGTGCTGCAGCAGCCGCGTGAGCGTCGGCACCGCGTCGTCGAGCAGCTGGTCGTCGCTGCGCAGCACGCGGCCGGCGAACGACACCGCGATGCTCGGCACGCCCAGCGCGAGCCCCTCCATCGCGGCGGCGACGGTGCCCGAGTAGAGCACGTCCTCGCCCATGTTCGGGCCGTGGTTGATGCCACTCAGCACGAAGTCGGGCCGGTGCGGCAGGAGCGCCTCTATCGCGACCATCACGCAGTCGGTCGGCGTGCCGTCCACTTGCCACCGGCGGTCGCCGAGCTGCACCGGGCGGAGCGGATGGTGGAGCGTCAGCGAGTGGCTGGTCGCGCTCTGCTCGCGGTCGGGGGCGACGACCCAGACCTCGCCGAGGGGACGGGCGGCGCGCTCGAGGCAGTCGAGGCCGCGGGCGAGGATGCCGTCATCGTTGCTGCAGAGGATCCGCATCGGGGATCGGGTCAGTCGGTGGATTCGAGGATGGAGAGGATCGCCTTCAGGTCCTGCTCGAGGAGCTGCACCGTCTCGGCATCCAGCCCCTTCCGGGCGGCGGGCTTCATCTCGCCGCCCTTCCGGAACTCGTCGAGTTTCTGCTTCGCGCCGTCGATCGTGTACTTCTCGGTGTAGAGCAGGTGCTTGATGAGCTGGACGAACTCGACCTCGCGGCGCGTGTACACGCGGTTCCCCGAGCGGTTCTTGGCGGGGCTCAGCACACGGAACTGGCTCTCCCAGTAGCGGAGGACGTGCGGCTTGAGCTCGGTGAGCTCGCACACGTCCCCGATCGAGAAGAACTCGCGGACCGGCTCGCCCCGGGGCGCGCTCACTCGTGCTCCCCCTTCAGGTCGCGCGTCATCAACTCGACCAGTGCCCAGCGGGCGGGCTGCTTCTCGAAGAGGACGCGGTGCACGGCGTTGACGATCGGCATCTCCACACCCTCGCGGGCGGCGAGGGCCTTCGCGCTCTCGGCGGTCGTCACGCCCTCCGCGACGGTGTCGCGGCCGTGGAGGACCTCGGCGAGCGTGGCGCCGCGGCCGATCTCGAGGCCGACCGACCGGTTGCGCGACAGCGAGCCGGTGCACGTCAGGACGAGGTCGCCCATCCCCGCGAGCCCCATGAACGTGAGGGGGTCGGCGCCGAGCTTCACGCCGAGGCGCGTCATCTCGGCGAGACCGCGCGTGATGAGCGCCGCGCGGGCATTGAAGCCGAGCTGGAGCCCGTCGGCGATGCCGGTGGCGACCGCCATCACGTTCTTGAGCGCCCCGCCGAGCTCGACGCCGATGACGTCCTTCTGCGTGTAGACGCGGAAGGCCGAGGTGCTCAGCACCCACTGGATCTGCCGTGCGACCTCGACGTCGGCGCACGCCGCGACGATGGCGGTCGGCAGGTGCTGCGCGACCTCGAGCGCGAAGCTGGGTCCGGAGAGCGCGACGATCGGCCGGCCGGGGAGCTCCCCGGCGATGACGTCGGTCATCAGGGCGAGCCGCTCGCGCTCGATCCCCTTGGTCGCCACGACGCAGGTCGCGGACGGGCCGATCCAGCGCGCCGCCTGCCCCGCCACCTGCCGCAGCACGTGCGACGGCGAGGCGAAGACGACGATCTCGGCGCCGTCGCAGGCCGAGTCGAGGTTCGCGGTGGCCCGCAGGCCCGGGTGGAGCGGGATGCCGGCGAGGAACCGCCGGTTCTCCTGGTGCTGGTTGATGGACTCGACCACGTCGGGCTCGTAGGCCCAGACGCGGACCTCGTGCCCGTTCTCGGCGAGCAGGTTGGCGAGCGCGGTGCCCCACGCGCCGGCGCCGACGACGGTGCACTTCATGACGCCCCCTCCTTCGGGGTCCGCGCGAGGCGCGGCTCGGTCCCCGCGCGCAGGCGCTGGATGTTGGAACGGTGGCTCCAGACGACGAAGAGCCCGATCAGGCAGGCGAGGACGAAGACGGGCGACCGGGTCCCGAGCGTGAGCGCGACCGCGAGCGGCAGGACGAGCGCTGCGCTGATCGAGGCGAGGGAGACGAACTTGAACCGCCAGAGCATGCCGGCGAAGAGCGCGAGCGCGACGCCGAGCGCGGCCGGCGCGAGCGCGCCGAAGATGCCCGCCGCCGTCGCGACGCCCTTCCCGCCGCCCTTCCAGAGCAGGAACACGGGCTTCGCGTGCCCGACGATCGCGGCGACACCGCAGCCGAGCGCCCACCAGAGCATGGCGCCGTCCGCCGCCGCGAAGGCGGGATCGATCCGCGCCGGGAGCAACGCGACCGGGAGCGCCCCCTTGGCGGCGTCGGCGAGGAGCACGACGAGCGCAGCGGTGGGGCCGAGGTTCCGGTAGACGTTCGTCGCGCCGAGGTTGCCGGAGCCGACGGTGCGCAGGTCGACGCCCTTCAGCAGCCGGCCGGCGAGGTACGCCGACGGGACCGAGCCCGCGGCGTACGCGAGCGCGAGCGCGGCCGCCGGGTGCATCAGTCGCGGCCTCCCTTGCGGCGCAGGTTGATGCGCAGCGGGTTGCCGAGGAAGCCCCACTTCTCGCGGAAGCCGTTGTGCAGGTAGCGGATGTAGTGCTCCTGCACGAGCTCCGGGTGGTTGCCGAACACCGCGAAGGTGGGCGGCGCGACCTCGACCTGGGTGGCGTAGTTGAGCTTCACCTCGTTGCCGGCCGCCTGCGGCGGCTGCCGCCGCGCGAGCAACTCCTGCAGCGCCTCGTTCACCTGGCTGGTGCTGATGCGCTTGCCGCGCTCCTGCTCCACCTGGAGGATGAGGTCGAGGACCTTCGTCACGCGCTGGCCGGTGAGGGCCGACGTGAAGAGGAACGGGACCCACTTGAGGTACGGGACCTTCTCGGCGGCGTCCTTCTCGAACTTGCCGGAGGTCTTGTCGTCCTTCTCCTTGAGGTCCCACTTGTTGACCACGATGATCATCGCGCGGCCGGCCTCCCAGGCCAGCGTCGCGATCTTGAGGTCCTGGTTGTGGAGTCCCTCGACGGCGTCGATCATCAGGATGCAGATGTCGGCGCGGTCGATCGCGCGGCGCGTGCGCAGCGCGGAGTAGAACTCGACGCCGTCGTCCACGCGGCTCTGGCGCCGCAGGCCGGCCGTGTCCACGAAGATGAACGGCCGCCCGTGGTACGTGAACGGCGTGTCGATGGAGTCGCGGGTGGTGCCGGCGACGTCGCTCACCACGAGCCGCTCCTCGCCGAGGAGCCGGTTGATGAACGACGACTTGCCGACGTTCGGCCGGCCGATGACCGCGACCCGGAGCGCCTCCTGGCGGCCGTCCCCGTCGGTCTCGGGGAGATGCTCGACGACGAGGTCGAGGAGGTCACCCGACTGCTTGCCGTTGGCGGCCGAGACGGGGATGACCTCCCCCGCCCCGAGGTTGTAGAACTCGAAGTGGTCGGTCGCGGTCGGGTCATCCACCTTGTTCGCGACGAGCAGCCACGGCTTCCGGGCGTTGCGCAGCAGGTCCACGATGCGCGCGTCGGACGGGTGCATCCCCGACTTGCCGTCCACGACGAGCAGCATGAGGTCGGCCTCGGCGATCGCCTCCCGCACCTGTCGCTTGATGGCGACGTCCATCGGGAGGTCCGAGTCCTCGACGAGGCCGCCGGTGTCCACGAGCCAGAACGGGCGGCCGTTCCACTCGGCGAGCGCGAAGTGGCGGTCGCGCGTGGTGCCCGCCTCGTCGCTGACGATGGCGGTGTCGTCCCCGATGATGCGGTTGAAGAGCGCCGACTTGCCGACGTTGGGCCGGCCGACGAGCGCGACGACCGGGATGTCAGCCACGGGCGCTCCCGGCGAGCGCAGGGCTGCCCTCGTGCTCGAGCACGTCGATGAAGTCGTAGGAGGGGTACACCGGCATCGGCAGCGCCTCGCGCACCGCCACGAACGGCTGGTCGTCGAGGAAGACGCCGGCGTCGTTGATCGTCTCGGCCGGGATGAGCGCGAGGTCGAGGTCGGTGCGGCCATCGAGCGCGCGACGGATGTCGGCCCCGACGAGGAGGCCCGCGGTGGTCACCGTCGGGCCGAAGAGGGAGTTCACGGTGGGGATCAGGTCGAAGTGCGCGCCGGTGGCGGCGGTCAGCTGCGCGAGGAGGTCCGGCATGAGGGGCGCCATCGCCGACCCGGTGACGATCCCGATGCGCTTGCCGTCGAGCCGCGGGAGCCGGCCCGCGCCCTCGCGGACGCGGTCGCGCAGCGCGGTGACCGCGCCGACGCCGTTCTCGATCTGCGCGAAGTCGCGGTAGTGCGCGGCAGGCGGCAGCGGGCGGCCAGCCAGCAGGTAGAGCTCGTCGGAGCCGTACACCCACGGTTCGCCCCGCTCCGCCTCGGCCCGCGCGGCCCACCGCTCGGCCGCCTCGAGGATCCGCGCCGCGTTCGCGCGGTCCATGGATTCGCCGGTGTAGATGTGGGAGAACTGGGTGAGCCCCACCGGCACCAGCGCGACGCTCAGGCAGGCTTCGCCGAAGGCGTACAGGTCCGCCAGGGACTGCTCCAGCACCTCGCCGTCGTTGAGCCCCGGCACGATGACCATCTGGCCGTGGAACTGGATCCCGCCGTCGGTCAGCCGCGTCAGCTGCTCGACGATGTTCGGGACGCGCGGGTTGTTGAGCAGCTTCTTCCGCGCCTCCCACGGCGTCGCATGGACCGAGACGTAGAGCGGCGAGAGGCGGTACTCGAGGATGCGCCCGAAGTCGCGCTCCTTGAGGTTCGAGAGCGTGGCGAAGTTCCCGTACGCGAACGAGAGCCGGTAGTCGTCGTCGCGGACGTAGAGCGGCTTCCGCAGCCCCTTGGGGAGCCCCTCGATGAAGCAGAACTCGCAGCGGTTCGCGCATCGCCGCACGTTGGGCGGCTCGAGCTCGATCCCCATCGGGTCGCCCGCCTCGCGCTCGATCTCGAAGACCACGTGCTCGCCGTCGGGGAGCCGGGCCTCGAGCTCGAACTGGTCGTCCGCGGTCAGGAACTCCCAGTCGAGGAAGTCCTCGAGCGCACGGCCGTCCACGGACAGCAGTTCCGTGCCGGGGACGATCCCGAGCTCGGCGGCGATGCTGTCAGGTTGGACGCGGAGGACGCGGACCATCGGGCGGGGCGGACGGGGAACAAAAAAGCCGCGCGACGCGGCTCACGAATTGTATCAGGCGAACGGGGCGAACGCAATGCAGGACAGCCACTTGCGCCCGCCAGCCCCGCGCCTTCGAGAGTCCAGCGCGCGGACGCGCGTCAGGAGGCGCCGAGCGCCTGGAGCGCGGCCAGCGCGACGTCCGTGAACGCGCGTCCCGACCGTGCCGCCAGCCGCTGCACATCGTCGAACTCCGGCTTCGCGCGCCGGGCACCGCCGGGAAGCGTGACCACCTTCACCCGGATGGTCTCGCCGTCCAAGCGCACCTCGCGGACCTCGCGCGGGAGCGCGCGGCGCGAGACCACCTGCCGGCGGACGCCGATGGTCGTGCTCTCCACCAGCAGGATCCGCTCGAGCCGGTCCGCATCGGGGACCTCGCAGAGGGCCTCGACGCGGGTCCCCGGTCGCCCCTTCTTCATGACGGTCGAGAGGAGGGTCACGTCGAGGGCGCCGGCGGCGCGGAGGCTCTCGGCGACCGCGGCGAGCTGCTCGCCGGTGGCGTCGTCGATGTCCGCCGCGAGGAGGACGAGGGAAGCCGACGGGCCGAGGTCCGACGGCGAGGCGTCGGCGAGCACCGCGGGGGTCGCGTCCGCGACGATCAGCCGGAGCGCGTTCGCGCGGTCCTTGAAGTCCTTCGTGCCGGCGCCGAAGCCGCTGCCCCGCGGCACGTACTCGCTCGGCGGCGCGCCCCGGCTCAGCACGCGCACCAGGGCGGCCCCGGTCGGGGTGACGAGCTCCCCCGCCCCCTCCGGCCCCGGTCGCACGGGCAACCCTTCCAGCAGCCGCAGGGTGGCGGCCGTCGGCACCGCCATGCGGCCGTGCTGGGTGTCCACGAAGCCGTCGCCGAGCGGGAGGGTCCCGCAGTACACGGCCTCGACGCCCAGCCGCTCGAGCCCCCAGATCCCGCCGACGATGTCGAGGATCGCGTCCACGCTGCCGACCTCGTGGAGATGCACGCGCTCGACCGTGGTGCCGTGGATCGCGGCCTCACACTCCGTGATCAGCGTGAAGGCCTCCATGGCCTTCGCCTTGACGCGATCAGGCGCCGGCGTCGCCTCGACGATGGCGCGGATGTGCTTCAGGTGGCGGCCATGCGGCTGCGGCGGCACCTGGAAGTCGACCTTGCGGCAGGCGATCTGGCCGCGGGAGACGCGCTGCACGCTGGCCGTGACACCCTCGAGGCCGAGGGTCGCGGGCAGTCCGGTGACGAAGGACTCGTCGAGCCCCGCGTCCACCAGCGCCCCCAGCAGCATGTCCCCGGCGATGCCGGAGAAGGGGTCGAGGATCGCGATGCGGGTCGGTGCGGCGGTCATCTGAGTGCCCCCGGGAGGCCTTGAGGTCTCGACCGCGGCTGGGACGTGCCAGCCCCGGCGGGCATCCTACGGCCGCGCGGATGCGCGGCCGCCATCGGGATGCCGGGTGGCTGCCGCCAATCTAGTGCCCGGCCCCGGGGACGGCAGGGCGCGCGGTTGACAGCGGGCGTGACACCGGTGGAGCGTTAGGCCGATGCCCATCCAGCTTGAGCTCCGTGACGACCACATCCTCGAGGAATGGCTGGACGTCGTCACCGCCGACGAGGTCCGGCTGCACTTCGAACGGCTCCTCGGCGATCACGCGGCGATGGCGATCCGTCGGTCCCTCGTCGTGGTCCGATTGACCGAGGCGGCATTCAACGGCGCGGACATGGAGGAACTGGTGCGCGCCGTCGTGCGCCCCGCGCTCGCGGGCCTCGACTGGCGGTCGGCCGTGCTGCCGCAGGGTCCGCTCGACTTCGGCCTCGCGCGGCAATTCGGCCAGCTCGCGGACGGCCTGGTGGAGCTGCGCACCTTCGGCACGGAGGACGAGGCGCTCGCGTGGCTGCGCCGCCCCGCGCCCTGAGCCCCGCTCCCACGGGCGGTCACCAGCGATAGCTGGCGCCGCTCCCGGTGTTGAAGACGACCACCTCCGACTCGGGCGCGAGCCGGCCCGCCACGACGAGCTGACGCGTGGCCTCGATGGCACAGCCGCCCTCGGGTGCGGCGTCGATGCCGCTGCGGGACGCGAGCAGGAACGTGCCGTGGCGGATCCGCTCCTCCGAGACCGCCTCGGCATCACCGCCGCTCTCGCGGAGGGTACGCAGCGTCATCCGGTCCCCGAGCGGCCCCGGCACGCGCAAGCCGCTCGCGTGGGTGGCGGGCGCCTCCCACGGCGTCGCCTTCTCCTCGCCCGCCGCGAAGGCGCGCACGAGGGGCGCGCACCCGGCCGCCTGCGCGATGATCATCCGCGGACGGCGCGTGTCGGGCGGCAGCCACCCCCAGTCGAGCATCTCGCCGATCGCCTTCCAGATGCCGATCGTGCCTTCGCCGCCACCGGTGGGATAGACGATGGCGTCCGGCAGCCGCCATCCGAGCTGCTCCGCGACCTCGTAGCCCATGGTCTTCATGCCCTCGACACGGTAGGGCTCCCGCACCGTGGCCACGTTGAAGAACCCACGCTCCTTCGCGAAGGCCATCGTCGCCTTCCCGGCGTCGCCGATGTGCCCGCTGACGAGCTCCAGCTCGGCGCCGAATGCGCGGATCGAGCCGAGAATCGGGGGCGGCGTGGTCTCCGGGGCGAAGATGCGGCACGGCAGGGCCGCGGCGGCCGCGTACGCCGCGAGCGCGATGCCGGCGTTGCCAGCGGTGGGCACGCAGACGCCCGGCAGCCCCAGCGCCTTCGCGCGGGTGACGGCCATCATCAGGCCGCGGGCCTTGAAGCTCGCCGTGGGATTGATGCCCTCGTCCTTCACCCAGAGCCGCCGCACGCCGATCTCCGCCGCCAGGTGCGGGAGTTCGAGGAGCGGCGTCATCCCCTCGCCGAGCGTGACGGCGCGCTCGCCCGCGACGAGCGGCAGCGCGGCGCGGTACCGCCACAGCGACGCCTCGCCCGTGATCGCCGTGCGGGGTACTGCGCTGGCGTACCGCGCCAGCAGCGGCTGGCCGCAGTCCGGGCAGAGCGACGCGAGCTTGAGACCGTCGGGCTGCGCGTAGGCGCAGGCGGAGCACTGCAGCGACCAGGGCGACATCGGGAGGAGTTGACGAAGGGTCAGGAGACGCGGGACGGCCGGTCGGCAGGATCGGGGGACACCTCGTCCGCCGGCCCTGCCTGCGGCGCGCCGCTCTCGGGCGAGGGGCCCGCCCCCGCCGGCGGCCCGTCCGCGCCGGGCTCGGCCGCCGCCGGGGCGAGCACGCCGAGTGCTTCAAGTACTCGCCGCGCGCTCGTTTCGCTGAAGCCGTCCACCGCGGCGACCTGCGCGAGCGTCGCCTCCCGCACGCCCTGCAGCGAGCCGAAGGCGACGAGCAGCGCGCTACGCTTCTTGGGTCCGATGCCCGGGATGCGGAGCAGCTCGCTCGTGATGGTGCGCATGGTGCGGCGCTTGCGGTTGTAGCCGACGGCGGTGCGGTGCGCCTCGTCGCGCGCCTGCTGGAGCAGCCGGAGCGCCGGGGAGCGGCGCGAGAGCCGCAGCGGCTGCGAGCGCCCGCGCACGAAGACCTCCTCCTCGCGCTTCGCGAGGCTCACGAGCGGCAACGCCGCGAGCCCCAGCGCCTGCAGCGCCTCGTCCGCGGCGGAGAGCTGCCCCTTGCCGCCGTCGATGACGACGAGGTCGGGGAGCGGCTTCCGCTCCTCCAGCCGGCGGCGGAAGTAGCGCCCGACGACCTCGCGCATCGACTGGAAGTCGTCGGGGCCCTGCGCCTCGTCCACCGTCTTGACCTTCATCGTGCGGTACTCGCTCCGGCGCGGCCGCCCGTTCTCGAACCAGACGATGCTCCCGACACTGTCCTTCCCCTGCGCGGTGGAGTTGTCGAAGCAGACGAGCGCGCGCGGGAGCTTCTGCAGGCCGAGTTCCTGCCCGAGGTCGTAGACGGGGTCGGCGGCGCGCTCGTCGGTCTCCTGCTCGGCGAGCTTGAACTCCTCGAGCAGGTGGCGCGCGTTCTGCTCGGCCAGGTCGATCAGCTCGCGCTTCGGCCCGCGTTGGGGGGCGAGGACCTTCGCCGAGCCCTCGGCCGCCTGCTCGAAGAGCTCGCGGTCCTCGAAGTCGAAGGGGATGAGCAGCTCGCGCGCCCGGGCCGGGGCCTTGAGGTACGAGCCGACGAGGTATGCGGCGAGCACGTCGCCGTCGGGCGCCTCCTCGACGCCCTCGAGGAACCGGTGCTCGCGCGCGACGAGCTTGCCCTGCCGGATGCGGAGCAGCGTGACCGCCGCGTCGTCGCCGTCGCGCGCGTAGCCGACCACGTCGCGGTCGCCCCCCTCCACCTCGAGCACCACGGTGGGCTCCTCGAGGCGCTGCAGCCGCACCATCGCGTCGCGCAGCTCCGCCGCGCGCTCGAAGTCGAGCGCCTCGGACGCCTCCACCATCCGCTGCTGGACGCGGCGCAGCACCTCGTCGGTGCGCCCGTCGAGGAACGCGACGACCTCGTCGATCATCGCGCGGTAGTCGGACTGCGACTGGAGCCCGACGCAGGGGGCCTTGCAGCGGCCGATGTGGTAGTCGAGGCAGGCGCGCTCCGGCATCTCGCGCGGCATGTCGTACTTGCAGGACCGGACCGTGAAGATCCGCTTCACGACGTCGAGCGCGCGGCGCATCGCCGCGACGTCGGTGTACGGCCCGAAGTAGCGGCCACCGTCGCTGCGCAGCTGACGCGTCACGAAGACTCGCGGATACGCCTCCTGCACCGTGACCTTGATGTACGGGTACGTCTTGTCGTCCCGGAGCATCACGTTGTACTTCGGGCGGTGCTCCTTGATCAGGTTCTGCTCGAGCACGAGCGCATGCGCCTCGTCGGGCACGACGATCGTCTCGAGGTCGGCGATCCGCTCGACGAGCCGGCGGGTCTTCGGATTGTCGGGATGCTCGGACGCGAAGTAGCTCCGAACCCGCGGCCGCAGGCGCTTCGCCTTGCCGATGTACAGGATGCCGCCCGCGGCATCCTTCCACAGGTAGACGCCGGGGAGCTCGGGCAGGTGCGCGAGCTTGAGGGCCACCGCCTCAGGCGCGGCGGGCATCGTCCACCTTGAGCAGTCGTGCCCCGCCGAGATACACGAGCCCGAACATCCCGACCGCGGCGGCGGCCTGAATCACGGCCGGGAAGCCCTCGGCCTGCAGCGGGAGGCGCGTCCCGAACGCGAGGAGCCCCGCGGCCAGGGCGAGGGCCCAGAGCGCGAGCTGGCGCCGGACGGGCACCCCGCTCGGTCCCACGCGCCGGGTGATGGCGCGCCGCAGCAGTTGGTACTCGACCCACGCCGCGAGTCCCGAGCCGCCCGTCAGCGCGAAGATCGCGAAGCGCGGATCCACCGCCGACTGGTGCGTGAAGAGGAACACCCCGGTGCCGCCGAGCGCCGCCCCGAGCGTGACGCGGACGAGCGCGAAGCGGAGGGGGGTCGTCGCGTCACCCATCGCGTAGCTCGCCGACGAATAGAGCCGCCCCATCGTGCCGGCCACGAGCCCGATGCCGCTGCCAGCGAGCGCCGCCCAGACCCAGACGCCACTCTGCACGGTGAACGCCCCGCCCCGGTAGAGCCCGGCGGCGAGCACGTCCCCGATGAGCAGGAACGCCGCGGCGGACGGGATCACGAAGAACGCGATGCGCGCGAGGCCGCGGTCAAGGCGCGCGCGGATCGCGGCCGCCACCGTCGCCTCGTCCCCGACCTCGCCCGACATCGCGGGCAGCTCGGCCGCCGAGACGGACATCCCGAAGAGCGAGACCGGCAACATCGAGATCGCCTGCGCGTATCCGAGCGTCGCCACCGAGCCGACGCTGATGAAGGACGCGATCGCGGTGTCCACGAACGCGCTCACCTGCACCACCCCGCGACCGATGACGACGGTGCCGAAACGCGCCGCGACGCCGCGCACGGCGGGCGACGCGACGTCGAGCGCGAGCCGGAGCCCGCGCTCGAGCCGCAGCACCCCGGGCACCTGCACGAGGAACTGCAAGCCACTGCCGGCGACGCTCGCCCACGCCGCGAGCACCGCCACCGCCTCGGCGCCGCGGCCCCGCCCGCCCGCCACGAGCGCGACGATCATCGTCAGGTTGAACAGGACCGGCGACGCGTACGAGAGGAAGAAGCGACGGTGCGAGTTCAGCACGCCGAGGCACCACGCGCTCAACACGAGGAGGCCGACGCCGGGGAAGATCAGGCGCACCAGACGCACGGCGAGCGCCCGCGCCTCCCCGGTGAACCCCGGCGCGATGACATCCACGAGGATCGGCGCCCCGAGCACGCCGCCGAGCACCAGCACGGCGGTGGTCAGCGCGAGGAGCGCGAGCACCGCCCCGGCCACGCGGCCGGCCTCCTCCCGCCGCCCCTCCGCGAGCAGGCGCGCGTACGCCGGGATGAAGGACGCCGACAGGACGCCTTCGCCGAAGAGGTTCTGCAGGAAGTTGGGGATGCGGAACGCCGCCGTGAGCACGTCCGCCGCCATCCCGTCGCCGAGGAAGTACGCCAGCACCTTCTGGCGCACGAGCCCGAAGATCCTGCTGAGCAGGATCCCCGCGGCGACGAGCCGGGCCCCGGCCCCCGTGTTCACGCGCCGACCAGCGACCCCGCGTGCATGGCCGCCCCGGCCTTGATCTGCGCGAGGAGGAGGTCACCATGGCGCGCGAGCATCGGGACCGGATTGAGCCGGCGCTCCTGCCGGTGCCCCTCGGGCATCAGCGCGGCGCGCACGGCGGCGAGGTCCGCCACGGCCTCGACCTGACGCGCCCGCGCGGCCGCGCGGAGTCGGCGCTCCAGCCGGTCCACGCGGTGCAGCAATTGGTGCCGTGCCCCCTCGATCACGCGCTCGGGCACGAGATGGTCGAGGGCGGCCGACGCCTCGCGGAGCGCCTGCAGGCGCCGGCCGAGGTCCTCTCGCACCCCTTCGAGGTTGGTGCGGATGTCCGCCGGGACGGCGCGGTCGCCGAGGCGGCGCTCCGCGTCATGCGGCGTGCGGATGTCGTCGATCACCATGCCGAGCCGGCCGAGCCGCCGGTCCACCGACGGCTCGACGATCGTCGCGGCCCACCGCGGCACGACCAGCGGCGCCGGGACCCCCAGCGCCTCGGCCACCGCTCCCACCTGCGAGAAGTACGCGATCTCGCCCGGCCCCGCCACATAGGCGACCGTCGGCAGGATCCGCCGTTCCACGATCGGGCGCAGCAGCACGTTCGCCGACAGCACGGCATCGCTGCGGTCCGCGACCTCGGCGCCCATCGTGATCGGCACCCGCTCCTTCACGCCGGCGATGCCGCGGAAGACGAGCGAGAGCCGCGGCACGCGCGCGACCTGCGCGCGGAACCCGGCGCGCTCGATCGCCACGGTGCGGAGCGCGAGCGCCTCGTCCACCACGGCGGCGCGCCGCAACGCGTGCACGAGCGTGGGGCGCGCGGCGGCGCGCGTCGCCGGATGCCAGGCGTCGAGCACGGCGATGCCGTGCGGCTCGAGCAGCCGGCGCAGGAACGCCACGTACGCCGCGCCGACGGTCGCCTCGGGGTCGTAGGCCGCGCGGAGCGCATCGAGGATGCCGGCATGCGGGGCAGAGCCCGCGGCGGCCCGCAACTGCTCGAACTGCTCGCGCACGTCGCCGAGCGGCATCTCGGCCATGACCAGGCCGTCGCGCCCATGGCGCGGCATCGTGAGCCGGCGGACCGTCCCCTCCTCCGCGACCGCCGTCCATGAGGCCTCGGCGAAATCCGCATCGTCGGTCGCCGCCCAGAACACCGGCGCCGTGGGGATGCCGGTGTCGCGCTCGAGCCGATCAGCGAGCGCGAGCGCCGAGAACGCCTTGAGGAGCGTGTAGAGCGGCCCGCCGAACAGCCCGGGCTGCTGGCCGGTGGTGACGACGATGCCGTTGTGGTCGGCGACGCGGTCGAGGCGCTCGGCGGCGGGGCCGCTCGCATCGAAGGCGGGCCGCAGGCCGGAGAGCCATCGGCTCGCGTTGAACTCCGCGCGGACGTTCTCCGCGTGGGCGCGCCAGGCCTCGACGCCGCGCGGTCGGGCGCGGTACCAGTCGCTCGGGGCCTGTCCCTCCTGCGCGGCGCGGGAGAGCGGGCCCCCGCCGAGGGGCTCGGTGACGACGCGCGGGGCGCTCATCGACAGCGGGCGCCGGCAGGCGGCGCGGTGCGGGACGGCAGGGACATCACGGCTCGGCGCGTCACTTGTGGTAGGGTTCGTTGCGCACGATGGTGCCGGCGCGGTAGAGCTGCTCGGCGAGCACGAGGCGCGCCAGTTCGTGCGGCAGGGTCCACGGAGCCAGCGCGAGTCGGCGGTGGGGCCGGGCGCGGACGACGTCGCCGATGCCATGCGCGCCGCCGATCACGAAGGCCACATCCTGTGCCCGTTCGCGCTGCTCCTGCAGCAGCGCGGCGAACGCACGGGAGTCCAGCGCCTCGCCGCCCGGGTCGCAGAGGACGAGGCGCGCGGTGGCGGGCAGGCGCTCGAGCAGCCGCTCCCCCTCCTTCCGCATCACCACCGCCCCCGACGCCGACCGGGCGGACTCCTCCTTCACCTCCACGGGCTCCAGCGGCCAGTACCGCGCCGCGCGGCCCTCGTACTCGCGAATGGCCGCCGCCAGCGCCGCATCGCGCGGCTTCCCGACGGCGGCCACCCAGACCTTCATCGCCGCCCCGCGGAGCGCGGGACGACGGCCGGCTCACGCATAGATGCCGCGCAGGCGGTGCACGGTCGCGACACGGTTGATCGCCACCATGTACGCCGCGGTGCGCATGTTCACCTTGTGCTGCTGCGCGAGCTTCAGCACGTCCCGGAAGCTGTTGACCATGATCTGGTGGAGGCGGTCGTTCACCGTCTCCTCCGTCCAGTAGTAGCCGCCGCGGTTCTGCACCCACTCGAAGTACGAGACGGTGACGCCGCCGGCGTTGGCGAGGATGTCGGGGATGACGAAGATGCCCTTCTCGTCGAGGATCGCGTCGGCCGCGGCGGTCGTCGGCCCGTTGGCGCCCTCGCAGATCACCTTCGCCTTGATGTTCTTGGCGTTCTTGCTCGTGATGACGTTCTCGAGCGCCGCCGGCACCAGCACGTCCACCTCGAGCTCGAGCAGCTGCTCGTTGGTGATCGCCTCGCCCTTGCCGTAGCCCTCGAGCGTCTTCTGCTTGCGCACGTGGGCGATCGCGTCGTCGACGTCGATCCCCTTCGGGTCGTACCAGCCGCCGGTGCGGTCACTGACCGCGACGACCTTCGTGCCGGCCTTCTGCAACAGCTGCGCGCCGATCGAGCCGACGTTGCCGAAGCCCTGCACCGCGACCGTCGCGCCCCGGTGGTCCATCTTGAGGTGCTCGAGCGCCTGGAGCGTCGTGATCATCACGCCGCGGCCCGTCGCCTCGCGGCGGCCGAGCGACCCGCCCATCTCCACCGGCTTGCCGGTCGTGACGGCGTAGACCGAATGGCCGGCGTGCATGGAGTACGTGTCCATCAGCCACGCCATCACGCGCTCGTTCGTGTTCACGTCGGGCGCCGGCACGTCGGAGTCGGGACCGAGCGTCTTGATGATCCCGGCGGTGTAGCGGCGGGTGACGCGCTCGAGCTCGCCGACCGACATCTTCAGCGGATCGCAGATCACCCCGCCCTTCGCACCGCCGAAGGGGATGTTCACGACCGCGCACTTCCACGTCATCCACGCCGCGAGCGCCTTCACTTCGTCGAGCGTCACGTTCATGTCGAACCGGATGCCGCCCTTCGCCGGGCCGCGCGAGGTGTTGTGCAGCACGCGGATGCCGGTGAACACTTCCACCTCGCCGTTGTCCATCATCACCGGGATGGACACGGTGATCTCCTTCTCGGGATGGCGGAGCACCTTCAGGAGACCGGGCTCGATGTCGAGCAGCGAGGCGGCGCGGTCCAGCCGGGACATCATCGCCTCGAACGGGTTCTCCTCGTTGAGGAAGCGGTCCTTGTCCGGGCGGACGATCTGGTCGGTCGGGAGGCGGAGGTCTGCCATTGTTGTCGGGGGAGCACCAGCCACGGGGGCCGGCGATTCAGGGGGTCGGGGAGTGCCTCAGGGAGCGCCTGCGGCCGCTGATCGCCCCAGGAGGGCGTCCAGCTCGGCCCCCCCGCGCTCGACCCTGACCGCCTGCGAAAGATACCACAGCGGGGGGGCTTGGGCAGGCCAGCGCCCCTCCAGCTTCACGGCGTCCTTCAGCGTACAGACGACCACGTCCACGGCCGCGCCACGCCGGGCGAGCGTGGCCGCATCCTCGGCAGTGAAGGCGTGATGGTCCGGGTACGCCGCGGCCTCGACCGCCGCGCCGAGCGCGGCCAGCTGGCCCGCATACGCGGCCGGGTCACCGATCGCCGAGATCGCGAGGACGCGGGCCCCGCGGAGGTCCGCGAGTGGGCGGCGCGGGACGACCGAGGCTCCCGCGACCGCGACCAGGTCCCCCGGCGCCAGATGCACGATCGCCGCGACGTCCCCACCGACGTGGGGCCGCGCCCGCCGGAGCACCGCGTCGGCCTCGTCCGGGTCCGCCTGCTTCCGCGTCACGATGATCCCGTCCGCGCGCCGCAATGCCCCGAGTCCTTCTCGGAAAGGGCCGGCCGGAAGGGGCCGCATCGAGCCGCGCCAGTCGGCCGACAGGAGCACGAGATCCACGTCGCGCCGCGCGCGCCGGTGCTGGAACGCATCATCGAGGACCAGTACCTGCGCCCCCTCCCCGCGGGCCGCCGCAGCACCCGTCACGCGGTCGGCCGCCGCAACGACGACCGCACCCGGCGTGAGGCGGCGGTGCACGAGCGGCTCGTCGTCGCCGTAGCCGCGCAGCAGGATCCCCGGACGAAGGCCCTTCGCCTCGAACCACTGTGCCACCCACGCCGAGATCGGCGTCTTCCCCGTGCCGCCCACCGAGAGGTTGCCGACGCTCACGGCGGGGAGGCCGAGCGCGTGTGCGCGCGCGAGGCCGAGGTCGTACAGGCCGTTCCGCACCCAGGTGCCCGCGGCGTAGAGCCACCCCGCCGGGGCGAGGAGGCGCGTGCCGAGCGCGTCGCGCCGCCAGAGCGCCTCGACGGCCGCCGCCCGGCGCCCCGTGTCGCGCGTCATGCGCGCGCCCGCCGGACCGGGGGCAGGTCGGCGGGGATCGCGGGTCCCATCCGCGCGGAGAACTCGGCGCGGGCCGCTTCATCCACGCCGGTCGCGACCCACGGGGCGCCGTACGTGACCCGCACGTGGCTGAACGGCTTCGGCACCCGGAACCGGTCCCAGCTCGCGAGGAACCAGGCCCGGGACGCGTCCACACGGAGCGGGACGATCGGCACGCCGGTCCGGCGCGAAGCGACCAGCACCCCCGGCTGCGGCACCCCAGCCGGCCCGCGCGGACCATCGGGGGTGATCGCGAACACGCTGCCCCGCTCCAACTCGCGGATCATCTCGATGAGGGCCTCGCGCCCGCCACGTGAACTCGAGCCGCGCACGTGGCGGTAGCCCCACCGCCGCATCACGCGCGTGATGATCTCGCCATCCCCATGCTGGCTCGCCATCGCGCAGATGCCGCGGTAGCGGTTCGCCCAGACCGCGCCGAGCAGATGCCCGTGCCACACGGCGAGCAGGTGTGGCCGCCCGGCGGCGAGGAGCGCCGCGAACTCCGGGTGCCGCTCCTCCTCGACCCGCCAGGTGCTGCCGAGGAGCGACAGCAGCGGCAGGCCGAGTGCGGGCGCCCATCGGAGCTTCCATGCATCA
The DNA here is from genome assembly GCA_019694735.1 of Gemmatimonadaceae bacterium. GTDB lineage: Bacteria > Gemmatimonadota > Gemmatimonadetes > Gemmatimonadales > Gemmatimonadaceae > Pseudogemmatithrix. The sequence goes on along the minus strand of JAIBBJ010000082.1, from coordinate 17,978 downwards.
CGCGTCGCGCGCGCGCGCGCCCGCTCCGCGGCCGCGGCGTCCGGCGCTGTCGGAGGCGCCGCGCCGGGGGCGGGGCCGGCCGTGGAAGGAGGGGCCGGAGCGGCCGCCGGCCGGCGCGCCTCGTCGGTCACCCGAGCATCTCCGCCGCCATCGCGGCGACGCGCGTGGTCGCGCCCGGCTCGCCGAGGCGGCGCCGGACGTCGGCGAGTCCCTCCACCATCGCCGCGCGCCGCGGATCCGACGCCTCGAGCAACGGCGCGAGCGCGTCGGCGACCGGCACCGGCCGGAACGCATCCTGCACGAACTCCGGCGCGACCTCGCGGCCGGCGACGATGTTCAGCAGCCCGATGTGTGGGATCCGCACGAGGCGCTTCGCGATGAGGTATGAGATGGCCGAGGTGCGATAGACGATCGCGCACGGACAGCCGGCCACCGCGGCCTCGAGCGTCGTCGTGCCGCTCTTGCAGAGCGCCGCGTCCGCCGCGCGCAGCACGTCGAACGAGGCGGAGCGGACCATCGGGAACGGGACCTCGTCGTCGCGGAAGTCGATCGTCGGCGCGACGCTGAGGACCACGCGCAGCCCCGGCCGCCGACGCTCGAGCTCGCGCGCGACGGCCACGAAGTCGGCGAGGTGCCGGCGGATCTCCTGGGCGCGGCTGCCCGGGAAGAGGGCCAGCACCGGCGCGTCGCCAGCCAGGCCGAGCCGGGCGCGGGCCTCGGCACGCGACGGCATGGCGACGGCACGGTCGAGCAGCGGATGGCCGACGAAGGTGGCGTTCACCCCCGCCCCGCGCAGCAGCGCCTCCTCGAACGGGAGGATGACCGCCGCCCGCGCGATGATCCGGGCCATGGTCCGCATGCGGCCGGCGCGCCACGCCCACACCTGCGGCGTGATGTAGTAGAGCACGGGGATGCCGCGCGCGTGCGCCGCGGCGGCGACCCGCATGTTGAAGCCCGGGTAGTCGATGCAGACGACGAGGGCGACGCGCCCGGAGTCCATCCGCGCTTCGATGCGCTTCAGCAGCCGCCAGTGCGCGGGGATGTGCCGCAGCACCTCGACGAAGCCGACGACCCCCTCGTGCTCCTCGAGCATCTCGACGCCGGCGGCGCGCATCCGCGCACCACCGGTGCCCACGAGCGCGACGTCGGGCCGCAGGGCCCGGAGCCGCTCGGCGAGGATCGAGCCGTGCAGGTCGCCCGAGGCCTCGCCCGCGAGGATCAGGAGTTCACGCACCGCGGCCCGGCGCCAGGCCGCCGATCGCCGCGCGGGCGCGCTCGATGTCGGCCACGATCCGCAACGCCACCGCGAGGGCGTCGCGTCCCGCGCGCCCCGTCACCGCGACCGGCTGCGCCCCGCGGAGTGCCGCAACGAAGCTCTCGAGCTCCAGCCGCAACGGCTCGCCCTCGGGCGCGTCGATCACCACGCGCTCCACGAAGGCCTCCAGCGGCTGGGCCTGCTTCGCGAGCGCGGCGAGGTCCACGTCGCCGCGCAGGTGGTAGAACTCGCCGGTGCCCGCCGCGAGATCGAGCGAGAGATAGCCGTTCTTCTGGAAGAGCCGGAGCTTGCGCATCCGCTCCTTGGAGACGCGGCTCGACGTGATGGTCGCCACCGCACCGTTCTGGAACGTGATGCGCGCATCGGCGATGTCGACCGACGGCGTGAGCACGCCGAGCCCGGCCGCGGAGACGTCCTTCACCGGCGAGCCGGTGAGGGTCAGCACCAGGTCGATGTCGTGGATCATGAGGTCGAGCACCACCGCCACGTCCGAGCCGCGCGGGTTGAACGGCGCGAGGCGGTCGGAGTCGATGAAGAGCGGCGAGCGGACATGCGGGAGGGCCGCCCGGATGGCACGGTTGAACCGCTCGATGTGCCCGATCTGGACCAGCAGGCCGTTGCGCTCGGCGAGCGCGAGGAGCTCGTCCGCCTCGGCGAGCGTCACCGTGATCGGCTTCTCGATCAGGAGGTGCTTCCCCTTCGCGAGCGCCGCCATCGCCACCTCGTGGTGGCGCGAGGTCGGGACGACGACCGAGACCGCATCGACGTCGTCGAGCAGCGCGTCGAGCGTCGCGTAGGCACGGACGCCGAGCTCGCGCTGGACCACGCCGGCCCGCTCGGGGTTGGCCTCGAAGAAGCCGCGAAACGCGACGCCGGGGACGTCGCGCAGGATGCGCGCGTGGTGGTAGCCGAGGCTTCCGGTGCCGACGACGCCGATCCGGACCGGGGCGGTGGCAGGGGCGGTCAAATGACGATCCCCCGGCCGCTGGCCTCGACGAACGCGATGAAGGCCTTCACCTCGGGGAAATCCTTCAGCTCGGTGGCCGCGCGCTCCATCGCCTGCGAGATGTTGACGTCGGAGCGGAAGAACAGGCGGTAGGCGCGCTTCAGCTCGGACACGACCGGCTCGGGGAAGCCGCGCCGCTGCAACCCGACCGAGTTGAGCCCGTACAGCTTCACCGGGTTCCCCACCGCCTTCACGAACGGCGGGATGTCCTTCGCGACGCGCGACATGCCGCCGACGAAGGCGTGGCGGCCGATCTTCGCGAACTGGTGCACGGCGCAGAGCCCCGAGACGATCGCATGGTCGTCGATCTTGACGTGGCCGGCGAGCTGGGTGCCATTGGAGATGATCACGCCGTCGCCGATATGGCAGTCGTGCGCGAGATGCACGTACGACATCAGGAAGCAGTTCCGGCCGACCGTGGTCTTGTGGGACTCCGAGGTGCCGCGGTTGAGGGTCGCGTACTCGCGGATCGTCGTGCCCTCGCCGACCTCGACCGTCGTGACCTCGCCCTTGAACTTGAGGTCCTGCGGCTTGCCGCCGAGCACCGAGCCGATGCCGACCGTGACGCGCGGGGCGAGGTGCACGTGCTCCTCGAGGACGGCGCGCATCTGGATGATGCTGCCGGCACCGACCGTGCAGTGCGGACCGACGTAGGCCCACGCGCCGACCTCGACGTCGTCGGCGAGCTGCGCGTCCGGATGGACGATCGCGGTGGGATGGATGCGGGCGCTCATCGGTCGCGGACCATCGCCGCCATCTCGGCCTCGCAGACCACCGTCCCGTCGACCTTGGCGACGGCAGCGATCCGGCAGACCGTGCTGCGCAGCTGCTTGATGTCCACCTCGATCCGCAGCTGGTCACCCGGCTTCACCGGCTTGCGGAACTTGATGTTGTCGATCGACATGAAGTACACGACCTTGCTCTCCGGGTCGTCCACCGTGCCCATCAGCAGCACGCCGCCGACCTGCGCCATCGCCTCGACGATGAGCACGCCGGGCATGATCGGATGCCCCGGGAAGTGGCCCTGGAAGAACGGTTCGTTGATCGTGACGTTCTTGATGCCCACGATCCGCTTCTTCTCCTCCATCTCCACCACCCGGTCCACGAGCAGGAACGGATAGCGATGGGGGAGGATCTTCATGATGTCCTCGATGCCCAGCACTCGTGCCTCCGATGATTGCGGCAGCGCGTGCGCGAGCATCTCGCGCACGAGCGTCACGGTCCCCCGGTGACTCGGCTTCGTGGCCGTGATGCGCGCGGCGACGCGCATCCCGGCCAGCGCCAGATCCCCGACCACGTCCATCGCCTTGTGGCGGACGAACTCGTCCGGCCACCGGAGCGTCGTCCCCACCACCCCCGTGCCGTCCAGCACGATCGTGTTCTCGGTGGACGCGCCCTGGATGAGCCCCTTGCCCCGCAGCTCCTCCACCCAGCTCAGCATCCCGAATGTGCGCGCCGGCGCGAGTTCGCGCGAGAAGCCCTCGGGCGTCACCCGCCACTGGCCCCGCTGCGCCCCGATCACCGGGTGCGGGAAGTCGATCGCGACCTCGAGCTCGAGCGCCTCCGCCGGGTGCGCCACGTACACGGACTCGCCGTCCACGACCCGCACGGACTCGCGCAGCCGCAGCACCGCCGGCACGCCGCCCTGGGCCACCGGCCCGGCCTCGAGGAGCGCGGCGCGGAACGGCTCCGCCGACCCGTCCATGATCGGCGGCTCCGCCGCGTCCATCGCGATCACCAGGTCGTCGAGCTCGAGCCCCGCCACCGCGGCGAGCACGTGCTCGACGGTGTGCAGCGCGCCCTCGCCCGTGCCGAGCTGCGTGCGGCGCTCCGCGGCGATCGCCACCGAGACCGAGGCCGGGGTCTCCGGCGCGCCAGGCAGGTCGGTGCGGCGGAAGCGCACCCCGGTCCCCGCCGCCGCGGGCAGGAAGGCGAGCGTGCAGGGCCGCCCGAGATGGAGCCCCACGCCCGTCACCGTCGCCGGTCGGGCGATCGTGCGTCGCCCGCTCACGCGTCCGGCTCGCGCTTGAGCAACTGCTCGATGCGGCGCAGCAGCTCGGGGAGCCTCGCGACGGCCGCGTACCCGCGCATCACCTGCTTCTGCGGTCGCGCCGGGAAGCCCCCGTAGACCTGCCCCGCCGGCACGTCGTTGATCACGCCCGCCTGGGCGGTCACCACCGCCTTCGCCCCGATGGTCAGGTGGCCCGAGACACCCACTTGCCCGGCCAGCGTCACGCCGTCCTCGATGCGCGCGCTGCCGGCGATCATCGTACCGGCGGCCATCAGGCAGAGCCGGCCGACGCGCACGTTGTGGCCGATGTGGACGAGGTTGTCGAGCTTCGTCCCCGCCCCGATCTCCGTCGCATCGATGGACCCCCGGTCGACGGTGCTGTTCGCCCCGATCTCCACGTCGTCGCCGACCACGCACCGCCCCACATGCGGGATCTTCCGGTGTTGGCCGTCCTGGAAGACGAACCCGAAGCCGTCGCTGCCGATGCGGACGCCGGCATGCAGGAGGCAGCGGTCCCCCACCGCGGCGCCCGGGTAGAGCGTCACGTGGCTCACGAGCCGCGTCCCGCTGCCGACCGTCACCCCCTCCCCGACGACGCAGTGCGGGCCGATCCACGCGCCGGCGCCGATCGCCGCCCCGGCCCCGATCACCGCCAATGCCTCGACGCAGGCGTCTGGCGCGATGACCGCCCCCGGCTCGACGACCGCGGACGGGTGCACGCCCTCGAACGGCTTCGCGGGCATCCGGTAGAAGCGCGGCAGCAGCGCGAGCATCGCCTCATGCGGCCGCGCGACCACCACGCGATTGGCGCACGCCCCGGGGGCGTCGGCGAGCTCGGGCGTCACGAGGACGCCGGTCGCCCGCGTCCCAGCGAAGAGCGCCGCGTACTTCGGCGACGCCAGGAAGCTCAGGTCGCCGGGGGCGGCGCGGTCGAGCGACGCGATCCCGGCGACGGTCGCCTCACCATCCCCGACGACCGCCCCGCCGACGGCGCGGGCGACGTCGGCGAGGCGGATCGGGGTGGGCGGGCGGCTGGACATCGGGGGTGGGCGGCCGATGTCGGACGGTTACGGCTTGCGCACCCCGGCCGGCTGCGAGACCGGGCCTGCCGGCGGACGCGTGGGCGCGGGCTGGGCGGCCGGCTGGGCCGCGGGCTGCGTCGCCGGGCGGGCGGGACGCCCCGCCTGCGGCATCGTGCGGATCTTGGCGATGACCTTGTCCGAGATGTCGAGGTTGCGGTCCATCGCGACGATCGCGTTGGCCTGCGAGCCGATGTCGAAGATCAGCGCGTAGCCGTCCGCACCACGGACCTCGTCGAGCGCGAGCTTGATCTGGTCGAAGAGCGGCTGCATCGCGTCGGACTGCATCTGCTGGGCCTCCTGCTGCAGCGCCGCGAGCGTGTCGCGGTACTGCGCGTCGTACGCCTGCAGCGCCGTGAAGCGCTTCGTGCGGTCCTCGGCCGTCAGCTTCGCGGAGTCGGCCTGGAAGGCCGTCACCATCGCGTTCAGCGAGTCGACCATCTTCTTCTCGCGCCCCTGCAGCGCTTCCATGTCGGTGCGGAGGCGGGCCTCCACCTGCGCGCGCCCCGGCATCTCGGACAGGATCTTCCGGGTGTCGACGTAGCCGACCTTCTGCGCGGCGAGCGGCGCCGCGGCGGTGAGGGTGAGGAGAGCGGCGACGAGGCCGCGCGAACGGACGTTCATGTGGGACTCCGAGCGGTTAGAAGATCTGGCCAAGCCGGAAGTGCAGCTGCCACCGGGGAGCCGGCAGCCCGTTGACGTCGCGGCGATCGAACCCGTACGCGTAGTCGATCCCGAGCGGACCGAGCGGCGTGACGGTGGACACCCCGATGCCGGAGCCCCGGAAGAGCCGCGTGGGATCGAAATCCCGCGGGTTCGCCCAGACGTTGCCGGCATCGTAGAACAGGTTCAGGTACACGGACTGGTTGAAGCGCAGGCCGATCTCGGCCGTGCTCGCGAAGAACGCGTTGCCGAACGACTCGGTCTGCGCGTTGTAGGTGCCGGTCCCCGCGAGGTAGCCGTTCGGCGTGATCGAGAACTCGGGGTAGCCGCGCAGCATCTCGCCGAACTGCACGCCGCCCATCGAGAACTTCTGCGACCAGAAGAAGTCGCCGGCGTCGCCGAACAGCGCGCCCGCGCGCGACGTGAGGCCGAACGTGAGCCGCAGCGGCTGCGAGCCCGGCTTCTTGCCGCCGAGCCGCGCGAGGACCGTGTACGACCGGAACTCGGTCGTGTACCGCTGGTAGGTCGCCGTGCCGCCGAGCGGGCCGCCGTTGAACTGCGCGCTGAAGGTCTGCAGCTGCCCCTCGGTCGCGAACGGCATGTCGAGGCGCGTATCACGCGTGACGTCGAACCCGACCGTCGAGCGGATGCACCCCTCGCAGCGGTTCGTCGTGATCGTCCCGAGGAGGCCGTCGTTACCGTAGCGCACCGACTCGAGGCCGTACGAGACGAACACCCGCGTGAACCGGCTCTCCGGGAAGGGGAAGCCCACGCGCAGGTTGCCGCCGGTCCGGGTGGTGCGACCGAGATCGGCGATCCGGAAGCGCGCCATGGAGCGGTAGCCGGTCAGCTGGGTCGAGATCAGCGACCCCCGCACCGCCGGGTCGGTGTACGACGCGTTGAAGTCGTTGATGTACTGGCCGAACTGCCACTGCAGCGACCCGCGCTTGCACTTGCCGAACAGGTTCGGCTGCTCGAGCCCGATGAAGCCGCCGAGTCCCGTCCCCTGCCCCACCGACGCGCCGAAGTTCACGTTGCCGGTGCGCTTCTCCTTCACGCGGAACACGATGTCCACGTCGCCGTTGTCGTTCGCCGGCCGCACGTCGGGGAACGGCAGCGGGTTCTCGAAGAACCCGAGGTTCGAGATCGACCGCCAGCTGCGGATCATCCGCTCCTGGTTGAAGACGTCGCCCGGGATGATGACCAGCTGGTCGCGGATGCAGTTCTCGACCGTGAAGTCGTTGCCGAGGATCTCGACGCGGTTGATGATCGCCGGCGTGTTCTCGACGATGTCCCAGCGGAGGCGCACGTAGCCGGCCGAGTCGGTGGGATCCCGCTCGACGACCGGCCGCACCTGCGCGTAGATGTAGCCCTCATTGCTGTAGAGGGTGCTGACCTGCTGGGTCGCCTCCTCCCAGCGCGTCCGGTCGAACACGTTCGTCGCCGGTGGGCGGCGCTTGACCAGCGCGCGCGCACGCTCGGTGAGCGACGGCGCGCGGTTGGTGAAGGGATAGAGCGCCGCGATCTGGTCGGTCGGGAACCGGCGGTTCCCCACCACCTCGAAGGACTTCACGCGGTACTGCTCGCCCTCGCGCAGGTCGAGCTGGATCATCGCCTTGCCGCGCTCCCGGTCCACGATCAGCGTGTCGCGGTCGAGCTGGAAGTCGACGAAGCCGCGCTCGGCGAAGAGCTTCGGGATCCGCTCGCCGAGGTCGGCGGCGAACTTGTCCTCGTCGAACTCGCCCTTCTGCCAGAACCAGAAGCCCTCGGGGCGGATCTTCATCGCCCCGGCCACCTGCGCATCGCTGAGCGCACGGTTGCCGTTGACGGTCACCCCGGAGATGGCGAGGTGGCGCCCCTCGTCCACCCGGAAGGTGATGCCGATGCGGTCGGCGACCTGGCTGGTCTCCGGGACGACGCGGGCGAGGTAGTAGCCGTTCGCCTGGTAGAGCGAATCGATCCGCTTCATCGCCAGGGCGACCTGCGCCGGGTCCACCGGGCGGCCGAGCAGCAGCTCGACGCGGTCCTGCACCTGTCGCGGGCTCACGCGCCGTGGCCCCTGCACGTCCACCGAGGCGAGGAGCGGTCGTTCCTTCACGGCGACGACGAGCAGCGCGCCGGTGGGATTCGGCAGGTCGCAGGTGACGCTGACGTCGTCGAAGTCCCCCGTCGCGAACAGGTCACGGATCGCCCGCTGGATCACCGGGAAGCTCTGCTCGGCGCCGGTGCGGAGCCCGGACGACGCGAGGATCGCCTCGCGGGAGACGCGCACGTTGCCCCGGACGTCGAGGGAGTCCGGGGTCAGGCAGCGCCCGGCGGCACCCGCCGCCTCCTGGGCGGCGAGCGGCCCCGCCGCCACGAGGGCGACGAGCGCGACGCGCGAAAATCGAAGCATCCTTGGAATATACACGGCCAGGGCCGGCCCGTTCAGGCCGGCCCCGCCGCTCCGGGGGAAGGACGTGGCGCGCTCAGGCCTTGGGGGAGCTGGCCGGGACCCGGAACTCGAGCTTGGTGCCGTCGGCGGCGACGTCCACCTCGATCTCGTCGCCGCGGCTGAACTCCGCGAGGAGGATCTTCTCCGAGAGGGGGTCCTCGATCCAGCGCTGGATGGCCCGCTTGAGGGGCCGCGCGCCATAACTCTGGTCGTACCCGTGCTTCACGAGGAAGTCGATCGCGCCCTCCGTCAGGCGCAGCGTCAGCTCCTCGTCGCCGAGCCGCTTCTGCACGTCCTTGAGCAGGATCGACACGATCTGCGCGATGTGCGTGCGGTCGAGCGGGTGGAACACGATCACGTCGTCGAGCCGGTTGAGGAACTCGGGGTTGAAGGCGTGCTGGAGCTCCTCCTTCACCTTGTCCGCGATCCGGTCGAAGTTCGCCGTCGCCTCGGCCGCGCCGAAGCCCAGCGTCCGGTTCTTCGTGATGTCCTTCGCGCCCACGTTCGACGTCATGATGACGACCGTGTTCTTGAAGTCGATCACCCGCCCGTAGTTGTCCGTCAGGTGCCCCTCGTCGAGCACCTGCAGCAGGATGTTGAAGACGTCCGGGTGCGCCTTCTCGATCTCGTCGAGCAGGATCACCGAGTACGGCTTCCGGCGGACCGCCTTGGTCAGCGTCCCCGAGTCCTCGTAGCCGACGTACCCCGGCGGCGCGCCGATGAGCCGCGACACGGAGAACTTCTCCATGTACTCGCTCATGTCCACCCGGATCAGTGCCGACGAGTCGGCGAACAGGAACTTCGCCAGCGCGCGCGCCAGCTCGGTCTTGCCGACGCCGGTGGGCCCCGAGAAGATGAACGAGCCGATCGGGCGGCGCGGGTCCTTGAGCCCCGCGCGGCTGCGGCGGATCGAGCGCGAGATCGCCTTGATCGCGTCCTCCTGGGCCACGACCTGGCTGTGCAGCTCCTCCTCCATCCGGAGCAGGCGCGCCGTCTCGGCCTCCTGCAGCCGCGTCACCGGGATGCCCGTCCAGCGGCCGACGATGAAGGCGATCTCCTCCTCGCCCAGCACCGGCCGCAGCGACTGCCGCTTCTGCTCCCACTCCTCCTGCCGGGCGCGGATCTGGCCCTGCAGCTCGCGCTCCGTGTCGCGCAGCGCCGCCGCCCGCTCGAAGTTCTGGTCGCGGACCGCGGCGTCCTTCTCGGCGTTCACCTTCTCGAGCTGGGTCTTGAGGTCGGCGACCTCCGGCGGCGGCACCTGCGCCGAGAGGCGCGCCCGGGCCCCCGCCTCGTCGATCACGTCGATCGCCTTGTCCGGCAGGAACCGGTCGGTGATGTACCGCTCCGAGAGCTTCGCCGCGATCGCCAGCGTCTCGTCGGGGATGGTCACGCGGTGGTGGTCCTCGTACTTCGCCCGCAGGCCCTTCAGGATCTCCACCGTCTCGTCGATCGAGGGCGGGTCCACGACGACCGTCTGGAAGCGGCGCTCCAGCGCGCCATCCTTCTCGATGTACTTCCGGTACTCGTTGAGGGTCGAGGCGCCCACGCACTGCAGCTCGCCGCGCGCGAGTGCCGGCTTGAGCATGTTGCTCGCGTCGATCGCGCCCTCCGCCGCCCCCGCCCCGACCAGCGTGTGCAGCTCGTCGATGAACAGGATGATCTGCTTGTTCTGCGCGATCTCGTTCATCACCGCCTTCAGCCGCTCCTCGAACTGGCCCCGATACTTCGTCCCCGCGATGACCGCCGCCATGTCGAGCGAGAGCACGCGGTGGTCGCGCAGCGAGTCCGGGCAGGTGTTGGTCGCGATCATCTGGGCCAGGCCCTCGACGATCGCGGTCTTCCCGACCCCCGGCTCGCCGATGAGCACCGGGTTGTTCTTCTTGCGACGCGAGAGCACCTCCATCACCCGCTCGATCTCCTTGAACCGGCCGATCGTCGGGTCGAGCTGCCCCTCGGCCGCGAGCTGCGTCAGGTCGCGGCAGAAGTGGTCGAGCGCCGGCGTCTTGGACTTCTTCTCGCCGCCCTTCGCCGCGGCCGGCGCCGGCGTCTGCCCGGTCGGGGGCGTGGCGCCGCCGGGCGGCATCTCGGTGCCGAGCAGGCGCAGCGTCTCCGCGCGCGCCGCCTCCAGGTTCACCCCCGCCTCGGTCAGCACCTGCGCCGCGATGCCCTTCTCCTCGCGCAGCAGCCCGAGGAGCAGGTGCTCCGTGCCGACGTAGGAGTGGTTCAGCTCGCGCGCCTCGCCCATCGCCAGCTCGAGCACCTTCTTCGCCCGCGAGGTGTACGGCAGGTCCGGGCCCGACGGCTGCGCCGCCTTCCCCTTCTTGACGGTGTCCTCGATCTTCTGCTGGATCTCCTCGAGGTCCACGGAGAGGTTGTTGAGCACCGCCGCGGCCACCCCCTCACCCTCACGGATGAGCCCGAGCAGGATGTGCTCGGTGCCGACGTACTCGTGGTGCAGGCGGGCCGCCTCCTCGCGCGCCATCGCCAGGACCTTCCGTACCCGCTCCGTGAAGTTGTAGCCGTTCATCGGTCGCCTCGGATGCCCACCCGGCGGGTCAGCCGGGGAGCTTCGCCTCGTTGGCGAGCACCGTGCGCACGTACTTGGCCCGCGCCAGGTTCGCCTCGCCCTCGGTCAGCACCCGCCCCTCTGCATGGGCCAAGTGCGCCGTCTGGCTGAAGATCAGGAGCTTGTTGAGCGTGTATACACTGAGCCCCGGAAGCAGGTTCAGGCCCGCCGCCAGCCGGACCCCGCTGAGGAGGTTCATCGCCTCATCCGCCGGAAGGGTCCGGGCATGCCGGAGCGTCCCGAACGCGCGCCAGAGCTTGTCCTCGATAATATAACCCGCGTCCCGCAACAGGACACGACGCGCCTCCTCCTCCCGCTCGATCACCCGCCGGACGACGCGGACCAGCTGGTCCGCCAGCTCGTCCTCCGACCGGCCCAGGGTCGTCTGGTTCGAGATCTGGAAGAGATTCCCGAGCACGTCGCTCCCTTCACCGTAGAGCCCCCGGTAGGTGAGCCCCATGTGCTGCAGCCCCTGCAGCACCTTGGCGATCTCCTGCGTGAGCACCAATCCCGGGAGATGGATCAAGACGGACGCCCGCATCCCGGTGCCCGTGTTGGTGGGGCAGGCCGTCAGGTACCCGAACTCCCGGTGCCATGCGTAGGGGACCTCCGCCCCGAGCTCCCGGTCGAGCCGCTCCGACTCCCGCAGTGCCCCGGCGATGTCGAACCCCGACCGGAACACCTGCAGCCGGATGTGGTCCTCCTCGTTCACCATCACCCCAGCCTCGCCGGTCAGGAGCACCGCCCCGGCGGCCACCCCGAGCGCGCCGGGCCCGTGCTCAAGCCCGGCGAGCTCCCGGCTCACGAGATGCCGCTCGTGGAGCAGTTGCCGCTCCTGGGGCGTACACTCGTCCACCCGGATGCACGCGGCGTCACGCAGGGACGGGACGCGCCCCGCCGCGCTCCGCAGCTGGTGCAGCACGCGCAGCCGCTCGCCCTCCCGCGCCCTCGGCGGGAAGGCGAACCCCGCGAGGTTGCGCGCGAGCCGGATGCGGGACGAGAGGACGATCCCCGCGTGCTCCCCGGAGGCCGCGAGCCAGTGCAGCCCGCCGTCCGGGATGAGGCTCAGGTCGAGCGTCATTCGAGCCCCCGGATCTCGTCGCGCAGCGACGCCGCCAGCTCGAACGCCTCCTCCGCGACCGCCTTCTGCAGCTTGTCGCGGAGGGCATCGAGCCGCTGCGTGCGCGTCATGACCTCGGGGTCACGGACCTCATACTGCCAGCCTTGATGCCGCACCGACCCGTGCACGCGGCGCAGGAGCTCGCGCAGGCTCTGCTCGAACGCGGCATAGCAGTGCGCGCAACCGAGCTTGCCGCTGGCGCGGAACTCGCGCAGCGACGTACCGCAGTAGGCACAGCGCGCCGCGTCCCCGGGCAGCTGGGCCGCCTGCTGCTGCACCGCCTGGAGGAAGTCCCCGAGCGGGTGCTTCGGCTCCGGAGCCCCGGTCTCGATCCCGCGCTCCGCCGCGCACCGCTCGCACAGGTGCACGTGCGTCACGGCGTTCTCGACGATCTGCGTGAGGTGCACGCGGGCCTCGAGTTCCTTGCACTGTTCGCAGAGCATCAGACCCCTCCCTCCGCCGGCGTGGCCGGCCGCAGGCGGCCGTCCTCCAGATGGAGGATACGCCCGGCACGCGCGGCCAGCGAGCGGTTGTGCGTCACGACCACGACCCCGACCGCCAGTTCCGCCGTGAGTTCCGCGAAGAGCGCATGCAGCCGCTCGGCGTTCTGGTGGTCGAGGTTCCCCGACGGCTCGTCGGCGAGCAGGAGCGGCGGGTCCGCCGCGAGCGCGCGCGCGACGGCCGCACGCTGCTGCTCACCGCCCGAGAGCTCCGCCGGGCGATGGTGGGCGCGCGCCGCGAGCCCCACGCGCGCCAGGAGGGCCGCCGCCCGCTCGCGCGCTTCGGCCACCGGCACCTCGGCGATCCGCAGCGGCATCATGACGTTCTCGAGGGCGGAGAACTCCTTCAGCAGGTGGTGGAACTGGAAGACGAAGCCGACCGTCCGGTTGCGCAATGCGGCGAGCGCTTCGTCGGAGGCCGTGCGCGTGGAGACCCCGCCCAGCCGCACCTCCCCCGCGTCGGGACGGTCGAGCGCGCCGAGCACGTGGAGGAATGTGCTCTTCCCGGCCCCGCTCGCCCCCACCACCGCGACCATCTCCCCCCGCGCCACGCGCAGGTCCACCCCGTCGAGCACGAGCAACCGGGAGCCGTCGCCGCCGCGGTACGCCTTCACCACCCCCTCGGCCGCGAGCACCGGAGTGGCCGTCGGAGACCCCGTCGCGTCCCCCGCCTCGACTGCCGGAGCGGCCCCCGCGGCGCCGACGGCGCTCTCGGCCGCCGGCGCGGCGGCATCGGGTGTCGGCCCATCCACCGGAGCGCCCGTCATTCGCTGCGGATGGCCTCGATCGGGAAGAGGCGCGACGCCACGCCGGCGGGATGCAGGGTCGCGAGGACCGCGACGCCGACGCTGAGCAGCGCGATCAGCGCGATGTCCGTTGGATCCAGCAGCACCGGGAGGTGGTCGATGAAGTACACCGACGGGTCGAGCGCGATGAGCTTGCCGCGCTCGAGCACGATCCCGACGAGCACGCCCTGCGCGAGCCCGACGCTGGTCCCCACCAGCCCGATGAAGAGCCCCTGCAGGAGGAAGATCGTCCGCACCGAGTCGGCGCGGAGGCCCATCGCCTTCAGGATGCCGATCTCGCGGGTCTTGTCGCGCACCACCATCGTCAGGGTCGAGACGATGTTGAACGCGGCGACCATGATGATCAGCCCGAGGATGACCGCCATGCCGAGCTTCTCGAGCTTCAACGCGCGGAAGAGCGAACTGTTCTGCTGCTGCCAGTCGCGCGTGAAGTAGGAGGGACCGAGCACCGAATCGAGCCGGGCCGCGACGACCGGCGCGGCCCAGCGGTCGGTGGTCCGGATCTCGATGCCGGTGACCGCCTCGCCGATGCCTGCGAACTCGCGCGCGCGGTCGAGGTCGACGTAGACGTACGCGTTGTCGTACTCGTACATCCCGGTCTCGAAGATCCCGGTGACCTCGAACTCGACCGAGCGCGGGATCACCACGCCGAGCAGGGGGTTGATCTCGCCGTTCGCGGTGATCAGCCGCAGTGCCGTGCCCGGCACCGCGTTCAGCCGCTGCGCGAGCAGCGCGCCCAGCACCGCGCCGCGCCGCTCGCCGTCCGGCGTGTCGAACGTGAAGTCGCCGGCCGTCGCGTGGTCCCGGATGGTGGTGACCTGCGCCGAGCCCGAGTCGCCCGGGATGATGCCGGCGACCGAGATCGCCTCCGTGTAGGTCGTCCCGCTGGTCGCGAGCCCCTGGTGCACGACGAACGGCGCCGCCTGCACGACGCCCTCGACGGCCCGGACCTTCGCCAGGACCTCGTCCCAGCGTTCCATCCGGAGGTCGGCCCCGTACGTGAGCACCCGGATGTCCGGGCTGCCGACGAGGATCTTCTCGCGGAGGTCCGTCTGCAGGCCGTTCATCACGCCCATGATCACCACGAGCGCGCTGACGCCGACGACCACCCCGGCGACCGCGATCACCGAGATGAACGAGAGCAGCCGCGACCCGCGGCGGCTGCGCAGGTAGCGCCACGCGATGGCGAGCTCGAGGCGCGTGCGGGCGGTCACTCGGGGCGCATCAGGGGGAAGAGGATCACGTCGCGGATGTGCGGCGTGTCCGTGAGGTACATGAACAGGCGGTCGAGCCCGATGCCGACGCCTCCGGTGGGCGGCATCCCGTACTCCATCGCGCGCAGGTAGTCCTCGTCCACGCCCGTCGCCTCCTCGTCACCGGCGGCCTTGAGGCGCGCCTGCGCCTCGAATCGGCCGCGCTGGTCGATCGGGTCGTTGAGCTCGGAGAACGCGTTCGCGAGCTCCTTCCCCTTCGCGAAGAGCTCGAAGCGCTCGGTCAGCCCCGGCTTCGTCCGGTGCGGCTTCGCCAGCGGCGACAGCTCGACCGGGTAGTCCACGACGAACGTCGGCGCCTCGATGCGCGACTCGACGTGCGCCTGGAAGAGCTCGTCCAGCAGCTTCGGCCGGGAGAGCCGGGCGATGTCATGTACGCCCGCCCGCTCGGCCGCGCGACGCAGCGCCGCGTCGTCCAGCGCCAGGACATCGGGGACGCCGAGCCCGGCCGAGAGCGCGGGCACCCACTCGATCCGGGGGAACGGCGTCACGAAGGTGGGGACCGGGCCGGCCTCGGTCCCGTCCATGCGCGCCCGCGCCCCGTCCCCGAGCACGTCGCGCACCGCCGCCGCCGCGCCGATCAGCAACTGCTCGACGCGGCCCATCATCACGGAGTAGTCGGCGTACGCCTCGTAGAACTCCAGCATCGTGAACTCGGGGTTGTGCGTCCGGTCGATGCCCTCGTTCCGGAAGTCGTGCCCGATCTCGTACACGCGGTCCATCCCGCCCACGATCAGCCGCTTGAGGTACAGTTCGTCGGCGATGCGCAGGTAGAGCGGCATGTCGAGCGCGTTGTGATGCGTCGTGAACGGCTTCGCCGCCGCGCCCCCGTAGAGCGGCTGGAGCACGGGCGTCTCGACTTCGAGGTAGCCGAGCCCGTCGAGCGCCCGCCGGATGGCGGACACCATGCGCGACCGCGCGACGAAATGTCGGCGCACCTCCGGATGCACCGCGAGGTCGGCGTAGCGCTGCCGCGAACGCTGCTCGCCGTCCGCGAAGCCCGAGTGCCGGACCGGCGTGCCATCGACGACCTCTTCCTTCCCGAACGGGAGCGGCCGCAGCGACTTGGCGAGCAGTTCCACGCGATCGACCCGCACCGTCACCTCGCCGGTCCGCGTGCGGAACAGCGGGCCGTGGACACCGATCACGTCGCCGAGATCGAAGTACTGGAGCACGGCGAAGACCGCCTCGCCCAGCTGGTCCTTCCGGAAGTACAGCTGCAGGCGCCCCGACTCGTCGGCCAGGTGCGCGAAGACCGTCTTGCCGTGGCCGCGCCACGCGACGATCCGCCCAGCCAGCTGCACCACCGGGCCCTCCTCCGCGTCCGCCGGGAGCAGCGCCGCGGCGGGGACGCACTGGTGCGTCCGGTCGAAGGCGTAGGCGAACGGCGCCACCCCCGCCGCCTCGAGCGCCGCGAGCTTCTCGCGGCGCGCCTGCATCACGAAGTTGAGTTCGTCGCTCATCGGCTACGCCGCCGCGCCGCCCGCGGCGCCGTTCTGCTTGAGGAAGGCCTGGATGAACGGGTCGATCGCCCCGTCCATCACCTTGTGCACATCGGTCAGCTTCAACTCGGTCCGATGGTCGTTCACCATCGTGTACGGCTGGAAGACGTAGCTGCGGATCTGCGAGCCGAAGGTCACGTCCTGCTTGTTCGCGTCCATCGCCGCCTTCACCGCGGCCTGCTTCTCCGCCTCGCGCTGGTAGAGCTTGTTCTTGAGCTGCTTCATCGCGGTCGCCTTGTTCTTGAACTGCGACCGCTCCTGCTGCGATGCGACGACGATGCCGGTCGGCAGGTGCGTGATCCGCACCGCCGAGCTCGTCTTGTTCACGTGCTGGCCGCCGGCACCCGACGCCCGGTAGACATCGATCTTCAGGTCGTCGTCCCGGATCTCGATGTTGATCTCCTCGTTGACGACCGGATACACGAACACCGACGCGAAGCTCGTGTGCCGGCGCGCCTGCGAGTCGAACGGCGAGATGCGGACGAGCCGGTGCACCCCGCTCTCCGGCCGCAGGAAGCCGTACGCGTACTCCCCCTTGATCTCGAGCACCGCGCCCTTGATCCCCGCTTCCTCCCCCTCCGAGAGGTCGATGATCTCGACGGTGAAGCCCTTCCGCTCCGCCCAGCGCGTGTACATCCGCATCAGCATCTGCGCCCAGTCCTGGGCCTCGGTGCCGCCCGCTCCGGCGCTGATCTCGAGCTGCGCGTCCCGGAAGTCATCGCGCCCCTGCAGCAGCGACTTGAGCTCGAACGCGTCCACCTCCTCACGGATCGTCCCCGTCTCGCGCGCGACCTCCGCCTCCATCGCCGCGTCCGGCTCCAGCGCCAGGAGCTCGACGAGCTCGACCGTGCTCTGGATGCGACCGAGGAGCCGGTCGTGCGGCTCGATCCACCCTTTCAGCGTCTTGACCTCCTGGACGACCTCCCGGGCACGCTCCTGGGCGTTCCAGAAGGCCGGGTCGGCCATGTCGCCCTCGAGGGCGCTCAGGCGCTCGCGCTTGCGCCCGAGGTCAAAGGTACCTCCGGAGCTCGGCGAGGCGGCTCTCGTCGTGGCGGAGGGCGGTGAGATGCGGGGAGTCGGCCATGCGGGGATCCTGGGTCGGATGCGGTGCGAGCCGGCCCCACGGATGGGGACCGGCTCGCCCAGCGTACGACGGAAGATAGCCGGGTGGGTGCGCGGGAGGCACTGCCCCACACTCCGATGGCGTCCGCCGGCGTCCGTGCCCTAGAACATCTTCTGCCCGCCGGCCAGCAGGTCGTTGAGGGCGTCCGCGAAGTGCGACGTGCTCTCCGCGAACTCCTTCCCGATCTGGTCGACGTACTCCTCGTAGCTCTTCTTGATCTCCTCGCGGAACAGATCCTTGAGCGTGCCATTCGCAAGCCCTTCCTCGCGCTTCCCGGGCTGGTACGCGATCATGTCGGACACGAGCGCGCGCGCGAGCCGGCGCCCCTTCTGGTTCGGGTCGTTGTTGAGGAAGGGATTGATACCCCGACGCGGCGTCGCCGACGACGCACGCCCTTCCGCCGGGACGGCGATGCTGCCGCGCGCCGGGGTCCCAGTCGGACCGGACGGCGCGGGCGCAGCAGGCGCAGCGGGGGCAGCGGGGGCCGGCGTGGGCATGCTGACCCGAGGCGCGGGCGGCGCAGCAATGGCCGGCGGGGGCGCCACCGGCGCGGCCGGCGCGGCCGCCGGGGTCGGCGTCGCCGGCGACCGGCGTGGCGGTGCCATCGGCGGCGGGACGGGC
>JAIBBJ010000092.1 GCA_019694735.1 Gemmatimonadaceae bacterium | reverse complement strand
GGATGGGCGGCGCGAGCGGCTCGTGGCGCCGCCGGCCGCGTTCGCCGGCGCGGTGGGGGCACGCGTGTACTGGGCGGGCCCGCGCGACCGCCCGCCCGTGGCCTACGGGTTCCTCTCGCGCTGAGCGCCACGCGGCGCCGCCCCCGAAGGGACGACGCCGCGTGACGGGTTCCGCGACCGGCCCGGTCAGGGCGTGCGCGTCACCGTGAGCGTGGTGCCCGCCACGGCCTCGTACGCGTACACGCGCACGAGCCAGCGGCCGGCGGCCGGCGTCGCGACGGCGCAGCTCTCACCGTTGCCGGCGGCCGCCGAGATGCAGGTCCAGCTGTTGCTCGCGTACGGGTTCGTCGGCGGCGCGAGGCCCGGACGGTACACGAGCACGTCGGCGTCGCCGGTGCCGCCGGCGAGGGTCACCTGCAGGTTGGTCGTGCCCGCGGGGACCTCGAAGCCGTAGTACAGGTTGCCGTCCACGGCGAGCGTGGCGATCGGCGTCGCGACCGCGTTGGCGATCGGGTTCACGCCCACCACCTGCACCGCCGTCGCGGCGATGCCGTCCACGCTGACGCCGATGTTCGACGTGCCGGACGCGGCGACCATGCTCACGAGGCCGTTGGCGTCCACCGTCGCGACGCCGGTCGCGCTCGACGTCCAGGTGACCGTGCGGCCGGCGAGCGAGAGCACGGTGCCCGACGCCGCGCGCGCGGTGGCGACCATCTGCTCCGTCTGTCCCTGGCCGATGTAGCGGTTCGACGTCGCGGCGAGCGTGACCGTCGCGACCACCGGCGCACCCGACACCGTGACGACGACGGTGCCGGCCACGCCGTCGAGCGTGGTCGCGGTGATCGTCGTGGTGCCGTCGGTGACGCCGGCGACGAAGCCACTGTTGTTGACCGTGGCGACCGCGGGGCTGCTCGAGGTCCAGACGACCTGCCGCCCGGTGACCGTCGCGCCGGTCGCGTCGGTGAAGGTCGCGTTGATCTGCACCGAGCCTTCCTGCCGGATCGTCGTGGACTGGCCCGCCGCGGGGGCGAGCGTGACGGTCTGGGTCGGGTACAGCACGCCGATGTCGAGCGTGGCGGACTCGCCGCCGGTGGTCGCGGTGATGGTCGTCGTGCCGCCGGCCAGCGCGGTCACGAGGCCGTTGCCATCCACCGTCGCGACGGCGGGCGTCGAGGACGAGAACGTGATCGTGCGCCCCTCGATCAGCCGGCCGCCGGCGTTGGTCGGCGACGCGACGACGCGGGTCGTCTGCCCGACGTTCAGCACGGGGCTCGCCGCGAACATGTCGATCTTGAAGATCGAGCCGTCGGGACCGGTCGAGTCGTCGCAGGCGGTGAAGGTGAGGGTGGCGAGCGCGAGCGCGGCCACGCGCACCGCAGCGCGCACGGCGACGCGGCGACGGCGCCGGGGAGCGAGGAGGGACATCATCTGATGGGTTCCCGAGTGAGGGAGCGGACTCGGCCATCGCGCACTCCGCTCGGAGCGGCGCGGTGGCGGGGGACAGCGAGTCGTCACGCTACACGGTGGGACCGGTCAGTTCCATTCAGATGCCCGACAGTTCGGTCAGGGCAGCGGACCATTCGGCGGTGAACCCAGCCGCTGCATCACCTGCGCCGCGGCGAGCATCCCCGCGATGGGCGCGGCCCAGTAGAGCCATTGCATCGTCCACGCGCCCATGGCGAGTGCGGGGCCGAACGAGCGCGCGGGGTTCATGGACGCGCCGGTGAGCGGTCCGGCGACGAAGACGTCGAGCATCACCGCCATCCCCGCGCCGAGCGCGACGAAGCCGCGCGGCGTGCGCTCGTCCACGCCCGCGCCCATCACGCAGGCCATCAGCAGGAAGCTCGCGGCGAACTCCACGGCGAAGGCGCGCGCCGGGTCGAGCGCGGTGGTCGTCGCGCCGAGGCCGTGCGAGTCGCCGAGCAGCCAAAGCACCGCGAAGGAGCCGATGGACGCGCCGATCACCTGCGCCACCACGTGCGGCAGCACCTCGCCGCGCGGGAGCCGTCCCACCGACCAGAGCCCGACGGTCACCGCCGGGTTGATCTGCGTGCCGGAGAGGTTGCCGAACGCGTACACGAGCACCGCGACGAGCGCGCCCCAGGTGAGGGCGATGCCGCCGAGGCCGAGCGGTGCGCCCTGCTGCGCGTTCACGACGACGCTGGCGGTCCCGAAGGCGACGAGCAGCAGGGTGCCGAGGAGTTCGGCGATGAGGCGGCGCGAGAGCGGGGTCACGGGCGGGGGCTCCGGGGGCGGGTGGACGGGCGCCCGAATATGGCCACGCGCCGTCGGGCCCGGAACGACGAGGCCCCGGCGATGTCGCCGGGGCCTCGTCTCCTGCGGGGAAGGTCTCAGCCGTGCCGCCGCAGCGGCCCGTGCACGGTCACTGGCAGGTCGGCCGCCCGAACGGGAGCGGGATCGAGCAGGTCCTGGTCGAGTCGCCCTGCGTCACGACGAGCTTCGCGGTGGTGCTGCCGTCGTAGGTGATCACCTCGCGCCGCGAGAGCGTTCGCGTCTCGCCGCCGCGGGTGCGGGTCACCTGCATCCGCCGCACGATGGTGCCGGCGGTCGGGTAGGTGCGGCCCGTGTCCGCCTTCGGGATGATGACGCCCGCGATGGTGTCGAAGGCGACGCGGAGCACCGAGAAGGCGCCGCTGCTGTCGGTGCCGGTGGTGGACTCGCGGCCCGCGGCGACGCCGTCGATGCGGTGCTGCGTGCTCGACTT
Organism: Gemmatimonadaceae bacterium; assembly: GCA_019694735.1. Lineage (GTDB taxonomy): Bacteria > Gemmatimonadota > Gemmatimonadetes > Gemmatimonadales > Gemmatimonadaceae > Pseudogemmatithrix. Next base: position 4,959 of record JAIBBJ010000092.1, on the reverse strand, counting down.
CGCGATGCCGGCGATGGTGCGGTCGCTCGAGTGCTCGACCTCGGTCACCGCACTGTCGCGGCGCGTGAAGCTGCCGCTGATCGCCGTGCGCGTGTTGATCCGGTCGGTCGTGAGCGTGTCGAACGCCTGCTGCACCGCGCCCGCGGTGTCGGTGAAGGCGACCGAGCGCTCGATGGTGAGCCCACGGCGGCCCGTCACCGGATCGCACTCGACGCGGCCGCTGGCGGCGTTGAAGGTGCAGTCGGCGAGGCTGCCGTTGACATCGGGGTCGCCGTGGCGCCCGCGGCCGAAGAGCCAGCCGAGTCCGCGGCCGCCGAGGAAGTCGGCCTTGATGCCGAAGCCGATGAGCGGCCCGAGGCCGCGGCCCATGTCGTGCTCATGGCCGCGCCCGCGGCCGCGGCCGGGGCCCATGCCGCCGTCCTCGGCGCCGGGGAAGAACGGGCCGGTGCCCTCGGACTCCTCGCCGTAGCTGTTCTGCGCCGTGCTGTAGCCCATCGGGACCGACTGGAACGCGACGGCGAGCGTCGGGTCCTCGTTCACGGCATTGGCGTTGCCGAAGAAGTCCGAGCAGGCGGCGACGCTGAGGATGAGGGCGCCGGTCAGGACCGGACGAATGGAACGCAACATCGGGTCGTGCCTCCGAAAGGGTCGCCGGGGTCCGGGATCCGCCCTCGGACGAGGGCACCCGCTCCGGCCTTCACCCTACCTGACACTCCAGCCGCCCCGTACCCTACCGCCCCTCGGCCCCCGCGGGCAACCAGGGGGCGAGCCGGTCGCGCAACTCCTTGAGCGCCTTGCCCATGCGGGCCTCGACCGTCTTCACGGAGATGCCGAGCCGGCCGGCGATCTCCTGATACTTGAGGCCCTCCTGGCGGCTCATCAGGAAGGTCGCCCGCACCGGATCCGGCAGGGCCGCGATCGCCGACGCCAGCGCGGCATCGATCTCCTCGTCCTCCATATGGAGCAGCCCGATCGCGGGCGTGGCCTCCTCGCCGCGGACGAGCGGTTCCTTGCGCTTCGCGACCTTCACCCGCCGCAGCTCGTTGAGCGCGCGGTTCCGGACGGCGCGATACAGATACGAGCGCAGCGAATCGGTCACCACCAGCGTCTCACGGCGGCGCCAGAGCTCCAGCAGCACGTCCTGCGCGACATCCTCCGCCTGGGCCCGCACGCGGAGCAGCGACTCGGCGAGCCCGACCAAGCCGCCGTAGTGCGCGCGGAAGACCACGTCGAAGGCGCCCTCGTCCCCGGCGCGCAAGCGCGCCAGGAGGGCGGCATCCTCCGCATCGGTCGTCGGGGGCATCCCGGTGGGGTCGGGGTGGCGGTGTCCAGCGGCGCGGCGTGCATATTAACCCGGGTCGCCCGGGCAAGGTCCGCCCGGGCGACGCGCACCCGGGCGGGCTCCGGCCGGGGCCCGATAGGGTATCAGACGCCTCGCGTGTCGATTCGTTCAGGATGACCCACTCCCTCGACCTCCAGCACCTCGACGACGACGCCCGGTGGGCGCTCCTCGCGCGCCATGTGGCGGGCGAGGCGACGCCCGTCGAGACGGCCGCAGTGGAGGCGTGGCTCGCCGCCGACGCGTCCCGCGCCCAGGCGCTCGCCGCGGTGCGCGCGGCGGCGGGGGAGACGGCGTGGGCGACGCCGGCCGGCGTGGATGTGGAGGCGGCGCTGGCGAAGGTGCACACGCGGATGCGGGCGCCGCAGGCGGCCGCGATCGGGTCCGCGCCATCGCGTGCCGCCGGCGGCGCGGCGACGCAGCGCACGGCGACGCAGCGCACGGCGACGCCAGACGCGGCGACGCCAGGCACGGCGTCGTCGATGTCCCGCCGGTGGGTCCCGCTCGCGGCCGCCGCGACGCTCGTGCTCGCGGCCGGCCTCGGCTGGTTCCTGCGCGCGGCGCCCGCGGCGCCCTCGCCGGCGCGCACGGTCGCGACCGCCGTGGGGCAGCGGGATTCGCTGGACCTCCCGGACGGCACGCGCGTGATCCTCGGGCCGGCGAGCCGCCTCGAGATCGCGGCCGGCTTCGCGGAAGGCACGCGTGAGGTCCGCGTGGAGGGCGAGGCCGTCTTCAGCGTGGTGCACGACGCGGCGCATCCGTTCACGGTGCTCGCCGGCGCCGCCCGCATCGTGGACGTCGGCACGGCGTTCACCGTGCGGCATGCCCCCGGCGACGTCGAGGTCGCGGTGCTCGAGGGCGTGGTGGACATCGGCGTGGCGGGCGGCGCGACGGCGCGGCTCGCGGCGGGGGACCGCGCGCTGGTCTCCTCGGGCGCGCCGGTGGTGCGCCGCGGCGACGTCACCGCCGAGGACGGTGCGCTGCGCCGCGGGGCGCTGGTGTTCCGCGAGGCGCCGATGGCGCGCGTCACCGCCGACCTCGCGCGCTGGTACGGGGTCCGCGTGGTGCCGGCGACCGCCGAGCTCGCCGCGCGGCACGTGACCGCGACCTTCACGACCGAGGGCCGCGACGAGGCGGTGGCGCTGCTCGCGCTCGCGCTCGGTGCGGCCGCCGAGGCGCACGGCGACTCGATCGTGCTGCGGCCCCGCACGCTGCGGTCCATGCCCTGACATGCGACGCACGGTCGACGCAGTGCGTCGAGCGGTGGGGGTCGCCCTCGTCCTCGGGGCCGCGCTGGGCGCGGCCCCGTCTGCGCTCGCCGCCCAGGCGCCGCCCGCGTTCAGTGCCGTGCCGTCGCCGCTCGACCGCCGCATCTCGCTCAGGCTGCGCGACGTCGCGCTGCGCGACGCGCTCGACCGCATCGCGGTGGTCGCGCACCTGCGGCTCACCTACGCGTCGGAGCTCCTGCCGCTCGACCGGCCGGTGGCGTTCGCGGGCGATTCGGTGACCGTGGGGGAGGCGCTGCTCGCGCTGCTGGCGGGCGTGCCGGTGCGCGCGGTGGTGGCGGGTCCCGAGCACCTGGTCTTCGCGCCGGTGGCGCGCGTGACCGGCGCGCGCGTGCTGCCGGCACCGGCCGTGCCGCTCGACCGCGTGGTGATCACCGGCAGCGCCGCGGGCCGCTCGGAGCGGAGCCTGCCGATCGCGCTCGACGTGATCGACGGGCAGGCGGCGGACCGCGCGGGGGTCGGCAGCTTCGCCGGGGCGCTCGACGCCAACGTGCCCGGGATCTGGATGTGGGGCGCGTCGCCGGCGACGCCGCTCGCGCGTTACGGCAGCATCCGCGGCGCGAGCTCGTTCGGGGTGAGCTACCCCAAGGTGTACATCGACGGCATCGAGGTGGCGAACCCGCTGCTCGTCTCCGCGTTCGACGTGGCCTCGCTGGAGCGCGTGGAGGTCATTCGCGGCCCGCAGGGCGCGGCGCTGCACGGGGCGGACGCGATCAGCGGCGTGCTGAACCTCGTGACGCGCGCCGAGGGCACGGGGCCCGACGCGCCGCGCTGGTCGGTGCGCACGACCACCGGCGTGGCGAACACGGCGTTCGCCCCGCAGGACGCGGTCACGCAGGAGTACGCGCTCGGCGTGCGCGGCGGCGGCGTCGCACGGGCGGGGCAGCTCGCGCTGACGGCGGGGCGGGTGGGCGCGCTGTATCCCGGCGCGGCGCAGGACCACCTGCGCGCGACCGGGAGCGCGCGGTGGGTGACCGGCCGCTCGACGCTCCGGCTCACCGGCCGCTTCCTCAACGAGCGGCTCGGCGCCGGGCGGAACCCGTTCCTCTCCGACTCGGCGCTCGCGCTGAGCGACTCGGGGATCGTGAACCCCACGGTGGGCACGGCGGCGCAGTCGGTGACGCAGTACACGGTGGGGGGCACGCTGCGCGTGGCGCCGGACGAGCGCTGGACGCACTCACTCGTCGCCGGCGTGGACGGGTACGTGCTGAGCAACGTGACGAACGAGCTGACGCCGTTCCCGTCCATCTCGGACTCGGTGCTGAACGCGGCGAGCGGGCGCGCGGACCGCTGGTCGGTGCGCGGCTCGAGCGTGGCGCGCGTGGTGATCGCGCCGCGGAGCACGGCGACGTGGACGTTCGCGCTCGAGCACTCGGCGCTGCGCGAGTCGTCGCCGACGCGCACGACCGGCGCGGGCGCGGGCGGCCCGGGCGGCGGCGCGGGGGGCGGGCCGCTGGCCGCGCTGCCGACGGTGCAGTGGCTCACGAACACCGGCGCAGTGGCGCAGGCCGACCTCGCGTTCCGCGAGACGTTCTACCTCACCGCGGGCGCGCGCCTCGAGCGCAGCGACGCGTACCTGGGCAGCGTGCGCTACACGACGCTCCCGCTGGTCGGCGGCGCGATCGTGCAGGACCACGGCACGACGACGCTGAAGGTCCGCGCGTCGTACGGGCGCGGGATGCGGGCGCCGCGCACCGCGAACCGGATCAGCGTGCAGGGCGGCCTGCGCGCGGTGGCGGGCGCGGCCGCGCTCGCGCCCGAGGAGCAGTCGGGGATCGAGGCGGGGTTCGACCTCTTCGTCGGGCGGCGGCTGACGCTGCAGGCGACGGCGTTCGACCAGCGCGCGACGGGGCTCATCCAGCAGGTGGTGGTGGTGGACAGCAGCGGGAGCGGCGGGAGCAGCGGCAGCGGGCGCCGGCGGCTCGCCCTCGAGTACCAGAACGTCGGGGCGATCGCGAACCGCGGCATCGAGGTGGGCGGCACGGTGCGGGCGGGGCGGCTCGCGTTCGCGTCCACCTTCACGAGCGTGGACAGCCGCGTGGACCGCCTGGCGCGGCGCTACACCGGCGACCTGCGCGTCGGCGACCGCGTGCTCGGCGTGCCGCGCCTGACCGCGAGCGCCGACGTGACGTGGAGCGCGCCGCGCTGGAGCGCGACGGTGGGGGCGGTGCGGGCGGCGGACTGGATCGAGTACGACCGGATCGAGCTCGCGCGCGCGTACGCGAACTTCGACGACCGGTTCGTGCGGCTCGTGGGGCGGGAGCTGCGCGGCTACTGGCGCGGCTACGACGGCGCGACGCGGCTGCGCGCGAGCGTGACGCGCGACCTGGGCCG
>JAIBBJ010000013.1 GCA_019694735.1 Gemmatimonadaceae bacterium | reverse complement strand
GCGTAGCCGAGGATCCCGCCCAGGATGTTGTTGAAGTCGTGCGCGATGCCGCCCGCGAGGGTGCCGAGCGATTCGAGCTGCTGGGCGCGGCGGAGACGCGCCTCGAGGTGGCGGTGCTCCTGCGCGAGCCGCGTGCGCTCCGCGATGTCGAGCACGGCGGCGAGCACGAGTGGCTCGGCCCCTCCGTCGATCCGCGTGAGGCCCACCTCGACCGGGATCGCGTGCCCGTCGCGGTGCACGCCCGTGAGGTCGCGTCCGCTGCCGAGCGGGCGATGCGCGTGGGAGGCGTGCGTGGTACTGAACCCGGATCGCTGGCCGGCGTGGGCGGCGCGCACCTCCGGTGGCACCAGCCGGTCGATCGACGCGCCCAGCAGCTCCTCGCGCGGATAGCCGAAGAGGCGCTCGACCTCGCGGTTCAGGAAGAGGATGCGGCCCCCGGCGTCCGTGAGCAGCAGACCCGAGGGCGCGTGCTCCAACACGGCGCGCAACTGGGCGTCGGCCAGGTGGTCGGTCATCGAACGCTCCGTGCGACGGGGGGGGAGCGGAGGAACCCTGCCCACTCAGTGTAGGGGCGCGCGCGATGACCGCGCCAGCCACGGTCGGGGGGTCAGAAGGTCGAACCGTCCGCCGATATCCTCATGCGGACGGTGGGCCGGCTGGCGGACTCAGCGCGCGCGGAACCGCGCCAGCGCCTCGCGCGTGAAGTCCGAGAGCACCATCCGGCCGCTCATCGCGGCGCGCTCGCGCATCTGCGCCTCCCAGCCCTCGGTGCCCGCCCAGAAGATCCGCTTCATCTCGCGCATCGCCTCCGGGTTCGCGCCTGCGAGCCGCGTCGCATGCGCCTCGACCGCGGCGTCGAGGCCCGCCGTGTCGTCGCAGAGCATCGCGTACAGGCCGTGCCGCTCGCACCAGGCGGCGTCGTGCCAGTCGGCGTGCACGCCGAGGTGCTGGAAGGCCGCCTGCCCGAGCTTCCGCTCAAGGACCACGCCGACCACGAAGGGCCCGATGCCGACCTGCAGCTCGCTCAGCTTCGCCTGCGCCGTCCGGACCGCGAATGAGTAGTCACTCGCCGCGATGACCCCGAGCGCGCCGCCGGCCGCCCGGCCCTGCACGCGGACCAGCACGAACTTCGGCGCGCGGATCATCGCGAGGATCACCCGGGCGAAGCCGGAGAAGAAGGCCTGCCCGGCCTCGGGCGTCGCGACCGCGGTGAACTCGTCGAACGAGGCGCCGGCACAGAAGGTGGAGCCGCCCGCGCTCCGGAGGACGATCACGCGCGCCGATGGGTCGGCGCCGGCCGCGGTGATGGCGGCGGCGAGATCGTTCAGGAGCGCCGCCGGTAGGGAGTTCCCCTTCGGATGCGCGAACTCGACGGTGGCGATCCCGTCCCGCGTCTCGGTCCGGACCGTGCCCTCCGGGACCGAAGGCGTGGCGCTGGTGGTCGTGGTCATCCGCCAAATATAGTTTTCGGCATGGACCCGAAGCCGACCCCCCAGGAGGACCCGGCGCTCCTCGCCGCCTTCGAGGCGCGCATCGCCGCCGGCGAGAGCATCGAGCCGAAGGACTGGATGCCGGAGCGCTATCGCCGGCAGCTCACGCGCATGATGTCGCAGCACGCGCACTCCGAGGTCGTCGGCATGCTCCCCGAGGGGAACTGGATCACGCGCGCGCCGTCGCTGCGCCGCAAGATGAGCCTCATCGCCAAGGTGCAGGACGAGGCCGGGCACGGGCTCTACATCTACTGCGGCACCGAGACGCTCGGGGTGGACCGCTTCGACCTCTATCGCCAGCTGCTCGACGGCACCGCCAAGTACTCGAGCATCTTCAACTACCCGACGCTCGCCTGGGCGGACATGGGCGTGATCGGCTGGCTGGTGGACGGCGCGGCGATCGTGAACCAGACGGTGCTCGCCAAGACCTCGTACGGTCCGTATGCCCGCGCGATGGTGCGGATCTGCAAGGAGGAGAACTTCCACAAGCGGCAGGGCTACGAGCTCTGCGCGACGCTCGCGGCCGGCACGCCGGCGCAGCGCGCGATGCTGCAGGACAGCGTCAACCGCTTCTGGTGGCCCGCCCTGATGATGTTCGGCCCGTCGGACACCGACTCGCCCAACTCGGCGGAACTGCTCCGCTGGCGCGTCAAGCGGAAGACGAACGATGAGCTCCGTCAGCGCTTCGTGAACCTCACGGTCCCGCAGGCGCAGGCCATCGGCGTGACGCTCCCCGATCCCGACCTCCGCTTCGACCCGGAGACCAAGAACTGGGTGTTCGGGGCGATCGACTGGTCGGAGTTCTACGAGGTCATCAAGGGCAACGGTCCCTGCAACCAGGAGCGGCTGGCGGCACGCAATCGCGCGCACGACGAGGGCCGCTGGGTCCGCGAGGCGGCGACCGCGCACCAGGCCAAGCAGGCCGCGCGCAGCACGGAGGCCGCATGAGCGCCGGCGCGATCGGCGGCGACAGCCATTGGCCGCTCTGGGAGGTCTTCACGCAGGGGAATCAGGGCGAACCGTTCGAGCACGCCGGGTCGCTCCACGCGACGGACGCCGAGCACGCGCTGCAGAATGCGCGCGACGTCTACGCGCGCCGCGGCGAGGCGGTGAACCTCTGGGTGGTCCCGTCGAGCGCCATCACCGCGTCGGCACCGGGCGACGCCGGGCCGTTCTTCGACCCGGGCAACGACAAGGCCTACCGGCACCCGCAGTTCTACAAGGTGCCGCGCGGCGTGAAGGTCTTTTGAGCGCCGCGCACGGGGACGAGGAGCTCGGCATCGCCGCCGGCGAGGCCAGCGCCGGCACGCGGCCCGTCGCCGGCGCGCGCGGGCCCGACCTGGGTGACCCGCTCGTCGAGTGCCTGCTCCGCCTGGGCGACGACCGCCTGATCCTCGGGCACCGGCTCTCCGAGTGGTGCGGCCACGGGCCGATCCTCGAGGAGGACATCGCGCTCTCCAACCTCGCGCTCGACCTGATCGGCCAGGCCGCGAGCCTGCTGCGCCTCGCCGGCGAGGTCGAGGGCCGCGGCCGCGACGAGGACGCGCTCGCCTACTTCCGCGACGGCGTGCAGTTCCGCAACTGCCTCCTCGTCGAGCAGCCCAACGGCGACTTCGGCGTCACGATGGTGCGCCAGTTCCTGTTCGACGCGCACAGCGTGCTCGTGTGGGAGGCGCTGGCGGCGGGCGGGCACCCGGGGCTGGCCGCCGTCGCGGGGAAGGCGCTCAAGGAGGACAAGTACCACCTCCGGCACTCGAGCGAGTGGGTGGTGCGCCTCGGCGACGGCACGGCGGAGAGCCATGCGCGCGTGCAGCGGGCGCTCGACGACCTGTGGCGCTTCACGGGCGAGCTGTTCCGGCGCGACGCCGTGGACGAGGCGGTCGCCGCGCACGGCATCGCGCTCGACGCGGCCGCGATCCGGCCTCGCTGGGACGCGATCGTGGATGACGTCCTCGCCCGCGCGACGCTCGTCCGCCCCGCCGATGCGGGCATGCGCCACGGCGGCCGGACCGGCCGGCACACCGAGCACCTCGGGCACCTGCTCGCGACGATGCAGATCGTCGCCCGGTCGCACCCGGGCGCCGCCTGGTGACGGGAGCGCGCGCCGCCCGTCCGGCGCGCGCCACGCCGATGCTCACGCAGGACGACGCCCTCCGCATCGTCGGCACGGTACCCGATCCCGAGGTCCCGGTGATCTCGGTCGTCGAGCTCGGCATCGTGCGCGACGTGACCGTCGCGCCGGACGGTGGTGTCGCGGTCACCATCACGCCGACCTACTCCGGCTGTCCCGCGATGCGCGAGATCGAGCGGGACATCACGGCCGCCCTCACGGCCGCCGGCGCCCCGCGGGTCGAGCTGCGGACGGTGCTCGCGCCCGCGTGGACGACCGACTGGATCGGGCCCGAGGCCCGCGAGAAGCTGCGCCGCTACGGCATCGCGCCGCCGGGGAAGGCCGAGCCCGCCGGCCTCATCACCCTGATGCGCGCGCGGACGCCGGTGCCGTGCCCGTGGTGCGGTTCGCGCGACACCGAGCTCCGCAGCGAGTTCGGCAGCACCGCCTGCAAGGCCATCCACGTCTGCCGCAGCTGCCGGCAACCGTTCGACGAGTTCAAGGCGTTCTGACCGCCGGCCCTGACGGCCGCGCGGTGGCCGCCGCCGGCGCCTCGGCCCGCGCGCGGATGACGTGCAGGATGCCGCGCTGCACGCTCCCCATCACGAGGTCCGCCCACGCACCCGCGTAGGCGTTGAAGCGCGTCCGCACGCGGTGGCGGCTCTCGAGGTGCAGCCGCACGCGCCCGTCGGCGAGGGGCTCGATCCGGTAGCGCCCCTCGAGCACGTCGAAGTGCTCGCCGCCGATCCGGACATGCGGGTCGAGCGTCGGGAGGTCGGGGATCGAGTCGGGGCGGATCGCGAACGCGAGCTCGCGCCCCGGCACCCACGCGGTGACGGTCTCCTCGAAGCGGATGCCCCAGGCGAAGGTCGCGATGCGCACGCCGCCGACGCCGGGCCGGTCGAGCGTCGCGGCGACCGGGGCGGGGAAGCCGATCGCGGTGTACAGGGCGGGCGCCCGTTCCTCGGGGCGGATGGAATCCACCGACGCGATCTCCTCCCACACGCGCGCCGGCGGGGCCGCAATGTCGATGCTCGTCTGCGAGGCGCCGGCGCGGTCGCGCGGCACGAGCTGTGCCTCGACCGGCATGAGGAGGAACGGCAGGGTGAGGGTCACGAACGGCTCGCGTCGGCCCCGCACGGCGCGGCGCATCCAGCCCCACAGCCCGCCCGTGAAGGCGCCGGCCAGCACCAGCGGGGCGGCCATCGCGATGCAGATCCATCCCTCCCAGCCGAACATCACGAGTGCGAGCAGGATGGCGCCGAGCGGCACGAGCGGCGCCAGCAGCGCGCCGGTGCGGTCGTGGCGCTGCAAGCCGCGCGCGGTGGTGTAGCCGATGCCGAACGGGATACCGAACAGGAACGCGAAGAGCAGCAGATACGCGCTGAGCCCGAGCAGGCCGTCCAGGAAGGAGACGGCATAGGCCCCCATCCCATAGAAGAAGGCGAAGAGCATCGGCCGCATGCCGGAAGTTCCGGCCGGGCGCGCCGGTCCGCCAGCCCGCGTAAACGGCCGCTGGCGCCACGGCATCGGAAGGAGTGCCCCACTCACCTCGACCCGGAGTCCCGATGCCCGCCCTTCGCCCTGCCCTCGTGGCCGCACTCGCGGTCACCGTCCTCGCCGCCCGCGCCTTCGGCCCGCCGCAGATCACGGTCACCGAGGTGCGCGGGAACCCGCCCGTGCCGGGCGCGGTGCTGCTGGTCGAGGGACACCACCACACCGACGAGCCCGAGGCGGACCTGTCGGCGCGGGCCATCACCATCCGCGACGGCCGGCGCGTCGAGCGACCGGTGGCGCTCACGCGCTATGGCGCCGTGCGCCACTATGCCGTCACCCGCCAGTGGGACGGCGGGCAGGCCTGGCTGCTCGTCTTCACCATCAAGCAGGGCGTTCACCGGGAACTCGGCACCGCCGAGTCGTTCGTGAAGGTGGACGCTGGCGGCCGGGTGGTGGCGATCGAGAAGGTGATGGAGCGCAACGCCCGCGGCGACCGCTACCCACGGGGTGCCACCGCGGCCGAGGTGGATGAGGCGCTGCGCGGGCTCGGCCTGCTGCGCTGACCGGAGGCGCGGAGGGGCCGCCCGCATCCGCGGACGGCCCCTCGACGCGCGCAGCAGGGCGCGGCCCGCCGGTCAGACGTGCTTGAGCTTCCACCGCCCGCGCCGGAAGAGCACCCACGCGACGAGCACGAACACGCTGTAGGCGATGGTCACCGAGACGAACACCCCGGGCACGCCGAAGCCGAGCGGCCTGGCGAGGAGCCACGCGAGCGGGATCTGGATGATCCAGTAGACGCCGAGGTTGATCCACGTCGGCGTCCAGGTGTCGCCAGCGCCGTTGAACGCCTGCTCGAGCACCATCCCGGCCCCGAAGAGCGGGAAGCCGTAGGCCATGATGCGGAGCCCGGTCGCGGCGAGGGCGGCCGCCGGCGCATCCTGCGTGAAGAGCCCGATGATCGGTTCGGCGAAGAGCCAGTACACGAGGCCGATGGTGCCCATGAACGCCACGTCCACCTTCGTCGCGACGCGCACCGCCTGCTCGGCCCGGTCCGGCTTCTTCGCCCCGAGCGACTGACCGACGAGCGTCGCCGCCGCGCCGCCGAGTCCGAACGCCGGCATGAAGGCGAAGATGGCGAGGCGGATCGCGAACGTGTAGCCGGCCATCGCGGTCGCACCGAACGACGCGACGACGCGGATGAGGCCCAGCCAGCTCATGGTCGCGATGGCGGTCTGGAAGGTGCCCGCGGTGGAGAGCCGCAGGATGCCGAGCATGGTCGCCGGCTCGAGGCGCACGTGCGGACGCGCGACGCGCAGGTGGCCGGAGCCGCGCAGCAGCATCCGCAGCGCGATCAGGAAGCCGACCGTGCGCCCGATCGTCGTGGCGACCGCCGCCCCCGTCACGCCGAGTGCGGGCACCGGCCCGAGCCCGAAGATGAACAGCGGGTCGAGCACCATGTTCAGGCTGTTCGCGACCATCAGCACGCGCATCGCGACCGCGGGGTCCCCCGCGCCGCGGAAGGTCGCATTGATCACGAAGAGCAGGAACACGCTGGCGCCGCCACCGAGCATGACCCGGGCATAGCCGGTCCCCTCGGCGATGACCTCCGGGGAGGAGCCCATCAGCGCGAGCAGTTGCGGCGCGAAGAGCGCGCCGCCCGCACCGAGCACGAGCGAGAGGCTGGCGCCGAGGATGAGCACCTGCACGGCGGCCCGGGCGGCGCCGTCGGGATCCTGCTCGCCGATGCGCCGCGCCACCGTCGCGGTCGCGCCGATGCTGAGGCCGAAGGCGAGGGTGTAGATGACGATCATCAGCGATTCGGTCATCCCCACCGCCGCGACGGCGGTGGGCCCGATCCGGCCGACGAAGAAGACGTCCACGACGGCGAACAGGCTCTCCATCGACATCTCCAGCACCATCGGCACGGCGAGGAGGAGGATGGCGCGGCCGAGTGCGCCGCTGGTGTAATCGTGCGGGACGCCGCGCAACGCGTCCGTGAGGTCGCGCCACCAGCTGCTGCTGGGCGCGGCGGGCGTGGGCGCGGTGGTGTCGTGAGGACTATGCATACGGGACCAGGCTCCGGTCGGAAATGACGACGCCCTCGCTGCGACGGAGCAGGGAGGGCGCTGGAACCCGGGGCGCGACGCGGATCGTCGCGGCTACCCGAGGAGCCCTGCTCCGCGGACCTTGGCCGGGACGGCCGGGGTCGAGCGCATGCTCGCCTCGGACCGGACGCACCGGCTCAGGAAGTCGAGGAACAGGGTCTGGTCCACCGATGCACCACGGTTGGGGAAGGTCGCGCTCGGGCGCGCGGACCACTGAGGGTATCCGCGGCACCGGACCGCGTCAAGCTTTCGCTGATTGCCTGCGCCGCCGGCCGGACGCATCGTGCGGTCGACCACCGGGGGTGCCGATGCGGTTCCTCGATCGCGGGGAGGCGGGCCAACGGCTCGCGGAGCGGATGACGGCGTTCGCCGACCGCGAGGACGTCATCGTCCTCGGGCTGCCGCGCGGCGGCGTGCCCGTCGCGGCCGCGCTGGCGGAGCGCCTCCACCTCCCACTCGATGCGGTGATCGTGCGGAAGCTCGGTCTGCCGGGCCACGAGGAACTCGCGATGGGGGCGATCGCCGAAGGCGGCGTCGAGGTGACCGATGAGCGGACCCTGGAATCGTTCGGGGTCCCGCGCGAGACCGTGGCGCGCGTGGCGGCGGACGAGCGATTCGAGCTCGCGCGCCGCGAACGTGCCTACCGCGGCACGCGCCCGCCGGTGCCGCTCACCGGGCGCACCGTGCTGCTGGTGGACGACGGGCTGGCGACGGGCGCCAGCATGCGGGCGGCCGTGCGCGCGGTGCGCGACCAGGGCGCCGCGCGGATCGTGGTCGCGGTGCCGGTCGCCCCGCCCGAGGTCGCCAACGCGCTCGCGTCGAGCGCGGACGAGGTGGTCTGCCTCTCGACGCCGTCACCGTTCTACGCGGTGGGCGCGTGGTATGACGACTTCACGCCGACGACCGACGCCGAGGTGCGGGCGCTGCTCGCGCCGGCGGCGCCGTCACACGTCCAGTAGGGCCTCGATCGCGAGCGCGATGCGGTCGGCGTCCGGCAGGACGGCGTCGAGGAGCACCGGATGGTAGGGCATCGGGATGTCCTCGGGCGCGAGCCGGCGCACCGGGGCGTCGAGATGCCAGAACGCCTCCTGCGTCACCACGGCCGCGACCTCGGCGCCGAAGCCGGCGGTGAGGTTGTCCTCGTGCACGATGAGGCAGCGGCCGGTCCGCTCCACCGAGGCGAGGACCGCGCCGCGGTCCCACGGCGCGATCGTGCGCAGGTCGAGCAGCTCGACGATGTCCGGGAACCGGGCCGCGGCCTCGGCGCATCGGTGCACCATCGCACCCCACGAGACGAGCGTGAGCGCGCGGCCCGGCTGCACCACGCGGGCGCGCCCGAACGGCAGGACGTAGTCGTCGCCCGGATAGCGGGCGCTGCCGTCGCCGGTCATCAGCAGGGAGCGGTGCTCGAAGAAGATGGTGGGATCGGGCGAGCGCAGGGCGGCGCGCAGCAGCCCGACCGCGTCGGCCGCGTTGGACGGGATCGCCACCTGCCACCCGTACGCGTGCGCGAACCGCACCTCGTCGGAGAGCGAATGCCACGGGTCGCCGACATCCTTCCCGAAGCCCCCCGGCATCCGGACCACCATCGGCGCCGCGAAGCGGTTGTTGGTGCGCCACCGCATCGTGCCCGTGTTGTTCAGCTGCTCGGTCGCCGGGTCGGCGTACTTGCGGAACTGGATCTCCGCGACCGGCATGAGGCCGCTGATCGCGAGTCCGCTCGCCCGCCCGATGATGCCTTCCTCGCTCAGGCTCGTGTCGAACACGCGGTCGGCGCCGAATTGCTTCTGCAGCCCCTCGGTCACGAGGTGGACGCCGCCCTTCCGGCCGACGTCCTCGCCGAAGACCACGACGCGCGGGTTCACCTCGAGCTCGCGGCGCAGCGTGCGCCGCACCGCCTCGGCGAAGCGCAGCAGCTCGCCGTCCTCGCGCGGCGCGTCGGTGCCGCCGAGCGCGCGGCGCACGTGCCGCGGCAGGCCGCCGAACGCCGGGGCCACCTCGTCGCGGTCGTCCGCACGGACATGCTGCGCGATGCGCGCAGGGTCGGGGACGGGACGCGCACGGGCCGCGGCGAGCGCCCGTTCCACGTCGCGCATCACCTCGTACTCGAGCGCGGCCCAGTCGGCCTCGGTGAGGAGCGCCGGCACCAGGTACTCCTTCAGGCGCGGCAGCGGGTCGCGCGCCTGGTCGGCCGCGATCTCGGCGTCGGTGCGGTAGCCCTTCTGGTTGTCGGGGCCGGAGTGGCTCGAGAGCCGGGGCACCGTCAGGTGCACGAGCGCCGGACCGGCGCCCGATCGCACGTGCGCCACGCACTCGCGCACGAGGCGTGCGGTCGCGTCGGGGTCGGTGCCATCGCCGTCGCGGATGAACAGCTCGCCGAACGCGGCGAGATTGCGCGCGATGTTGCCCCCCGGGGTCTGCATCCCGCCCTTCACGCTGATGCCGAGGTCGTTGTCCTCGATGTAGAAGAGCATCGGCAGCTTGAGCGTGGTCGCCATCGTGAGCGCCGCCCAGAAGCCGCTGGTCGCCACCGACGCGTCGCCGCCGAGCGCGACGCCCATCGCGCCGGCCCAGGCGGGGTCCTGCAGCGTGTCGCGATGGTAGGTGATCGCCTGCGCCCATCCGGCAGTCGGCGTGTACTGCGAACCGACGTCGCCGGACATCGGCAGGACCACCGGTCCGTCGGGATTGGGGAGGTTGCAGACGACGCCGATGTCGCGGCCGTCGGAGAATCCGCCGGCGCGGCCGAGCGGCGATCCGAGCGCGTCCTCGATCGGGAGGCCGAGCGAGAGGAGCAGCGGGCGGCTGCGATAGTACGCGCCCGCCGCATCGCGCCTGCCGTCGATCATCGCGCCGAGGATGCACTGGGCCACGTCGTGCCCGCGCGCCGAGAACTGGTAGAGCACGACGTGGTCCTTCGGCACGGTGGCGCGGTTCCGGTTCGTCGCCTCCTCGACGTCGTCGAGGGCGCGGGAGACGAGCACGTGGTACGCGATGCGGCGCCAGTCGAGGCCGGCGAGGGGGGGGCGGGGCATCCCAAGAATCTGACAGCCGACCGGAGCGCCCGGTACCCGCGGACGGTATCTTTCCCGGCATGACGACCCCCTCCGTCCTCTCCGAGCTGCACGACGGCGTCCTCGTCCTCACGCTCAACCGGCCGGACGTCCTCAACTCGTTCACGCGGGCGATGGCGCAGGCCCTGCTGGCCGAGCTCCGGCGCGCGGCCGAGGACCCCGCGGTCCGTTGCGTCCTCCTCACCGGCGCGGGCCGCGGATTCTGCGCCGGCCAGGACCTCGCCGAGGCCCTCCCGGCCGACGGCCAGCCGATGCCCGACATCAGCACCTTCGTGCGCGAGGGCTACAATCCGATCATCACCGCGATCCGCACTCTCGAGAAGCCGGTGGTCTGCGCGGTCAACGGCGTGGCCGCGGGCGCGGGGGCCAATCTCGCGTTCGCGTGCGACCTGACGATCGCGGCGGAGGAGGCGACCTTCGTCGAGAGCTTCGCCAAGCTGGGGTTGATCCCCGACACCTCCGGGACCTTCTTCGTGCCGCGCCTGGTCGGTCCGCAGCGCGCGGCGGGGATGTTCTTCCTGGCCGAGAAGCTGCAGGCGGCGCAGGCCAAGGCGTGGGGACTGATCTGGGAGGTCGTGCCGCACGCGCGCCTGCACGAGGTCGCGCTGCACCTCGCGAAGCAGCTCGCGACGCAGGCGACCCGCGGCTTCGGCCTCACCAAGCGGGCGATGAACGCCACCTGGGGCCACACGCTGGCGGAGCAGCTCGAGCTGGAGGCGTCGCTGATGGCCGAGGCGGGCCGGACCGCCGACTATGCGGAGGGCGTGCGCGCCTTCCTCGAGAAGCGCCGCCCCACCTTCACCGGATCCTGAGATGACCAGCATCGCGTCCGACGCCGTCGTCGGCGTCGTCGGCGCCGGGGCGATGGGCGCCGGCATCGCGCAGGTCGCCGCGCAGCGCGGCCACCGCGTCCTCCTCGCCGACGCGGTGCCGGCGGCGGTGGAGCGGGCGCGCGACGGGCACGCGAGGGCGTTCGCGCGCGAGGTCGAGAAGGGACGGATGAAGGCGACCGACGCCGAGGCGGCGCTCGCGCGCCTCGTGTACGTCCCCGGCGTCGCGCCCGCGCAGCTGGCCGAGTTCGCGCCGTGCGCGCTGGTCATCGAAGCGGTCGTCGAGGACCTCGCGGCGAAGCGCCGGCTCTTCCACGACCTCGAGACGGTGGTCGCCCCGACGGCGATCCTCGCGACGAACACGTCCTCGCTCTCGATCGCCGCGATCGCCGGCGCCTGCGCCCACCCGGGGCGCGTCGTCGGCCTGCACTTCTTCAATCCCGCGCCGGTGATGCCGCTCGTCGAGGTGATCCCGGCGATTGCCACCGACCCGGCGGTGACGGCAGCCGCCCGCGCGCTCGCCGAGCACTGGCTCAAGGTCGTGGTCGTGGCGACCGACACGCCGGGCTTCATCGTGAACCGCGTCGCGCGACCGTTCTACGGCGAGGCGCTCCGGATCGTCGAGGAGCGGCTCGCCACGCCCGCCACGGTCGACTGGGCGATGACCGCGCTCGGTGGGTTCCGGATGGGGCCGTTCGAGCTGATGGACCTCATCGGCAACGACGTGAACTTCGCCGTGACCCTGTCGGTGTACGAGGGGATGTTCCAGGACCCGCGCTACCGTCCGTCGCTGATCCAGCAGCGGCTCGTCGCCGCCGGCCTGCTCGGCCGCAAGTCGGGACGCGGCCACTACGACCACCGCCCCGGCGCGGTGCGGCCCGAACCGCTCACCCATCACGCCACCGGCCAGCAGGTGGTGGACCGCATCCTCGCGATGCTCGTCAACGAGGCCGTCGAGGCGGTGCGCCTCGGCATCGCGACGCCGCACGATGTCGAGCTCGCGATGCAGCGCGGCGTGAACTATCCGCGGGGGCTGCTCGCGTGGGGTGACGCGATCGGCCCCCGCACCATCCTCGACCGGCTCGAGACGCTGCAGGCCGAGTACGGCGAGGACCGCTACCGCCCGAGCCCGCTGCTCCGGCGGATCGTCCGCGACGGAGGGACGCTCGCACCGTGAGTCACGACCATCGCCCGCGCCGCGGGACCCTGCACATCGACCGCATCTCCCTCACCGGGGCGGCGCCGACGCCGCCGGCGCCCTCCGAGGCCGACGCCACCGCCCGCGACGTCGTCGCGCGGATGCTGGCGAAGGACGCCTTCTCGCAGTGGCTCGGCATCAAGGTCCTCGACGTCGCCGACACCCGGGCGGTCATCCAGATGACCGTGCGCCCCGAGATGGCCAACGGGTTCGGCTTCGCGCACGGCGGCATCGCCTTCGCCTTCGCCGATTCCGCGCACGCGTTCTGCTCCAACTCCGCCGGCGAGATCTCGGTCGCCACCGACTGCCACATCAGCTATCCCGCGGCGATCCGCGTCGGCGACGTGCTGACCGCGACCGCCGAGCAGCGCACCGAGAGCAACCGGCTCGGCTTCAGCGACATCGTCGTCCGCAACCAGGATGGTGAGGTCGTCGCGCTCTTCAAGGGCACCGTCTACCGCACCCGCAAGTCGCTCCCGTGACCCCCACCGCGTACCTCGTCGACGGCGTCCGCACGCCGATCGGCTCGCTCGGCGGCGCGCTCAGCGCCGTCCGCGCCGACGACCTCGGCGCCCACGTCATCCGGCAGCTCGCCGCCCGACACCCCGCGCTCGACCCCGCCGCGATCGCCGACGTGATCCTCGGGTGCGCCAACCAGGCGGGCGAGGACAACCGCAATGTCGCGCGCATGGCGCTCCTGCTCGCCGGCCTCCCGACGACCGTGCCCGGCGAGACGGTCAACCGGCTCTGCGCCTCCGGCCTGAGCGCGGTCGCGAGCGCGGCGCGCGGGGTCGCGGCCGGTGAGGGCGACGTGTACGTCGCCGGCGGCGTCGAGTCCATGACGCGCGCGCCGTACGTCCTCTCCAAGGGGGCGACGGCCTTCGCCCGCGACATGCAACTCTTCGACACGTCGCTCGGCTGGCGCTTCGTCAACCCGGCGATGAAGGCCGCGCACGGCACCGATTCGATGGGCGAGACGGCGGAGCACGTGGCCGAGCGCTACGGCGTGAGCCGCGCGGACCAGGACGCGTTCGCGCTCCGGTCGCAGCAGAAGGCGGCCGCCGCGCGGGCCGCGGGACGGCTCGCCGAGGAGATCGTGCCGGTGGAGATCGTCGGCAAGAAGGGCACGACGCGCGTCGAGCAGGACGAGTTCATCCGGCCGGAGACGACGCTGGAGGGCCTGGCCAAGCTCAAGCCGGCGTTCCGGCACGACGGCGCGGGCTCGGTGACCGCTGGCAACGCGTCGGGGCTCAACGACGGGGCGGCGGCGCTGCTGGTCGCGAGCGAGGCGGGGCTCAAGGCGCACGGCCTCGCGCCCAGCGCGCGCATCGTCGCGGCGGGGGCGGCCGGCGTCGAGCCGCGCGTGATGGGCATCGGGCCGGTGCCGGCGACCCAGCGGCTGCTCGCGCGCACCGGGCTCGCCATGCGCGACTTCGACGTGATCGAACTCAACGAGGCGTTCGCGGCGCAGGGGCTCGCGGTGCTGCGCGCGCTCGGCGTCGCGGACGACGACCCGCGCGTGAACCCCAACGGCGGGGCGATCGCGCTCGGCCATCCGCTCGGGATGAGCGGGGCGCGCCTGGCGCTCACCGCGGCGCGCGAGCTGCAGCGTCGACAGGGCCGCTACGCGCTCTGCACCATGTGCATCGGCGTGGGGCAGGGGTACGCGCTGATCCTCGAGCGCGCGTGATCTGGCCCGCGGCGCGCACCGGCGGCGCGTCCCGCGCGGGGGGCGTGTGAGCGCGCGGGACGACTTCTACGGCCCCCGCCGCGGGGAGATGACCGATACCGGGGCCTATCTCGGGTTCCTCGTCGGCTTCCTCGGCGCGGCGCCGTTCGGATGGGCCGCGCTCATGGCCTCCTTCGAGGACGGCGCGGACGCCACGCTCGGCGTCATCTACTTCGCCGTCAAGCTCGTCGTCGGCGGGCTCGGGGGCGCCGCGCTGGGGTTCGGTGCGGGTGCGGCGAGTGGTGCCCTGTGGGAGCGGCGTCACCGCGGACGGCAGCCGACGGTGAAGCCGGAGGCCGGGCCCGACCTGGCGTCGCTGACCGGCGCGCCCGCGCAGGACACCGTGGCCGCGGTGGCGCGCGCCTGGCAGCGGCAGGCCGCGCGCGCGGAAGGACTTGTCGCGCGGTTCGAGCAGGCCGAGCAGCGCCGCGTCCTGCCGCTCGCGACGTTCGAGCTCGTGCGGCTCGGGGAGCAGGTGATCGGGCGCGCGACGCTGGCGCCCGGATGGCGCTGGTCCACGCATGTCGGTCCGGCGGTCGAGATGCGGCGCCTCGCCGTCGAGCAGGCGGGCCTCGTCCTGAGCGGGGCGGCGGAGGTCGTGTTCGACGAGGGCGAGGTGCTCGCGCTGGTCGCCGGCGCCGCCTTCCACCTCCCGGCCCGCCCCCACGATATCTTCGTGACGGGCGACACGCCCTGCGTGCTGCTCCACTGGCTTGGCGCCGAGCGCGTGGCGCCCGTGCGCGCCACCTCGGTCCGGACATGATCTACGCCTTCGACGACTTCATCCCGGTGATCCACGAGTCCGCCTTCGTGCATCCGCAGGCGGCGGTGACCGGCAACGTGGTGATCGGGAGGGACGTGTACATCGGGCCCGGTGCGGCGATCCGCGGCGACTGGGGCGGCATCGTGATCGAGGATGGGTGCAACGTGCAGGAGAACTGCACCATCCACATGTTCCCCGGCGTGACGGTCGTGCTCGAGGCCGGGGCGCACATCGGCCACGGGGCCATCGTGCACGGGGCGCGCATCGGCGCCAACGCGCTGATCGGGATGAACGCCGTCATCATGGACAACGCGGTCATCGGCGCGGGGAGCATCGTCGGCGCGCTCGCGTTCGTCCCGGCCGATCTGCAGGTGCCGGATCGCTCGGTGGTCGTGGGCAACCCGGCGCGCGTCGTGAAGCCGGTGACGGACGAGATGCTCGCCTGGAAGACCGAGGGCACGGCGCTCTACCAGCAGCTTCCCGCGGCGATGCGCGCCTCGTGGCGGGCAGTCGAGCCGCTCCGCGACGTCCCTGCCGACCGCCCGGTGCAATCCGCGCTGCTCAAGAGCTGGAACGCCACGCGCGCCGACACGGGCGCCTGACCGGCCGGCGCCCCGCCGCCGCCACCGAGATCCCGATGAACCGCCTGCAGAACTACGCCTTCGATCAGTGGGTCGCGGGCACCGGCCCGCAGACCACGCTCTTCCACGCGGTGACGGGCGCCCCGGTCGCCGAGACCTCGAGTGGTGGTCTCGATTTCGGCGCGATGGCCGAGCACGCACGCCGCGTCGGCGGCCCGCGGCTGCGCGCGCTCACGTTCCACCAGCGCGCCGCGATGCTCAAGGCGCTCGCGCGGCACCTGCTGGACCGGAAGGACGCCTTCTACGCGCTGTCCGCCGCGACGGGCGCGACGAGGTCGGACAGCTGGGTGGACATCGAGGGCGGCATCGGCACCCTCTTCGCGTACGCGAGTCGCGGGCGACGCGAGTTCCCCGACGAGACGTTCCACGTCGAGGGGCCGCAGGAGATGCTGTCCAAGGGCGGCACCTTCGCGGGACGCCACATCTGCGTCCCGCTCGAGGGCGTCGCGATCCACATCAATGCGTTCAACTTCCCGTGCTGGGGGATGCTCGAGAAGCTGGCCCCGGCGCTGCTCGCCGGCGTGCCCTGCATCGTGAAGCCCGCCACTGCGACCAGCTACCTGACGGAGCTGATGTTCCGCGAGATGATCGCGTCGGGCATCCTGCCGCCGGGCGCGCTCCAGCTGATCGTCGGGTCGGCGGGCGACCTGCTCGCGCACGTCACCGAGCAGGACGCGGTCGCGTTCACCGGGAGCGCGGCGACCGGCCGGATGCTGAAGGAGTCGAAGGCCGTGGTCGAACACGCCGTCCGGTTCAACATGGAGGCCGACTCGCTGAACTGCTCGATCCTCGGCCCCGATGCGGTCCCCGGCACCGAGGAGTTCGACCTCTTCGTCAAGGAGGTCGCGCGCGAGATGACCACGAAGGCGGGCCAGCGGTGCACGGCGATCCGCCGCACGCTCGTCCCGGCGGGACTCGAGGAGGCGGTCGTGCAGGCGCTCACGGCGCGGCTCGCGAAGCTCACGATCGGCGATCCCGCGGTGGAGGGCGTGCGCATGGGGCCGCTCGCGAGCAAGGGCCAGGTGCGCGACGTCGGCGCGGCGGCCGCTCGGCTGCGCGAGGCCGGCGAGCTGGTGTACGGCGACGCGGACTTCGCCGTGGTCGGTGCCGACCGGGAGCGGGGCGCGTTCTTCGGTCCGATGCTCATGGTCTGCGACGCGCCGTTCCGCCGGGCCGAGCCGCACGACATCGAGGCGTTCGGGCCGGTGAACACCGTGATGCCGTACGCGACGCTCGACGAGGCCGTCGAGCTGGCGCGCCGCGGGCGTGGGTCGCTCTGCGGCTCGCTCGTCACCGCCGACGCCGCGACCGCGCGCCGCGTGGTGCTCGGCGTCGCGCCGTACCACGGCCGCCTCCTCGTGCTCGACCGGACGAGCGCCAAGGAGAGCACCGGCCACGGCTCGCCCTTGCCCAACCTCGTGCACGGCGGACCCGGACGAGCGGGCGGCGGTGAGGAGATGGGTGGCGCGCGCGGCGTCCTGCACTACATGCAGCGCACCGCGGTGCAGGGAAGCCCGTCGATGCTCACCGCGATCACCCGCGAGTGGAGCGCCGGCGCCGCCCAGCGGACCGACGTCGTGCACCCGTTCCGGAAGACCTTCGACGCGCTGGAGATCGGCGACACGCTGGTCACCGGCACCCGGACGATCACGCTCGACGACATCGCGGCCTTCGCCGCGCTCTCGGGCGACCGCTTCTACGCGCACATGAGCGACGAGGAGGCGCGCACGAACGGCGTCTTCACCGGGCGGGTCGCGCACGGCTACTTCATCGTCTCGGCCGCCGCGGGGCTGTTCGTCGACCCGGCGCTGGGTCCCGTGCTCGCGAACTACGGACTGGAGAAGCTGCGCTTCACCAAGCCCGTCTATCCGGGCGATACCATCCGCGTGCGGCTCACGGTCAAGCAGAAGACGGCCAAGGACACCCCGGAGGGCGGCATCCCGCAAGGCGTCGTCGAATGGGACGTCGAGGTCTCGAACCAGCACGGGGAGGCGGTGGCGCTCTACTCGATCCTCACGCTGGTGCGGCGCGCCGGCTAACCCAGCCGGCGCGCCACCGCGAATCCCGCCGCGGACACGGTGGCGGTGAGCGCCGTGCCCCACGCGAGGTCGACGACCACCGCCCGCACGGGGAAGTCCTTCAGCAGGGCCAGCGACGTGAGGTCGAAGGCCGCGTAGGCCGCGAGGCCGAAGAGCGCGCCGAGCGCGAGGGCGCGCGCGAGCGAGCCCTTCTCCACCGCCGGCGCCACGCACAGCACGACGATCGCAGCCACGTAGATGAGGTAGAACAGGATCGCGGCCCACCAGATCACGTCGGGCCGCGTGAGGTGCCCGAGCTGCTGCTGGTAGAAGCCCTTCGCGACGACCCCGAGCCAGGTGAGGTCGAGGGCGAAGAAGACCGCGAGGCAGGCGAGGTACAGCTTGAGCTGCGCGCCGACGGTCACGGCGCCGCCCCGTCGTCCATCGCCCGGCCGCCGCGCAGCCGCGTGCCCACCGCCTGCACCTCTCCCATCACGCGCAGCAGGTTGCCGCTCCAGATCCTGGCGATCTGCTCCTCGGTGTACCCGCGCCGCACGAGCTCCAGGGTCACGTTGAACGTCTCCGACGCGTTGCGCCACCCGTCCACGCCGCCGCCGCCGTCGAAGTCGGAGCTGATCCCGACGTGGTCGATGCCGATCATCTTCACGACGTAGTCGATGTGGTCGACGTAGTCCTTCACCGTCGCCATCGGGTCGGCCGGGTAGCGGCGCGCGGTGATGTCCTCCTGCGCCGCCAGGAAGGCGTTGCGCCGGTCCTCGGGCAGCGCCGCGACCGCCTGCTGCACCTCGCGCGGCGCGGTCGCCGTGATGCCGTACTGCTGGCGCAGCGCCGTCACCGCCGCCTGCCGCTCCGCGTCCCGGACGGGGTTGCACTTCACGTAGCTGTTGAAGGCCACCAGCTGGATCACGCCGCCGTTCCGCCCCATCGCGCGGATCTGCTCGTCGTCGAGGTTGCGGGAGACGTTGCAGAGCGCCCGGACGCCGGAGTGCGAGGCGATGATCGGCGCCTTCGTGCGCTCCACGGTCTGCATCATCGACGCCTTGCTCGGGTGCGAGATGTCGATCATCACGCCGTACAGGTTCAGCGAGTCGATCGCCTGGCGCCCCATCGGACTGAGCCCGTTCCATTGCCACACGCCGTCGCGCTCGCCGGTGTTCGAGTCGGACAGCTGGCTGTGCCCGTTGTGCGCGAGTGAGAGGTAGCGCCCGCCGAGCTCGGCGAACTGGCGGATCCGCGACAGGTCGTTGCCGATCGGGAACCCGTTCTCGATGCCGATGAAGACGACCTTCCGCCCGCTCGCGTAGATGCGCCGCGCCTCGTCGGGGGTGCGGGCGAAGCCCACGCGCGTCGGCGCCAGCGAGTCGGTGAGCCGGTGCACCGCCGCGAACTTCTCCATCGCCTGGCGATACGCCTCGGCCATCGTGGAGTCGTTGATGACGCGGGCCTGTCCCACGTACACGATGAGGAACGCGGCATCGAGCCCGCCGGCCTCCATCTTCGGCAGGTCCACCTGGTTGCGCGCGATCCCGGTGACGTAGTTCGCGGAATCGCGCCGGAAGGCGGCCGGACTGATGTCCACGTGGGTGTCGAGCGTCATCACGCGGTCATGGATCGCGCGGGCCCGCGCGACGAGCGCCGGGTCGTCCTGCGCCCGGGCGCGGCCAGCGGTGAGCACGAGGAGGGGCAGGACCGACCGAAGGAACCTTGACATCGCTTCACCGGTAAAGGATATGGGAGAGCAGGCCCCAACAGCTTCGCCCCGGCCGACGTCGGGCGCCACCCCCGCCCCCCACCGCATGGACCTCACCGTCCTCTCGTTCCTCGTCGTGCAGGCGCTCGCGCAAGTCCCCGCGACCCTCGCCGCGGTGCCGGACCGTGCCTCGACGCCCGCTGCCCCCGTCGTGCTCGCCCGGTTCGACGCCGCGCGGGGCGGGGTGGGGCGCGGCCCGCGCGGCGCGGCGCCCGACACGGCATTCGAGTACTCGGCCGCGTACTATCGTCGCCTCGACGTGCACCGTACGGCCAGCTACTTCGTGCTTCCGCTCTTCGCGTTCCAGTACGCCGCCGGCCGGCAGCTCGTCGAGAAGAGCTTCGAGGCGCCGGCCTGGGCGCGGACCGGCCACCGCGTCGCGGCCACCGGCGTCGCCGCGCTCTTCGGGCTCAACACGTTCACCGGCGTCCAGAACCTCTGGGAGGCACGACGTGACCCCACGGATCGTGGGCGGCGCACGTTCCATGGGGTCACGATGCTCGTGGCGGACGCGGGCTTCGTCGCGACCGGCCTCCTCGCCGACCGCGCCGAGACATCGGGCGATGCGCGAGACCTGCACCGGGCGGTCGCGCTCTCGTCGATCGGCATCGCGACCGTCAGCTACCTGACGATGCTCGACGTCTTCGCGAGCCGGCGATGAGCGGCGCCGTCACCCCGCGCGTTCCGCCGTCGCCGCGCTGCGCCGCGGACTGCCCCGACGCCGGTCTCCGCGCCGTGCCCGACGCGTGCGATCCCGCCCGCCGACACTTCCTCGCGACGACCCTCGCCGCTACGGTCGCGGCCTTCCTCGCCGCGTGCGGCGACGGCAACATCGGCGGGGTCACGGGCGCCGAGTCCGGCGGTGGGGGCGTCACCAGCAGTGGTCCGCTGGTGGTCGTGCTCGCGGACTTCCCCGCGCTCGCCGCCGACGGCGGCATCGCGCGCGTGGATGGCGGCGGCCGCCGGCCGATCGCGGTCGCCCGCCTGACGGCGGGCACCTTTCGCGCGTTCTCGATGATCTGTCCGCACGCGGGCTACCGCCCCATCGCGATCACGGGCGGCGGCTTCGAATGCCCCAATCACGGGGCGCGGTTCGACGCCCAGGGGCGATGGACCGGTGGGCAACGGGCTTCGGACCTCGCCGAATACGGTGTCACCCTCGATGCGCTGGCGGGGACGCTCACCGTCGGCTGAAGTCCCCGCGAGACACGGCGGCCCCGGATGCCTTCGCATCCGGGGCCGCCGTGTCTCGTCGGGCGCCCGCCGATTCAGAGCGTAGCGAGCGTCCGATCGAGAATCGCGAGCACCGCATCCGCCGAGGCGCGGCTGATGAGGTTCTTGCGCAGCGCGACGGCGATGTCCTCGATCGCCTCCTCGACGCGCTGGCGCGCCTTGGCGGCGTCGCCTGCCGCCGCGGCCGCTTCCGCCTTGTCCAGCACGCCGAGCAGCGTGTTGCGCATGGCCTTCGAGAGCGCGCCGTCGGCGTAGAGGGCGGTCGTGGTGGACCGCCACCGCGCGAAGCCCAGTGCGGTCGTGAACGGCGCGACGGTCGCCGTGCTGACGGTCGTGTCGGCGAGGCCGCGCGCGTCGGTGACGACGAGCGTGACCGTGAAGGCGCCCGCCGCACCGAAGGCGTGGGACGGGGTCGCCCCCGTGCCGGTGGTCCCGTCGCCGAAGTCCCACGCGAATGCGAGCGCATCCGCGTCCGGATCGGTGGAGCCGGCTCCGCTCATCGTCAGCAGGTCGCCCGCGATGGTGCTCCACGGCCCGTCCAGCGCTGCCGTCGGCGCGCGCGTGCCGCTCTCCACCGCGATCTCGATGTCGTCCCGGAGCGCGGAGAGCACGTCGAAGCCGCTCGCCGCCTCGACGGCGTCCACGGTCACGCGGTACGTCTCCCACGGCACGTTGCGGATCCCCGGGTCGTTCGGCATCAGCACCGCGATGACCTCGAGGTCATCCGGACCGTGCACCGCGGACAGCCCGCCGTCGCGCGGCAGGACGACCGCCACCTTCCACGTGATGGTGGGGATCGTGATCCGGCCCTCGTTCTTCACGGTTCCCTTCGATCCGGAGGCCCCGGCGATGATGTGGACCTCGCGGTCGCTGAACCGCGCGAGGTCACCGAGGTACGTCTCGAACGCCGCCCACGGGCCCTGATTGTTGTCCGACGCCTGCGGGATGATGTTCGCGAAATAGAAGGTCGTGGCGTTGTCCGCCGATCCCGACGTGCGGTCGAACGAGCGCGCGAGATGGCCGCGATCGATGCCATAGCCGGCCGCGGCGCCCGCGCCCGTGTAGTCCGCCGTGGTGTAGCGCTGCGCCGCGGGCAGTTCCGGATCGTACGTGAAGCAGTCGCACCGATCCTCCGCGCCGAAATGCGAGGCGTCGAGGTCATAGCTGACCCAGTTGGGGATGCCGCGGGCGGCGCTGAACGACGAGGTGTACTGCGCGCGCCGGAGGATGATCTCGTCCGATGCGTCGCCGTCCGACGGATCGCCGAACTCGGTGTTGTTCGCGTAGGCCGCGGTGCCCGGCGACGCCACGCGGCTCTCGAGCGCGTACGTCGCGGTCGTGCCGTCGCTGGCCGTCGCCCGCAGGACCATCGTGCCGGCACCGAGGGCGCGCACGACGCCATTGGCATCCACCGACGCCAGCAGCGGGGTCTCCGAGGTCCACGTCCAGGTCGTCGCGATCGTCGAGCCGTCCGCGCCGGAGCGCAGCGTCGCGAACAGCTGGTCCTCGAAGCCGACGGGGAGGGGCGGGTCCGTGTTGTCGCGGCCGCTGAACGTGATGCCGTTGGCCGGCGGAGGCGGCGTGACGCCGAAGCAGTAGCCGAGGTTCGACGGCGCCTCCACCCAGGTGCCCGCCGCGTTGCGCTGGAGCGAGGTCCCGACGGGCGCCGAGTTCTGCAGGACGCCGATGTCGACCGAGGTCAGGCCGGCCGCCGGTCCGTTGGTCGCGGTGAAGGTGCCTTCGTAGGAGAGGAACTCGATGACCGTCCCGTCGGCATTCACGAGCGCCATGCCGTCCGGTGCGCCGTTCTGGATGCCGTTGCTGGGGTACGTCACCGCCACCACGCCCCGGCCGCTGCAGGCGTCGGGGATGGTGCCGCTCAGCGTCTGCGTCGGCTCATAGGTGACGCCGCCGTTGCCATTGTAGAGGTAGATGCGCCAGCCGGCGAGATCGGTGCCGGCTGGGCCCTCGACCTCGATGCCCTCATTCACGTCCGTCCCGAAGTTGTCGTAGTGGAGCTCGGAGAACCGCACGCCCGCGGGCGGCGGGGGCGGCGGGGTCACCGTCACGGTGGCGGTGTCGGCGCGCCCGTTCTCCGCGGCGGCGATGATGAGTGCGTCCCCGGCCGCGACGCCGGTCACGAGGCCGCTCGCGGAGACGGTCGCGACGGCCTCCGCCGTGGAGGTCCAGCTCAGGGCCGCGCCGGCGATCGGCGCATCCGCGGCATCGCGGGCGGACGCGGTCAGCGCCACCGTCGCGCCGACCTGGACAGTCGCGGCCTCGGGGCTCACGACGACCGACGCGACGGTGGGCGTCGCCCCGGCGTTCTCGTCGCCGTCGTTGCAGGCACCGAACGTCTGCGGGACCGGCGACGTCCAGGTGCCGTCGGGACGCCGTTGCAGGCTGAGGCCGACCACCTCGGTGCCGACCTCGCTCACGCCGATGTTCGTGGAGGTCAGACCGAGCGCCGGTCCGGCACTCGCAGTCATCGGGCCTTCGTACGAGAGGAACTCGACCACCGTGCCGACGTTGTTCACGAGCGCCACGCCGTCATTCGGCCCGTTCTGGATGCCATTCACCGGGTACGAGACCACCACGACCCCGCGCTGGTTGCAGGTCGTGGGGATCGTGCCCGTGAGGGCGGTCGTGCCGTACGCGACCGCCGCGCTCGGCACGTTGCCGTTGTAGAGCACGACCGTCCACCCCGTCAGGTCCGTGCCGGCCGGGCCGGAGATCTCGATCGCCTCGCCGGCATCGGTGCCGGTATTGTCATAGTGGATCTCGGCGATGCGGACCGCGGGGCCGGTGCCGACCACGCCGGCCGTGGCCGGGCGGCGCAGCTCGACGCGGGCCGGGGCGGTCGGGCCGTCACCCGCACAGGAGACGGCGAGCGTGAACACGCCCAGCAGGAGGAGGGAGCGCAGCAGCGTCGGACGCATGGGAACGGGAGTCGGAAGGGTGGGGGCGGGGCGGGGCCCCGGGGGCGCGGAATCACCGAAGGCGCCGCAAATTCTACGCCGTCACTTCGTGATGGCGGAAGCGCGCTCCCCTTGTGGGTGCACGGCCGTTACCATGGGGTGACGACCTCACCCCTCTCAATCCCCGGGCACCCCGATGATCCAGCGTACCGCGACCGCGCAGTGGCACGGCGACCTCAAGGCCGGCCAGGGCGCCATCCGCCTCGGCTCAGGCGCCTTCGAAGGCAAGTACTCGTTCGGCACGCGCTTCGAGGGCGCTCCGGGGACCAATCCCGAGGAGCTGCTCGGGGCGGCGCACGCGGGCTGTTTCTCGATGGCGCTCGCGCTCGGACTGACGCAGGCGGGCCACACTCCGGTGCGTGTGCACACCACGGCCACGGTGAAGCTCGAGCGGGTGCAGGAGAAGATGACCGTGGTCGGGATCCATCTGGAGACCGAGGCGGAGGTGCCAGGGATCCCGGCCGCTGACTTCCAGCGCGTCGCCGAGGCCACGAAGGAGGGGTGCATCATCTCCCGGGCGCTCTCGGCCGTGCCGATGACCCTCGCCGCCTCGCTGAAGTAGTCGGGAAGGAAACCCTGCCGCGCCGCCCCGCGTACGGGGCGGCGGACCCGACTCCCACCGCCCCGATGCCGCAGACCACGCCGCAGGCCCCGTCGACTCCCGCCCCGGGCGGTCCCGCTCAGCCCGTCACCGCACCCGCCTCGCCGTCCGGCACGGCGGCCCAGCGCCATCAGGGGGCGCGGACGGCGCGCGAGGTGCTGACCAACCAGAAGGAACGGCTGCAGGAGGAGCGCGAGCGCCTGCAGCAGGAGCTCCGCGAAGGCCCAGCGAGCCCCGCCGACAAGGCGGGACTCGAACAGCAGTTGGCGCAGGTGGATCAGGCGATCGCCAAGATCTCGATCGACATCGAGGAGGCGAACCGGGTCGTCGCGCAGTTGGCGGCCATCCCCGGGGCGCTGGAGAGTCCGCGCCGGGATCCCTGGGTCAATGGCCCGCCGGTCGAACTCGTGGCGACGGGGATGGCGTTGGGAGCGGTACTCCTCTTCCCGATCGCCCTCGCCTACGCGCGACGCCTCTGGCGGCGGGCGAGCGTCGTCTCGGCCGTCCCACCGGAGCTCACGGACCGGATCGCGCAGATGGAGCGGAACCTCGACGCGGTCGCGGTGGAGATCGAGCGGATCGGCGAAGGACAGCGGTTCGTGACCCAGCTCCTCGGCTCGCGGCAGGACCGGGCGGCCGCGGCCCTGCCGGAGATGGCGGGCCCGGGAGCGGACGCCCCACTCGCGCCGCGGCGGTGAGCGGGCAAGCGTAGCCGACGGGGACGGTGGGGCAAGGTGCCCCACCTGGCCCTCAGGCCGCCCGGCAGTGCCCCGAAGGGGCGCCGGGTCGTCCTCACACATTGTGATAGGATGTGAGGCAGGCCGTTGCCGTGTCCGGCACCGGTCGGTCTATTGGACACCAGCCACCGGGCACCCGGCGGGACCTCGTCACGCCGCCGGGCAGCCCCGGCATGGAGGCAGCGCGTTATGCACACGGAGCACGATGGGCGAGGCCGCCGGAGCGGTTTCACCATCATCGAACTCTTGATCGTGATGGTGATCGTCGGATTGGTGGTCGGCCTCGCCGGGCCGAACATCGACCCGACGCGCTATCGCGTGAACTCCTCCATGCAGCTCCTCGGGACGACGATGCTCACCGCGCAGCGCCAGGCGATGTACGAACAGCACGACATCGTGGTGAAGATCGACACCGCGCAGCATCGGCTGCGGATCCATGACGACCGCGACAACGATGCGACGGTCGACTCGGACGAGCACGAGCGCTCGGTGCAGATCGGCGAGGGCGTGGTGTTCGGCCGCGGCTCGGCGCCGGCGATGGCGTTCGGCAGCAACCCGGTGACCTTCAACCGCTCGATCGGCGGCCTGCCCGCGGTGATCTTCCACCGCGACGGCAGTGCCAGCTCATCGGGCGGGTTCTACGTGACCTCGCTCCGCGAGTCACGCTACGGCGGCCATCCCAACGACTCCCGCGCGGTGACCATCGCGCGCGCCACCGGGCGCGCGTCGTGGTTCCGGTATCGCGAGGACGGCTGGCAGAAGGCGTTCTGACCATGCCCCGAATCCGCCTCCGCCCCGGTCGCCGCGCGCGCGGGACCGCCCGCACCCTGCCGCGCCCCCGCGCGGGATTCACGCTCATCGAGATCGTGATGGCGATGTCGATCCTGCTGATCGTGATGCTCACGCTGGTCACGATGACGGGCCGGACGGTGCATCTCTCGACGACCGCCGAGCGCGAGCAGGCGGCGATCCAGCTCGTCACCGACCGCACCGACCAGATCCGCACCGACCCGAACTACGCCGGGCTCGATTCCACCTACGTCGGGACCGAGACGAGCTTCGCGACGCTCCAGGGCTTCCAGCGCGTCACGACCGTGCAGAACGTGACCTCGAGCGGGCAGAACTACAAGAAGTTCACCGTGCGCGTGACTGGCCCGGGGCTCGCCCAGGCGGTCAGTCGCACCGTCACCGTGGCCTCCCCATGACCCCGATGCGCCTTCGTCCGCGTCCCGGCATGACGCTCGTCGAGATGATGGTCTCGATGATCGTCTTCTCGTTCGTCGCCGCCGGGGCCGTGATGCTCCTCCGCACCGAGACCCGCGGCTTCGCGCTCGGCTCCGAGCGCGTGGCGATGTACCAGAACGGCCGCTTCGCGATCAACGAGATGGAGAAGGACCTGCGCACGTCGGGTGCCGGGGCGCCGGACCAGCAGCCGCAGATGGTGTACGCCGCCGATTCCGTGGTGGTGTTCAACGCCAACTACTGGACCAATACGGCGGGCGACGTCGAGGCGGTGTACTACAACCCCGACGCGCCGGACAGCGCCGTGATGGCACTCCGCAAGACGTCGCAGATCCAGCTGCCGTACACGAGCACGAACTATCCGGACACGAACTATTCCGGCGGCGTCGGCAACAGCGCCTCGGAGACGATCAGCTTCTACTTCCGCCGCGACTCCTCGACCAGCCGCACCGACGACTTCATCCTCTGGCGCCGCGTCAACAACCTCGCGCCCGAGGTCGTGGCGAACAACGTCCTGCGCACGCCGAACACGCCGTTCTTCGCCTACTTCCGCGTGCGGGCGAACGCCAGCACCGGCGTCCTGTCGATGAGCCAGGTCGCCGCGTCGGAGCTGCCGATGCGGCATTCCCGGCCCATCCACCTCGCGACGAACGACACCGGCGTCCTCGCCCGCATCGATTCGATCCGGGCCGTCCGCATCAGTTTCACCATCACCAACGGCCTGTCGGGCACGAGCGAGCGCCAGCGCGCGCTGTCGCGGCTCGTGCGCCTGCCGAACATGGGCCTCGTGAACACGCGCACGTGCGGCGACCAGCCGATCTTCACCTCGACGATCACCGCCGACACGATCCGCGACGCGGGCAACCGCGTGGTGGCGCGCATCCGGTGGCTCCGTTCGGTCGACGAGAACAGCGGCGAGCAAGACGTCGAGCGCTACGTCGTGTGGCGCAAGTTCGCCGATTCCACGGACTGGGGCGACCCGTACGTCGCCGTGCCCGGCGGCGACTCGCTGTACCTCTACATCGACGGCGGCGTGGAGCCCGGATTCGGGTACCGCTACAACTACGCCGTCTCGGCGCAGGACTGCACGCCGTCGCTGTCCTCGCAGCGCACCAGCAGTGCCGTCACCATCCCCTGACCGGAGCTCCTCGATGACCCCTCGACCCCGCCTGCGTCCGCGGCGCGGCATCGCGATGATCGTGGTGCTGCTCGTGGCGCTCGCCGTCGCGGCGATCGCCATGGGCGCCACGTTCCTCACGCTCAACACCTCGCTCGTCTCCACCTACCATGCGCGCCAGAGCGTGCTCGAGAGCGTCGCTGACGCCGGCCTCGAGCAGGCCCGCTCGGCGATGAACGCCAACGACTCGCTCTACCCCGACAGCGGCTACGTCGTGTACGAGAACGGCGTCACCGTCACCGATGCGGCAGGGCAGACGATCCCCGGCATCACCCGCTGGACGTACGTCGGCCCGACCGGCGTGACCAGCGGGCAGTACGGGGTGTTCGGCTCGATCGTCACCATCGTCCGGGACGCGACCGGCAGCCAGGTCGTCCGGCGGCTCGAGGTGATGCAGGAGTCGTTCGCGAAGTACGCCTACTTCACCGACGTCGAGGGCTCGATCGTCTTCGGCGTCAACGACATCCTGTACGGGCCGGTCCACTCGAACGACGTCATCCAGTTGCAGACCGGCACGCCGGGCGCAGCGTTCTACGGCAAGCTCCGCACGGCCCGCACGATCACCAACCGGTCCACCGGCCGCTACTTCGCCGGATACGAGGAGAACGTCGCGGAGATCCCTTTCCCGGAGACCTCGGACCTCAACAAGCTCCAGGCGCAGGCGAACGCCGGCGGGACCGCCTTCACCGGCTCCACCGGCGGCGGCACCGGCCAGGCGACCATGCGCATCGAGTTCGTCGCGCTCGACCTGAACGGCGACGGTGATTCGACGGATGTGGACGAGGGCTTCATGAAGATCTACTCGGTCGCCAGCACGGCGAACGCGTACTTCGTGACCGCCGACACGACCGGCAACTTCGGCACCAACGGCCTCACCCGCTCGGCGAACTGCGGCCACATCAGTGCGACCGGCACCGGCGCGCACACCGCCTTCCGGACCTTCCGCCGCCACGCCACCGGCACGACGCAGGACCGCGCGACGTGGGCCGTGAATCCGGCGAACGGCACCGGCCACCGCTGCTATCTCGGCGGCTCGAACGCCCTGAACGACTGGACGACCCCGGCGGGCAACTTCCTCGCCACCGACTCCATCGGGTCGTGGCGCGCCTGGACCGGCACCGTGGACGCCCGGGTCACGGCGGCGCGGCCGGCCGATGCGAACTACCTCTGGCCGATCTCGCGTTCGCTCAACCCGAACTTCAAGGGCGTGATCTACGTCGACGGCAAGGTCGGCATCAGCGGCAAGGTCCGGGGCAAGATCACCCTCGCCGCGACGAACGACATCATCCTCGTCGACAACCTGACCTACGTCACGAACCCGGGCGGCACGACGCCGTGCAACGCCCAGGAGCGGGACATGATCGGCCTCTTCAGCGGCACCGACGTGCTGATCGCCGACAACCTGATCAACGCCCCGCAGCGCGGCACCACGTCGCTCGCCTATCGCACCTGGTCCGGCCGCGGCGGCGACGAGTACTTCCACGCGGTCGTGCTCGCGCTCTCCAACTTCACGGCGGAGAACTACAATCGGGATCCGCAGGACGTCGAGGACTGCCAGGGCGCGAACGACGCGCGCGGCTGTCTCTACCTCACGGGCGGCATCATCCAGTACACCCGCGGCCCGGTGGGCCAGACGAACGGCCGCGGCTACATCAAGCGTTACCAGTACGACGCGTGCGCTGCCTCCAACCCGCCGCCGTACTTCCCGACGACCGGGCACTTCGTGCGCGGCCACTACTACGAGATCGACCCGGCCGGCTTCGACATCGACACCTACTGGGAACTGCTGATCCCGCATTGATCGCTGCGCTCCCCCGCTCCGGGCAACGGCCCGGCGGCCCCGTGCCGCCGGGCCGTTGCCGTTCCTGCCGCCGCGGCGCACCTTCCCGAACGCGGGCGCCCCCGATCGCGTAACCGGGACACCCGCGCTCCCTCCCCTTCCCGCGAGCCACATGCGTCCTCTCCGCCCGCTCCTCGCCCTCACGCTGCTCGTCGCCGCGGCGGCCGTGCTCCCCGCCCAGGAGGCCCCGTTCGTCGGGGTCCGCGTCGATGCCGACCGCAACAAGGTCCTCCTCGACATCCCGGCCGCGCGCCTCGATACCGACCTGATGCACCAGATGGTCCTCGCGACCGGGGGCGGGCTGCCCGCGCTCGGGCTGGACCGCGGGCAGACGGGGGGCAGCGCCATCATCCGGTTCGAGCGGCGCGGCAAGCGCGTCCTCGTCACGCGCGACAACTGGAGCGTGCGGTCGCTGTCCGGCACGGAGGACCAGGCGCGCGCGGCCAGCGAGGCGTTCCCGACCTCGGTCGTCGCGACCTTCCCGATCGAAGCCGAGGCGGCCGGGACCCTCACGGTGGACGCCACCTCGCTGTTCCTCGCCGACGCCTACGGGGTCGCCGACGGCATCCGGCGCGCGCAAGGCGGGAACGCGCGCGTGGACGCGAACCGGAGCTTCATCGACGCGGCGCGGACGAAGGCGTTCCCGATGAACACCGAGATCCACGCGGTCCTCACCTTCGCGATCGACAACCCGGGCCCGTCGATGCGCCGCGCCGCCCCAGAGCCGTCGGCCCCCACCTTCGAGGTGCACCATTCGCTCGTGGCATTGCCGGAGCGCGCGGGCTTCCGCCCGCGCCGGGCGGACGCGCGCTCGGGCCTCTTCGGCACGACCTTCCAGGACTTCAGCCAGGGGTTCGACGGCACCTACCGTGGGGGCTACGCGAACCGATGGCGGCTCGTCCCCAAGGATCCGGCCGCCTATCTCCGGGGGCAGCTCACCGAGCCCGTGAAGCCGGTGGTGTACTACCTCGATCCCGGCATCCCGGAGCCGTACCGCACCGCGTTCCTCCAGGGCGGCAACTGGTGGGGCAAGGTGTTCGAGGCGGCGGGCTGGAAGAACGGCTTCCAGGTGAAGGAGCTCCCCGCCGGCGCCGACCCGATGGATGCGCGCTACAACCTCATCTACTGGGTCCACCGCGCCGGCCCCGGCCCCTCCGTCGGCCCGTCGTTCTCCGATCCGCGCACGGGCGAGATCGTCCGCACGGTCGTGCGCATGGACGCCTGGCGCTCGCTCGTCGACTACAACATCTACGCCGGGATGCTCCCCGCGGCCGGGCCGAGCGGCCTGAACGTGAAGCCCGAGGAGTTCGCGATGATGCGCCGGCGGCAGCACGTCGCGCACGAGATCGGGCACACCATCGGCTTCTCCCACAACTACATCGCCCACGTCGCGGACCGCGCGTCCGTCATGGACTATCCGTTCCCGCTCATCACCCTCGACGCGCGGGGGCAGCTCGACCTCTCCAAGGCGTGGCGGCCGTTCGCGGGCGGCTGGGACTCGCTCGCCGTGCGGTACGGCTACACCTGGTACCCCGACTCGGCGAGCGAGGCGAAGGGCCTCGACGCCATCGTGCAGGAGGGGATCCGCCGCAACCTGCGCTTCGTCGCCGACCAGCACGCGGACGCCGACGGCTCGATCCCCGAGGTGACGCGCTGGGTCGAAGGGCGCACGATGTTCGAGGCGGTCGAGCGCACGACGGCGGTCCGCCGGCTGCTGGTCGAGAAGTTCGATGAGCGGGCCGTGCAGCCCGGGGAGCCGCTCTACCTGCTCAACATGCGCTTCGCCCACGTCTACCTGCACCACCGGTATTCGCTCGAGGGGCTCGTCAAGAACGTGGGCGGGATGGACTTCCGCTACGCGTACCGCGGCGACGGCCAGCCACCCACCACGATCATCCCCGCCCCCCAGCAGCGACGCGCGCTGGCGATGGCGCTCGATGCGCTCGAGCCGGCCGCGCTGGCGGTGCCGGAGCGCGTGCAGGCGCTGATGGTCCCGCTCCCGCCGGGCGGCGACCCACAGTTCATGTGGATCCAGGGAGGCGGCGGCACCGCCTTCGATGAGATCTCGCTCGCCGGCGGCCTCGCCACCGAGGTCGTCGAGGGGCTGCTGCAGCGCGAGCGGCTCGCCCGCGTGGCGCTCTTCCGCGCCCGCAGCGCGGAGTTCCCGACGCTGGATGAGGTGCTGCAGACGGTGGTGGACCGCACGTGGGGGGCGGCGGCGTCGGACGATCCGCACGTGCAGTCGCTCCGCCGCACGGTGCAGCGGGTCGTGCTCAACACCCTGCTCGACCGGGCCGGCGATCGCGAGGCGCTGCCGGACGTGCGACAGGTGGCCGAGCTGCACCTCACGCAGCTGCGCGAGCGGGTCGCCGGCATGAGCGGGGGATCCCC
This sequence comes from Gemmatimonadaceae bacterium, assembly GCA_019694735.1. Lineage (GTDB taxonomy): Bacteria > Gemmatimonadota > Gemmatimonadetes > Gemmatimonadales > Gemmatimonadaceae > Pseudogemmatithrix. The sequence goes on along the minus strand of JAIBBJ010000013.1, from coordinate 5,481 downwards.
GGCCGACCGCGCGCTCCGTGCCGCCGCGGTGCGCGAGATCGACCGCTACTTCGCCGGCGATGACGAGCCGGCCGCGCGCTCGCGCTTCACCGTCCTCCCGCTGCCCTGGCCCTGAGCGCACCCATGCACCGTCGCCGTTTCCTGTCGGACCTCGCTCGCACCGCGGCCCTCTGCGCCGCGCTGCCGAGCGAGTGGCGCCTCACCTGGCGTCCCCGGTTCGTTGATGACCCGTTCACGCTCGGGGTCGCGAGCGGCGATCCGTGGAGCACCGGCGCCGTGCTCTGGACGCGGCTCGCGCCGCGGGCCCTCGAGCCCATGGGCGGCATGGACGGCAACCGTCCGGTCCTCGATTGGGAGGTCGCCGACGACGACGCGTTCACCAAGGTCGTCCGGCGCGGCCGGTACACCGCCGCGCCGGAGCTCGGCTACAGCGTGCACGTCGAGGTGGACGGGCTCGCGGCGGACCGCTGGTACTTCTACCGCTTCCGCAGCGGTGACGCGACGAGCCCGGTCGGCCGCGTACGGACCACGCCGGCCGCCGGGGCGATGCGCGACCTCCGCTTCGCCGTGGCGAGCTGCCAGCACTACGAGCAGGGGCTCTTCACCGCGTACCAGGCGATGGCCGGCGAGCGCTGCGACCTCGTGACGCACCTCGGCGACTACATCTACGAGTATGCGTCGCGGGACGGCGCCATCCGACGGCACGCCTCGAAGGAGGTCGTCGCGCTCGACGACTACCGTGGCCGCTACGCCCAGTACAAGCTCGACCCCGCCCTGCAGTCCGCGCACGCGATGTGCCCGTGGCTCGTGACCTGGGACGACCACGAGGTCGACAACAACTACGCCGGCGACGCCGGCGAGAATCTGATGGAGTCGGTCGAGCAGATGCGGGCGCGCCGCGCCGCCGGCTATCAGGCGTGGTGGGAACACCAGCCCGTGCGCGTCCCGCGCGCGCGCTCGTGGGCCGACCTCGACATCCGCCGCACCACCGACTGGGGGGCGCTCGCCCGCGTGTGGATGCTCGACACGCGCCAGTACCGGGATGACCAGGCGTGCGGCGACGGGACCCGTGCGGTCCCCTGCGGCGATTGGGACAACCCGTCGCGCTCCCTGATGGGGGCGCAGCAGGAGCAATGGCTGTACGATGGACTGGGCGCCTCGGCCGCGCACTGGCAGGTCCTCGGCCAGCAGGTGATGATGGCGCCGTACGACAGCGACCCGGCCGACCCCGTGCGCGTGTCGATGGACCAATGGTCCGGCTATCCCGCCAACCGTGACCGCCTCCTGCGCGTGATCGCGGACCGCGCGCCCAACCGCACCGTCGTGCTCACGGGCGACATCCACTCGAGCTGGGTGAACGAGCTGCGTGCCGGCTTCGACCGGCCCGACCAGCCGGTCGTCGCGGCGGAGTTCGTCGGCACGTCGATCGCGTCGGGCGGCGATGGGGAGGAGATCGCGCCGCAGGTGCAGCGCGCGCTCCCCGGCAATCCGCACGTGAAGTGGCAGAACTCCCGGCGCGGCTACTACGTGTGCGACGTCACGCCCCAGGCGTGGACCACCGAGTACCGCACCTTCGAGTACGTCTCCCGTCCAGGCGCGCCGGTGCGCACCCCCACGCGGTGGCGCGTGGAGCACGGCACGCCGGGCATCGCAAGGCTCTGAGCGGATCGCGGCCCCTTCCCGGCGCCGCGCCGCGCGGTTAGACCTTGGGGTATGCGTCCCATCCGCCTTGCCGCGTGGGGGCTGTGCCTGGCGACCGTGGCCATCGCCGCGGCCGCCTGGCCTGACCTGCCCGATCCGATCCCGACGCACCTCGGTCCCGACGGGCAGCCCGACGGCTGGTCAGCGCGGAGCCTTAGCGCGTGGTTCCTCATGCCGGCGCTGGCGATCGCGCTCCAGGGCCTGATGGTCGTCGTCGGCCGCGTCGCGCTGGCGAATCCCCAGCACATCAACATCCCCGACAAGGAGCGGCTGCTCGCGCTGCCGCCGCGGTTCCGCGCGCCCGTACTGGCGACCGTCGCCGGATTCCTCGACCTGGTCGCGCTCGGCGTGGCCGTCCTCCTGGCCGCGCTCCAGTGGCAGTTCACCGAGGTCGCGCTCGGTCGTCACGGCGTGCCGCCGGTGGTCCTCTTCCTCGCGCCCGGTCTGCTCGTGATCGTCCTCGCGTTCGGGATCGCGCGCATGACGGGCGCGGTCGACTCGGCCCACCGCGCGTGGAAGGAGGCCGGCGCCCCGCCCTCGTGAGGTCAGGGCGCCGAGGGGCTCGCAGGCTTCCGCGTCCCTGGACGGGGGCGCGCCAGGAGCCGCGCGCGACGTCCGCCTCCGTCAGAACGTGATCTGGATGCCGGACGTGAACAGCCGGTCGGTCGAGCGGAAGCCGGGCTGCGGGAGATTGTCGTAGCGGATCACGTACGCGAGCTTGAGGCCGATCTTCGCCGAGAGCGGCGCGACGAGCGCGGATTCGGTGTTCACGCGCCAGTCCTCGGTCTCCTTGAGGTTCGGGATGTACTCGAGCTGCTGCGTGAAGTAGGCGGAGGCGGTGAACCCGTGCCGCCAGCTCATCGCGCCGCGCGCCGACGGGAAGTTCTGCTGGATGCCGTCGGTGCCGACCTGCTGGGTGAAGCTGCCGCCGCCCTCGACGCGCACGGTGTCGCGCGCGGTGCCGACGAGGCGGGCGGTGAGGCCGAGTTGCTCCTCGAAGCGCCGTTCGATGCCGGCGAAGGTGTTGCGGTCGTAGATCACGCCGGTGAACGCCGCGAGGATCTTGTCGATCCGGTAGTCGCCGCGGACGTTCGCCTTGAACCAGTTCGTGATCACGCTGTCGCGCTGCTGGCTGTACACGAGCGCCACGCCCTGATCGAAGGTCCAGCGGCCACGCGACTGGTTCAGCTTCTCGCCGATGTTGAACGTGGTGACCTCCGTATTGCCGGTGACGGCCACGTAGCCGAGGTCGGCGGTGATCTTGGTGACCACCGCGGGTGCCTCCTGTGCGCGGAGCGCGGGGGCGGCGACGAGGAGGGCGGCGAGCAGGGCAGGGATGCGCACGGGACGGGTCGGCATCGGGAGGCGGGTGAGGGTCCGTCCGCAAGATATCCGCCCGCATGGCTGGCGGCATCGGCCCGCGCGGCGTAACCTCCCGGGACCTCCCATGGCCTACCCTTCCTTCTACGACCCCGCGACGCGTCGTGCCCTCGCCGACCGCCTCGCCGGCCTCACCGCGGACCGGCCCGCGCAGTGGGGCTCGATGAACGCGCCCAAGATGGTGCTGCACCTCCTCGAGTCGCTGAAGATGGCGACGGGCGAGCTGCGGCCGCGGACGCGGAACCTTCCGCTGACCTTCCTCACCCGCCCGCTCTTCATCCACCATCTGGGCTGGCCCAAGGGCGCGCCGACCGCGCCCGAGCTGCTCGCGGGCGTTCCCACCAGCTTCGCCGCAGACGTGGAGGCGCTGCGCCAGCGCATCCTCACGCTTCCCGAACCGGGGGCGCACGACAGCGTGCCGCCGCATCCGGCCTTCGGCCCGATGACCAAGCACGACTGGGCCGTCCTCATCTTCCGGCACATCGACCACCACCTCACGCAATTCGGCTGCTGACGCGGCCCGGAGTCCGCATGCGCATCACCCGGATCGTCCCCCTCGTCCTCCTCGCGGCGTGTGGTGCGCCGAAGCAGGAGGCCGCCGCGCCGGCCGCGGCCGGGGATGCGTCCTGCTTCGGCAGCCGCGTCCTCTCCTTCCAGGACCTCGTCGCCGAGGTCGTGATCCCGGCCGGTGAGGCGTGCGCGTCGGGCACCTTCCAGGTGGTCTTCACCCGCGGCGAGGATACGCTCCAGACGCTCGGCGAGACGCGCGATGGGACGGTCGGCTTCATCGGCACCGCCGACGTGGATGGCGATGGTCGCGGGGAGTTCTTCGTCGCCACGGCCAGCACCGCCGAGGACCGCAGGGGCGCCCTCTTCGCCTACACCGATGCGCCGAGCGGCATCACCCGCCTCCCGCTCGCGGCGCTCGACTCCGCGCAGCTGGCCGGCTATGCCGGGCACGACCGGTTCGGCTTCGGCGGCGGCGACCAGATCGTCCGGGCCTTCCCGCGCACCGGCGGCGACACGGCGTGGTTCGGCTATTCGCACGGCGAGGGCAAGTGGGCCGCGATCGCGCGGCCCGCGTGGATCCGCTGACGCGGCCACCGGCACGCCGCGCGGGCCTCGCGCGGGCGCGGCGGCCGGGCGCGCTCAGGTGCCGCGCGGCTTCGCGCGCCGCGTGGCCTCCGCGGCGAGCGGGTCATCGGGCCAAGGATGGCGCGGGTATCGGCCCTTGAGGTCCTTCCGCACCTCGAAGTACCCTGAGCGCCAGAAGCTCGCGAGATCGCGCGTGACCTGCACCGGCCGGTGGGCGGGCGAGAGGAGCTGGAGCGTGACCGGCACGCGTCCCTCGCCGATGCGCGGCGTCTCCGGCCAGCCGAAGATCTCCTGCAGGCGCACCGCCAGCGCCGGTGCCGCCGGGTCGGTGTAATCGAGCGCGATCCGCGAACCGCTCGGCACCTCGAGATGCGTCGGCGCCAGCGCCTCGAGCCGCGAGCGGGCCGCCCAGGGGAGGCGGCCGAGCAGCGCGCCGCCGAGGTCCGCCCGCGCCACCTCGCTCAGCTTGCGCATCCCCGCGAGCGCCGGCGCGAGCCAGATCTCGAGGTCCGCAAGGAGCGCGACGTCCGACACATCGGGGTACGTCTCCGGCGCGATGTGGTGCGCGAAGGCGAGTCGTGCACGCAGGGCGCGCGCCGCGTCGCTCCACGGCAGGGCGGCGATCCCCCCGTCCCGCAGGGCCGAGACCAAGGCCCTCGCGACGGCCTCGCTCGGGACGTCGCGCAGCGGACGCTCCTTCAGTACCAGCGCGCCGGCTCGTTCGCGCTCGAGCGCGCGGACCTGCCCGGCGCGCGCATCCCACGCCACGACCGACTCGGTGACGACCGCCGGCCCGAGCGCCTCGCGCACCGCCGCCTCGTCGAGCGGGGCGGCGAGCCAGATGCGGCTCTCCGCCGCGTCGCCGTCGAGGTCGGCGATCGCGAGGAACTCCGCGCGTGCCAGCGCGTTGCCCGCGTCCAGCCGTGCCCCGCGGCCATTGCGCAGCAGGAATCGCGGGGCGTCCCCCGGGCGGCGCATCGCGACACGATCCGGATAGGCCAGGGCCAGGAGCGCTCCCACTTCGTCGAGCGTCTCGCTGGCGTCGCTCGCCGCCGCCCCGAGGGCGCGACGCAGGGCGCGTGCCTCCTGACGGACCCGCTCGAGCCGGCCTCGGTCCGCGTCCGCCGCGCGGCCGCGCGCGCGTAGCATGTCGACGCGCGTCCGGATGTCGGCATCGAGCGCGGCGGCCTCGCGCCGGAGCACGTCGCGCTCGGCGAGCAGCGCGGCGAGTTCGCTCGCGAGCGTGGCGATGCCGCGCGCGGCGCCGATGAGCACGAGGTGGGCGAGCCGAGGCGTGAGGCCGAG
>JAIBBJ010000062.1 GCA_019694735.1 Gemmatimonadaceae bacterium | reverse complement strand
GCCGGCCAGTTGGCGACGAACAGCAGCAGGTCATACGCGAGCGTCCCGTCCGGGTGCGCCCGGTTCCGCGCGAACACCGGGAAGCGCAGGTCGTAGCAGACGAGCGGGCGGATGCGCCACCCGCGCCACGCGACCGTGAGCGCGTCGCGCCCGGCCACGTAGCGCTCGTGCTCGCGCGCCATCCGGAACAGGTGGCGCTTGTCGTACCGGTCGTCCGTGCCGTCGGGGCGCGCGAAGAGGAGGCGGTTGCGCACGCCGTCCGCCTCGCGCACGGGCAGGCTCCCGACGACGGCCGCGCCGTGCTGCCGCGCGAGGGCATGCATCCACGCGCGCGTCGGTCCGTCAGGCGCCTCGGCCGTCGCGACCGCCTCGTTGGAGAAGCCGGTCGTGAACGTCTCCGGGAGGACGATGAGGTCGGTCGGCGTCGCATGGGCCGCCAGGTCGGCGGCGATGCCCGCCCGGTTCGCCTCGGGATCGTGCCAGACCGTCTCCCGCTGCACCAGGGTGATCCGCAGGTCGCCGGCGACGGCACCGGGCGCCGCCCCGCTGGTGCGCTGCATGGCACCGGTCACAGCGCCGCCAACCGCGCGAGCGCGGCGTCGAGCGTGGCATCGTGCTTCGCGAAGCAGAAGCGCACCAGCCGCTGCCCGGCCGGCGGCGACGCCGAGAAGGGCGAGAGCGGGATCGCCGCCACCCCGTGCTCGGTGCACAGCCAGCGCGTGAAGGCGAGGTCGTCGAGGTCCGAGATCGCCGAGTAGTCGGCCACCTGGAAGTACCCGCCCGGCACCGGACGCAGCCCGAAGCGCGTGCGCGAGAGGCCGGCGCGGAAGCGATCGCGCTTCGGCTGGTAGAACGCCCCGAGCCCGTCCACGTGCGCCGGGTCGTCCCGCAGCACCTCGGCGAACGCCCACTGGGCCGCGGTGAAGCCGGCGAACGTGTTGTACTGGTGCACCTTCCGCAGCTCCGCCGTGAGGGCCGGCGGCGCGACGCAGTAGCCGAGCCGCCATCCGGTGCAATGGAAGGTCTTGCCGAAGCTGCTGACGACGAACGCGCGCTCGGCGAGCGCCGGCCGGCGCAGCACGCTCTCGTGGCGCCGCCCGTCGTACGTGATGTGCTCGTACACCTCGTCCGCGAGCACCAGGATGCCGGTGCCGGCGACGAGCCCCTCGAGCGCGTCGAGGTCCGCGGCGCCCCACGTCGCTCCCGTCGGGTTGTGCGGCGAGTTGGCGATGAGCAGGCGCGTCCGCGGCGTGACCGCCGCGCGCACCCGCGCCCAGTCCACCGCGAAGTCCGGCGCCGCGAGGGGCACGCGCACCACGCGCCCGCCGGCGAGCGCCACGACCGGCTCATAGAGGTCGTACGCCGGCTCCAGCACGAGGACCTCGTCGCCGTCGCGGACCACCGCGAGCACGGCGTCGAAGATCGCCTCCGCGGCCCCGCTGGTGACGGTCACCCCCGCCAGCGGATCCACCGTCACGCCATAGCGGCGCGCCACGAGGGAGGCGATGGCCTCGCGGAGCGCGGGGACCCCCGGCATCGGCGCGTACTGGTTCCGGCCGTCTCGCACCGCGCGCGCCAGCGCCTCGGCGAGCGCGGGCGGCGGATCGAAGTCGGGGAACCCCTGCCCGAGGTTCACTGCGCCGACCTCGGCCGCGAGCTGCGACATCACGGTGAAGATCGTGGTGCCGACCTGCGGCAGCTTGGACGGGATGGCGGGGAGCGGCACGGCGTGGAATCTGGCGCCGGGGGCCGTGCCGCGCACGGGCGCGTATCTTCCCCCGGATGACGGACGCCCCGGTGGTGAACCTGCACGGCTACGAGGCCCGCGCCGCCGAGCGGCTGCCGCGGATGGTGTTCGACTATTTCGCCGGCGGCGCGGGCGACGAAGTCACGCTCCGCGAGGCACGGCACGCGTGGGACGCGCTCGCGGTGCGCTACCGGGTGCTCCGCGACGTGGCGCAGGTCTCGCTCGCCACCACGGTGCTCGGCGCCGCGCTCGACTGGCCGGTGCTGGTCGCGCCGATGGCGTTCCAGGCGCTGGCGGACCCCGAGGGAGAGCTCGCGACGATGCGGGCGGCGACCGGCACCGGGAGCGGCCTCGTGCTGTCCACGCTCGCCACGCGCCCGATCGAGGCCGTGCGCGCGGCCGGCACGGCCCCGCTCTGGTTCCAGCTCTACGTGTTCAAGGACCGCGGTCTCACGGCCGCGATGGTGGCGCGCGCCGAGGCCGCCGGCGCCACCGCGCTCGTGCTGACCGTGGACGCGCCGCTCCTCGGCCGCCGCGAGCGGGACTTGCTCAACGGCTTCCATGTTCCGCCCGACACGCCCATCCCGAACCTCGCACCGGAGGCGCGCCGGGACCTCGCCGCGGCGCCGCTCGCGGCGAGCGCGCTCGGCGAGTTCACCGCCCGGCACTGGGACCCGTCCCTCTCGTGGCGCGACCTCGCCTGGCTGCAGGCGCGCACGCGGCTCCCCATCCTCGTGAAGGGGGTCGTGCGCGGCGACGATGCCCGCGAGTCGCTCGCGCACGGCGCGGCCGGCGTGATCGTGAGCAACCACGGCGGCCGACAGCTCGACACCGCGGTCGCGACGGCCCGCGCGCTTCCCGAGGTGGCGGACGCGATGGCGGGCGCGGGTACGCTGCTCGTGGACGGCGGCGTGCGCCGCGGGACCGACGTGCTGAAGGCGCTCGCACTCGGGGCGCACGCCGTGCTGCTCGGTCGCCCCGTGCTGTGGGGCCTCGCGGTGGACGGTGCGGCCGGCGCCGCGCGCGTGCTGCAGCTGCTGCGCGACGAGACGGCGCTCGCGTTCGCGCTGGCCGGCTGCCGCACGCCCGCCGAGGTCACCGCCGACCTGCTGGCGTGAGCGCCGCGGGGCGCCGACCTTCGCGCCCCGCGCCTCCCCGCCTCACTGCACCCAGTTCTTCCGGTCGTCCGGCGGGACGAAGTTCGAGAGGAAGAGCTTCTCCTGCGTCGTCAGGCTCCCGATCCCCTCGGCGTTGATCTTGTCGAGGATGCGGTTGACCTCGTCGCGCGAGAGCTCGTGGACGCCCTTCAGGTCCACATTGCGCCAGTTCTGCTTGAGCGTGCGCTCGGTGTCGGGCTTCACCGCGGCCACCTTCGCCCGGAAGCGGCGCGCGTCCGAGAAGCGCTCGGCGAGCTTGAGGTAGAGCAGGCCGCCCGCGTAGCCGCCGAGGTGCGCCCAGTGCGCGACCCCATCACGGGAGCCGCCGAGGCCCGACGAGAGGTCCCAGAGCGCGTAGAACACGGCCAGGATCCACGCGGGCGCGGGGATCACGCCCCAGATCAGCAGCACCTGGCGAGGCCACAGCACCGCGTACGCCGTCACCACCCCGCCCACGGCGGCCGATGCCCCGATCATCGAGCCGGTCGGTTCGAACAGCCCCTGCGCCGCCGCCCCCAGCAGGCCGGCGATCACGTACAGGTTGAGGAAGCGCCCACTGCCGATGTGCGACTCCACGCGCGGCCCGAAGAGATAGAGGGCCAGCATGTTGAACAGGATGTGCGTCAGCCCGTAGGTCGAGTGCAGGAACATGTACGTGAACGGCGTCCACGGCATCGCGAGCACCCGTGCCGGCACGAACGCGCCGAGCACCTCGATCGCGGGCAGCACCATCTGCAGCAGGAAGACCACCACGTTGGCCACCAGCAGGCGGCCGACCCATCGTGTCACGTCAGGCTCCAGGGGGGATCAGGGGGAGGACTCGTCGCGGGCGGCGCCCGTCGCGCCCTCCCGCAGCGTCTCGAGCAGGACGAGCACATCGGCGAGCTCGAACGGCTTCTCCAACACCGGCGTCGTGAGCCGCCCGAGGAAGGTCGCGGCGCCCTCGCTCGACACGTCGCCCGTGCACATCACCATCCGCGGCAGCAGCGCCGGCCGCTCCGTCCGCACCCACTCGTACACCGCGGGGCCGTCCACGCCCGGCATCCGCAGGTCGCACAGGACGGCGGCATAGCGGTCCGCGGCACCCGGCTCGTCCAGGAGCCGCAGCGCCTCGCTCCCGGAGGGCGCCTCGTCCACGATCCAGCCGTTCCGCTGGAAGTACCGACGCAGGGCGCGGCGGATCGGTTCCTCGTCATCCACGACGAGCAGCCGCGGCGGACCACCGGCGGATGGCCGGCTGACGCGGACCGGCGCGGTGCCGAGCACCGGCGTGGACGGGCCCGCCGGCCGGTCGGTGAGCGGGAGCCGCACGATGAACCGCGCGCCCGGCGCCCCGTTCTCGACCTCGAGCGTGCCGCCGTGGTCCTGCACGATGCCGAGCGAGACCGGGAGGCCCAGCCCCGTGCCGACCCCCTCGGGCTTCGTCGTGAAGAACGGCTCGAAGATGCGGGGCAGCACCTCGGCCGGGACCCCGGGGCCGTCGTCCTCGACCACGATCCGGTAGTCCCCGCCCTCGCGCTGGCCCGCGAGCAGGACGCGCCCGCCGTCGCGCGCCGCCTGGGCGGCATTGGTGACGAGGTTGGTGAGCACCTGCTCGATGCCCGTGCGATCCGCGTCGATCGCGACCTCCTCGTCGCGCACCGCGAGCTCGAGCCGGACCCCGCGCTGGAGGGTCGGCCGCATCGAGCGCGCCACGCCCTCCAGCAGCGGTCCCGGCCGCTGCGCCGTCCGCGGCCGGTGCTGCCCCTTCCGGGCGAAGGTGAGCAGGTCGCGCACGATCACGCGCGAGCGCAGCGCCTGGGCCCGCACCACGTCGAGGGCCGCCCGGCGGTCGGCATCGTCCTCCGTCTGCAGGAGGTCCTCGGTGAACGTGAGGATCGCCGCGAGCGGGTTGTTGAGCTCGTGCGCGACGCCCGAGACCAGCTTCGCGAGCGCCTCCGCGCGCTCCGCGTCCGCGACGCGCGCCCGGAGCGCGGCCGCCTCCGCATCGGCCCGGCGCCGGCGCGTGATGTCGGCCGCGACCCCCGCGATGCCGATCACCGCGCCGTCGTGGTCGCGCATCGGGGACGCCTGCACGCGCAGCACCAGGGGCCCGAGCGGACTCGGTTCCGTGTAGTCGAACTCGTAGGTGACATCCTGGCCCGCGAGTGCGCGGCGCAGGAACGTCAGGTGCGGCTCGCCGGCCGTCTCCGGGAAGAGTTCCGCCGCAGTGCGCCCGAGCCAGTGCGACGGCACCACGCCCGCCTCGCGCACCCAGCGGCCGAAGAGGCCCGCCATCCGCAGGTCGGGGTCGAGCACGAAGAAGGCGCGGTCGAACGCCGAGACGAGGGCGCGGAAGCGCTCGTTGGAATCGCGCAGCGCCGACGTGCGCGCCATCTCGTCGGTGACATCCCGCGCGAACACGAGCCACGCCGCCTCGGCGATGCCGTCGGGGAGCGCGGCGATCCGCACGGAGAGCCACCGCATCGCCCCGTTCTTCCGGCGGTAGCGCACCGTCACGGGGGACGACTCCCCCCCGGTGGACCGTTCGCGGGCCGCCCGGACCCGCATCGGGTCGAGCCCCGGCAGGAAGTCCTCCACCGGCCGCGACCGCAGCTCGGCCACGGTGAATCCCGACTCGCGCTCGGTGGCCGGATTCGCCTGCCGGATCCGCCCGTGGGCGTCGAGGGTCAGGATCAGGTCGGGCGCCTCCGCCACCAGGGTCGCGGCGATGGACGGGTCCCAGGGCTCCGGACGCATGCCGGAATGTAATCCCGGGTCCCGGCCGGCCCGGGCCACGGGGTCGGCGGCCCCCGCCCGCCCCGGTCGGCTTCGCGCGGGCCCCCGCCAGGGTCAAGATGTCCACCCCCGCGCCGACACTCATCGATGAGGAGCGCCACCGAGTGACCGCATCTGCGATGGATCCGATCCGAGAGCCCGAGACCGGCGGCCGAAACCGCCGCGAACACTACCGTGTCGTCTACCCGGTGATCGACCGCCCGCGCTTCCATGCCGGGGTGGTCTCCGGGGCCGTGCTCGACTGCTCCGAATCCGGCGTCCGCGTCGAGGTGGACCCGCTCCCCGACGACGTCGAGATCAGGGTGCAGGAGCGGATGGTCGCCGAGATCCGCTTCGGCCGCGGCGAGGAGCAGGAGGTCGCGGGGCTCTGCGTGCGGTGGGACGGGCGGACGCTCGTGCTGCACCTGGACTCAATCCCGATCCCCTACCGGACCATCCTGCGCGAGCAATGGAAGCTCCGGCAGCGCTACCCGTGGCGGGAGGCGAAATGATCGCCCCGGCCGGCGGTCCCGGGTACCCGCGTCTCGCCGCGGATGCCGCGCCCGTGGGACTGCTCCTCCTCGACCGCGAGGGGGAGACGGTGTTCGCCAACGCGCGCGCCTCGGCCGTGCTCGGCGTCTCCGGCCGGACCCCGGCACTCCTCGACGCGGTGCGCCCCGAGGCACGCGCGGCGGTGGCCGACCAGGTGGCGAGCGCGCTCGCCGGCGACGGGGCCTCGGTGCAGGACCATCCCCGGCTGCACCCCGATGGCCACGAACGCTGGCTGCGGCTCTGGGCCTCGCCCGTCCCCGCCGGCGACGGCGAGGTGGAGGGCGTGGTCGTGGCGCTCGACGACATCACGCAGGACCGCCGGCAACAGCGCGAGACGCGCATGCAGAGCCTCGGCCAGCTCGCCGGCACCGTCGCGCACGACCTCAACAACCTCCTCACCGGCATCCTCGGCAACCTCGCGCTCGCGCAGCTCGAGGTCCCCGAGGCGTCCGAGGGCGCCCAGGTCCTCGGGGACGCGCAGCAGTCCGCGGAACGCGCCGCGGCCCTCGCTGCCCAGTTGCTCGGCTTCTCCGGCCGCGGTGCCGCAGCCACCGGCACGGTGGACCTCGACGCCGCCGTAAGGCGCGCGGTGGAGAGCGTGCGCGAGTCGCTCCCGCCCGACGTGCGGCTCGACGTGCTCGGAGCGGCGCCGTCGCCGGTCGAGGGGGATGCCGCCCGGCTCGTCGCGATGCTCGGCGGGCTGCTGCGGAACGCCGTGGACGCGCTCGACGGCCGGCCCGGCGCCGTGCGCGTGCGCGTCTCGGGGCTCGACGTGGATGCGGCGCGCAAGGCGGGCTTCTTCCTCGACGCAGGGCTCGCGGAGGGGACGGCCGTCGCCGTCGAGGTGATCGACACGGGCGCCGGGATGACCGAGACGGTCCGCGAGCGCATGCTCGAACCGTTCTTCACCACCCGGGGCAAGGGCCGCGGGCTCGGCCACAATCTCACCGTCGCGGTGCTGCGGGCCCACCGCGCCGCGCTCGAGGTGCATTCGGCCCCGGGCATCGGCACGACGGTCCGCGTCCTGTTGCGGCCGCGCGACGCGGCGGTGCAGAACGGCGCGCTCGCGCCGAAGCTGGGGACATGACCGGCGCTCCCCCCACTCCCGCCCCGGACGCCGTCGCCGCCCGGGCCACACGTCTCGCGCGCCTCGGCGCGATCCTGATCGCCAGCGTGGCGTTCGCCTCCGCGGCGCGCTTCGTGGTGCACCAGGGTGCCGCGCGCGAGGACACCGAGCGCCGGCTCCGCGCCGGCATCGCACGCGCGAGCGCCGGCCTCGAGGCCTGGGAGGCGACGGCCCTCGCGCGCGCCCGCACCTGGGCCGCGGACCCGACGCTCGAGTCGGTCCGTCCCGACGGCACCACGACGCTCGTGCAGGCGGTCCGCGCCGCCGCGCCCGAGGGCGTGCGCGCCGCGGCGCTCTTCTCGCCCGATGGCGCGCTCCTCGGCTCCACCGCCCCCACGCTCCTCGCCGACGCGACGAGATCGG
>JAIBBJ010000066.1 GCA_019694735.1 Gemmatimonadaceae bacterium | reverse complement strand
GCCGCCGCGCCGCCGCCGCGCCGCGCCTGGCGACTCGCGCCCGGCCCGCGCCTCGCCCTCGCGCTGTTGGTCACGCTCGGCGTCGCGGCGCTCCTCGCGCCGCTCCTCGCGCCGGCCGATCCGCGCACTCAGCATGACCTCGGCACGCTCGTCTGGCGGCCGCCCTCGACCGCATTCCCGCTCGGCACCGACTCCGCGGCCCGGGACGTGCTGAGCCGCCTGCTGCACGGCGCACGCGTGACGCTCGGGATGGCGCTGGTCGCCGTGCTGGTGTCACTGGGCATCGGCACCGTGGTCGGCGCCGTCGCCGCGGCCGCGCGTGGCGTGGTGGACGCCCTGCTCATGCGCGTCGCCGATGCGATGCTCGCGTTCCCCCGGCTCCTGCTCCTGATCCTCGTGGTCGCCGGCTACGGCCATCCCGGCAACGCCGTGCTCGCGGCGATCATCGGCGCGACCGGCTGGATGACCACGAGCCGGCTCGTCCGGCAGGAGACGCGGCGGCTGCTCGCCACCGAATACGTCCGCGGCGCGCGTGCTCTCGGCGTCCCGCGCCGGCGCGTGCTCCGGCAGCACGTGCTCCCGGCCCTCGCGCCGACCCTCGCGGCCGCGGGCGTCCTCGCCTTCGCGTCGTCGGTGCCGCTCGAGAGCGGCCTCTCCTTCCTCGGCCTCGGCGTGCAGGCCCCGCACGCGAGCTGGGGCAACATCATCGCCGACGCGGATTCGCGCCCGCTCGCGCACTGGTGGCTCGTGCTCTTCCCCACCCTCGCGATCGTCGCGACCGTCGTCGCCGCGAACGTCCTCGCGGAGGGCCTCGCCTCCCCGATCTCGACCACCGAGGGCTCGGCAGGGTCGGACGCCGCGGGCCGTCCCGCGGCCGGGCCGATGGGGGCCACCCCGGCCGCGGGTGATGCCGCGTGAGCGCACCCGCACGGATCGCCGACCGCGCCCTGCTGCGCGCGAGCCGCCTCACGGTCGAGGTCGCCGGCGCCGCGCGCCCCCTGCTGCGCGACGCGCACGTGAGCCTCGAGCCGGGCGGCACGCTCGGCGTCGTCGGCCCGTCGGGCGCGGGCAAGAGTACGCTCGCACTCGCGATCGCCGGCCTGCTCCCGCGTGGCGCGCGCCTCGCGCCCGGGAGCACGATCCATCTGGGCTCCACCGCGCTGCACGCGCTCGATCCCCGGGCGATGCGCGATCTGCGCGGCCGCCGGCTCGGATTCGTCTTCCAGGAGCCGGCGCTCGCCCTCGACCCGGCGATGCCGATCGGCGCGCAGGTCGCCGAGACCGCCATCGTGCACGGCATCCCCCCGCGCGAGGCCGCGGCGCGCGCGGTCGCGATGCTCGACCGCGTCGGCTTCGCGGACGCCGCCCGCGCCGCGCGCCGCTACCCGCACGAGCTCTCGGGCGGCATGCGCCAGCGCGCCCTCATCGCCTCGGCCATGCTCCTCGCGCCCGAGCTGCTCATCGCCGACGAACCGACCACGGCGCTCGATCCGACCATCCAGGCGCAGGTCCTCGACCTGATCGACCGCCTCCGCGAGGAGTCCGGCACGGCGCTCCTGCTGATCTCGCACGACCTCGCCCTCGTCGCCGAGCGCTGTGAACGCGTGCTCACCATCGAAGGGGGGGAGGTCACGGATGACCGCGTCGCCGCGCAGGCGCTCGCCGCCTATCGCGGCCGGCGGCAGGTCCCCGATGTCGCGCTGCCCGCGCTCGCGCCGGAGCGCGTGCGCACCGGGACGCTCCTCGAGGCACGCGGGCTCGCCGTCACGTACGCGCCCGCGCACCTCCTGCCGCTCGCGCGGCGGGCCGCCGCGGTGACGGCCGTCCACCCGATGGACCTCACCATCGCCCACGGCGAGGTCGTCGCGCTCGTCGGCGAATCGGGCTGCGGCAAGACGAGCGTCGGCCACGCGCTCCTCCGCCTGGTCGAACCCGCAGCCGGCCGCATCGTGTTCGACGGGACCGACGTCCGCGCGCTCGCGCGCGAGCCGCTGCGCCAGCTCCGCCGCCGCATGCAGGTGGTACCGCAGGACGCCGGGGCCTCGCTCACGCCGCACCTGACCTGCGAGGCGCTGGTCGCCGAGGGCCTCGAGGTCCACGGACTCGCGGTGGGCGAGGTGGCGCGCGACTGCGCACGCGCCCTGCTCGACGAGCTGGGGCTCCCGCGGCGCGCGGCGACCGCGCGGCCGCGCGAGCTTTCCAGCGGCGAACGGCAGCGCGTCGCGATCGCCCGCGCCCTCGCGACCGACCCGGACCTGCTGGTCTGCGACGAGCCGCTCGCGTCCGTGGACGAGGCGGCACGCGCGCACGTGCTCGGCGTGCTCGCCGCACGGCGTGCCAAGCACGGGATGGCGATCCTCCTGATCTCGCACGACCTCGACGCCGTGCGCCGGCTGGCGTCCCGCGTCCTGGTGATGTATCTCGGCAAGGTGGTGGAGGAGGCACCGGGCGCGGCCGCGCTCACGACGCCCGCGCATCCCTACGCGCAGGCGCTCGTGGCGGCGATCCCGTCCGGCGCTTCGGCGGTCCTCCGACGGCTCACGACGGTGCGCGGCGAACTGCCCCGCCTCGCCCCGGATCGCGGGTGCCCGTTCGCGCCCCGATGCCAGCACCCCTTGAAGGATGACCGGTGTAGGAGCGAGCATCCCTCGCTCGCGCCGCTCATGCAGGACCGGTCGGCGCATCGCTGCGCCTGCTGGCACGCCACCCTCCCCCCGGCCCCATGACCCCGTCCCCCTCCGCTGCGCCCACGCCCGCGAACCCGGCGGTCGCGCCGTACGTGAACGACACGCGCTTCTTCGGGCATCCGTTCGGCCTCTCGACGCTCTTCGCGACCGAGATGTGGGAGCGGTTCTCCTACTACGGTCTCCGGCCGCTCCTCGTGCTGTTCATGTCGGCGGCGCTGGCCGACGGCGGATTCGGCTTCGACCGGCCCGCCGCCGGCGCGATCGTCGGCATCTACGCGGCGTCCGTCTACCTCGCCTCGCTGCCCGGCGGCTGGATCGCCGACCGGCTCCTCGGGCTCCGCCGCGCGATCCTGGTCGGCGCGGTGCTCATCACCGCCGGCCACCTCTCCATCGGGCTCTCCGGCTACGCGCCGGCGAGCGTCGGCAAGCTGACCTTCTTCCTCGGATTGCTCCTGATCGTCCTCGGCACCGGGCTCCTCAAGCCCAACATCTCGGCGATCGTGGGGGACCTGTATCCCGAGGGCGGTGCGCGGCGCGACGCGGGATTCTCGATCTTCTACATGGGCATCAACATCGGCGGCCTGCTCGGCGCGCTGGTCTCCGGCTACCTCGGCGAGAACGTCGGGTGGCACGCCGGGTTCGGCGCGGCGGGGGTCGGGATGCTGTTCGGCCTCCTCTGGTTCTGGATGCGCGCCGACCGGACCCTCGGCCCCATCGGCACCGACATCGTGCACGACCCGGACCCCGCCGTGCAGGCACGGCGCGAGCGCACCGTCAAGCTCGGCACCCTCGGCGGCCTCGTCGCGATCGCCCTGGCCTTCGTCGCCGCCGCGACCGGCATGGTGACCCTCGATCCCCAGACGGTCGGCTCCTACATGACCGTCGTGCTCGTCGGCGTGGCGGTGGTCTATTTCGCGTACATCTTCGCGGCCGGCGGCCTCACCGGCGACGAGAAGAAGCGCGTCCTCGTCATCTTCGTGCTCTTCGTCTTCGCGGCGATCTTCTGGGCCGCGTTCGAGCAGGCCCCGACCTCGCTCCAGCTCTTCGCGAAGGACTTCACCGACCGCTCGGTGCTCGGATTCGAAATGCCGGCCACCTGGTTCCAGTCGGCGAACAACTTCTTCATCGTCGCGTTCGCCCCGGTCTTCGCCGCGCTCTGGGTCGGGATGGCGAAGCGCGACCTCGAGCTGTCGAGCCCCGCGAAGTTCGCCCTCGGCCTCGCGCTCGCCGGCGCCGGGTTCGCCCTGATGATCATCGCCGCGAACGAGGTCGTCACGAGCGGCGGCACGGCGAAGGTGTCGCCGTGGTACCTGATCCTCTCGTACCTGCTGCAGACCTGGGGCGAGCTCTGCCTCAGCCCCGTCGGTCTCTCGTCGATGACGAAGCTCGCCCCCCGGCAGTACGTCGGGCAGATGATGGGCATCTGGTTCCTCGCCTCGTCCGTCGGCAACCTCGTCGCCGGGCTGGTCGGCGGGCACGTCGATCCGACGAATCTCGAGCAGACTCCGCAGATCTTCCTCTGGACGACGGTCGCGCTCTTCGGCTCGGCGGCCGTGCTCGCACTGATGATCGTCCCGATCCGCCGGATGATGGCGAACGTGCGCTGAACGGCGCGGCGTCGGCGGATCAGGCGGATGGGGCGCGCGTCACTCGCGCCCCATCCGCTTCTTCAGCGCCTCGAGCGCGGCATCGGCGGTCGCCTCGCGGTCGCTCCGGGCACGGGTCCGCCGCAGCGCGTCGAGCTCCGCGTTGAGGGGCGCGTCGTTGCGCAGCCCGAGCTCATCGTCGGTGAGGCCGTCGGTGGTGTGCCCCATCATCCGGTCCGCCGCGCCCGCGGCCATCCCGCCGCCCACGCCGCGGTCGGCCTGCTTGAGCGCCTTCACCATCTCGTCGTAATCGCGCTCGGCGAGGCCGAGTTCCGCCTGCTGCGCCTCGAGCTTCCGCTCGAGCACGGCCAGGCGCTCGGTGTGCTGCGCCTCGTACTTCGCCGCGATCGCCGCCGTCTCGGCGTCGGCGATGCCCTCGGCGAGCTCGCGCCGCCGCCGCATCGTGTCCGCCTGCGTGCGCTCCTCGGCGGCGCGCCGTGACGTCTGCGCCACCCCCTCGCGCAGGTCCTCCACCCCGAGCTTCGCCTGCACGAGCGCCCGCTTCATGTCCGCGATCACCGCGCGGCGGTCGGCCGGCGCGACGCGGCCCCCGACGAGGTCGGCGATGGTGGCACGCAGCGATTCGAACACGGGACGCGCTCCGGTCGGGGGTCCCCGGCGAATCTAGTCGGGCTCCCGCCAGCGCGCTTCGTCCGCGACCTGCCGCATCAGACGCTCCGGCGAGTGGTGGTGCGGGAACAGCACCGCGTCGCTGATCCGTGTGAGCGCCGCCCGGAGCACCGGGAAGCGCGCCGCCGCCGCCGCGAAGAGGAGCGCCAGCCCGTGCTCGTTCGCGAGGCGGTGCTGCGCCGCCAGCTGGAAGCCGCGCCGCCCGAGCTGCTCGAAGTAGCGCAGGCCGGGACCGCCGCGCCGCCACCGGCGGTGCTCGATGTGGTCCGGGAACATCCCGCTCAGCCAGAGCGCGTAGTTGCCGAGATGCGCCTGCACGAGGAACGCACGCCGGGGATCCGGTCCCTCGGCCTGCTCGACGAGCCCGGCGAGCGTCTCGAAGGTCTCGTCGTCGGCGTCCGCGACCTTCTGCGCACGGTCGCGGAGGCCGAAATGCAGGAGCACGCTCGCCGCGTAGTCGGCGAGCACGCGGTCCCGCTCGCCACCCGCCAGCAGCGCCTGCCGCACCACGACGTAGGCGAAGAGCGGGAATGAGGCATGCGCGCCGCGCGGCGTCTCGAGGAGCGCCGGCAACAGCAACGGGTCGTCGAGGAGGGCCTCAAGCCCGCGCTCGCGCAGCGTGGCCTCGGCGCGGTCGCGCGCCTCGGCGCCGTGCTGCGAGACGAGCGCGAGGACGAGGGCCGCGTCCTCGCGGGTCAGCCGGGAGCGGACATTGGCCAGGATCACCGTGTCTTCCTCCAGTCGGACGTCGCGCTATAGTACCGCACGTGACCTCCCTTCGTCACCCGTGAACGGTTCCCGGGTTCCCCGGCCGCTGCGCGTGCTGCACGTGGACGCCGGCCGCGAGTGGCGCGGCGGCGAACGGCAGCTCCTGCTCCTCGCGCAGGGCCTCCGGGCGCGGGGCGTGGAGCCGCTCGTCGCCGCCCCCCCGGGGTCCCCGCTCCTCCAGCGCTGCAAGACCGACGGGCTCGCGACCGCCGCGGTCACGATGCGCGGACCCTTCGATCTCCTCGCCGTCCGGCGCCTCCGTCGCCTCATCGCGACCTGGCAGCCGGACGTCGTGCATGCCCACGACGGCCGCGCCCAGACGGTGGCTCTGGCGGCGTTGCTCGGACGACGCCGCGCGGTGCCGCTCGTCGTGACCCGCCGCTCGGCCCTGCGGCCGCGCGGCTTCGTCCGCTACGGGCCGCGCGTCGCGCGGCTCGTCGCGGTGTCTGAGGCCGTGCGCGACGGTCTCCGCGCCTGGGGCGTTCCCGACGCGCGGATCACCGTCGCCCATCCCGCAGTATCGGCACGGGCCCCCGAACGGCCGCGCGACTGGCGCGTCGAATGCGGGTGGACGGCGGCGACCGTCGTCCTCGGCGTCGTCGGGCCGGTGACGCAGGGCGCGAATGCGGCGCGGCTCGAGGTGCTCGCGGACGCGTTCGCCGAGGCGGGCGCGCCGCCGGGGCGGAGCGCCGCGCAGACGCCGCGCACGCGCGACCCCGACCCGGCCCCGCCGGTCGCGGTCGTGCTCCTGGGAGGCCCTGCCGCCGGCCGCGTCACGCTCGGTCGACTGGACGCCTTCCGCGCCGGCCACGTCCACGATGTCCCGGCCGCGCTCGCCGGCCTCGACCTGCTCGTGCATCCCGGGGGTGCCGAGGGACCCGGCACCGCGGTGCTCGAGGGACTCGCGCTCGGCGTGCCCTGCGTCGCGTTCGACATCGGAGGACTCGGCGAACTCGTGCGCGACGGCATCGATGGGGTGCTCGTGCCTCCCGACGACCTCGCCGGTCTCGCGGAGGGCGTCCTCGCGCTCGCGCGGGACGCGGGTCGCCGCGCCCGGCTCTCGGCCGCCGCGCGGGCACGCGCCGCCCACTTCGGCGTTGACCGGATGGTGGACACCGTCCTGACCGCCTACCGTGACGTCCTCGAACGTTCCGGGGTCTGACGGGATATACCGGTCGTGGTCCCGCTCGAGCCCTCCGCCTAGCTTTCCCCCGTGCTCTACATCTGCATCCCCACCTTCGATGAGGCCCCGACCGTGGGCGTCCTGCTCTGGCGCATCCGCAAGGTGTTCCAGGACTACGCCCGCGAGTACGAGATCCTCGTCTACGACGACGCGTCGACCGACGCGACGCGCGAGATCCTGGCGCCGTACACCAAGGCCCTCCCGCTCACGGTGCTGGGCGGCCGCGCGCGGGTCGGCTACGCGCGCGCGGTGGACGCGTTGCTGCGCGAGGCGTCGCAGCGCACGCGCTACCCGCGGCGCGACGCGGTCATCCTCCTGCAGGCGGACTTCACCGACCAGCCCGAGGGGATCCCGGAGCTGGTGAAGCGCTTCGAGGGCGGCGCCGACGTCGTCGTCGCCGAGCGCGTCGTGCCGGATGGGGCGCCGGAGGAGATCCGGAAGCTTCACCGCCTCGTCGGGTGGCTGCCGCGTGTCTGGCCGATCCGGAGGGCCGTGACCGTGCCGGGCGTGCAGGACCCGTTCGGCTCCTTCCGCCTCCTGCGGATCACCGTCGTCCGCGACCTGTTGAAGGCCGCAGGGGATGGGCCGGTGACCGACGCCGCCGGCTCGTGGCAGGCGAACCTCGAGGTGCTGCAGGCCGCGGCCGCGCAGGCGCGCCGGGTCGAACAGGTCGCGCTCCCCCTGCGCTTCGATGTCCGCCAGCGCGGGACGCGGCGCGACCCGTGGCCCGACGCCTGGGCGCTCCTCCGCGCCGGCTGGGC
>JAIBBJ010000172.1 GCA_019694735.1 Gemmatimonadaceae bacterium | reverse complement strand
GGGGCGTCCGCGTTCACGGACGTGCCGGGGTGGGGCCTCGTCCTGATCGGCGCGACCGCCGTCGGGGCCGCGGTCCTCTCGAGCGGCGCCGCGACGGCGGCCGCGTGGTTCGGCACCTGGATGGCGGAGGCCGTGCTCGCGGCCGCGCTCGGCATGGCGATGCTCTGGCGGAAGATGCGGCGCCGCGCGCGGGAGGGGGCGCCCTTCAGCGTGCCCGCCCGCAAGTTCCTCCTCGGGCTGCTGCCGGCCATCGCAGCCGGCGCCGTGCTCACCTTCGCGCTCCTCGACCGCGCGGTGCTCGCCGAGGCGCAACCCGTCGCGGCGCTGCCGCGCGCCCTGCCCGGGTTGTGGCTGCTGCTCTACGGCGCGGCGGTGGTGACCGCGGGGATGAACTCCGTCCGCGCGGTGCCCCTGATGGGGCTCACGCTCATGGCGACGGGCACGCTCACGCTCCTCGTGCCCGGGCTCGATCCCGAGTGGATGCTCGGCGCGGGGTTCGGCGGGGTGCAGGCGGGATTCGGACTGTGGATCGCACGGAGGCACGGTGGCTAAGCGTTCGTCGGCGGCCGCGGCGAAGGCCGCGCCGCCCGCCCGGGGGGCGGGCTTGAAGGCGGTGGCGGGGGACGCGAGCGCGCCGCTCGCGCTCGACCGCATCATCCACGAGCGCGTGCGGCTCGCGATCGTGAGCGCCCTCGCGGTGCACGACGCCCTCACGTTCAACGAGCTCAAGGCCCTGCTCGACACGTCGGACGGGAACCTCTCCGTCCACGCGCGGAAGCTGGAGGACGCGGGCTACGTCGCGTGCCGGAAGGGGTTCGAGGGACGCGTGCCGCGCACCGAGTACCGCATCACGGCCGCGGGACGGCGGGCGCTCGAGGGCTATCTCGCCCACATGGAAGCGCTCATCCGGCGCGTCGGCGGCTGAGCGGGGCTGGACGGCGGGGCCGGGCCGCGCCGGCGGCAACGGAGGAGGCGTCACGGACCGGGCGCGCGAGCGCCCATTTCTCGGGGATTACGCTTTATGGAGCAAAGTGCTTTCACCGTCCCGGCGCACGTCGCGCTGATCATGGACGGCAACGGGAGATGGGCCGAGCGGCGCGGACATCCGCGCTGGTGGGGGCATGTCGCCGGGGCGCGGACGGTCCGCACGGTCGTCGAGCACTGCGCGCGCCGCGGCGTCGCGCAGCTCACGCTCTACGCCTTCTCCGCCGACAACTGGCAGCGCCCCACCCACGAGGTCGAGACCCTCTTCCGCCTCTTCGCGCACCACATCAACCGCCAGTCCCAGCGCCTCGCGCGGCACGGCATCCGCTGCTCGGTCATCGGCCGGCGCGACCGGCTGCCGCTCGCCCTGCGCGGGGCCATCGCCGACGTCGAGCGCCGCACCGCGGCCGGCCGCCGGTTGCAGCTCAATGTCGCGCTCGACTACTCCAGCCGCGCGGCCATCCAGGAGGCCATGCCGGTCCACGCGGCGGTCCGCGGGGTCACGCGCGGCGCGACCATCCTCCCGCCCGTCGACCTGCTCGTGCGCACCGGCGGCGAGCGCCGCCTCTCCGACTTCCTCCTCTGGGAGTGCGCCTACGCCGAGCTCCTCTTCCTCGACTGCCTCTGGCCCGATGTCACCGCGGCGACGCTCGACGCGGCCTTCGAGGACTTCGCGCGCCGCGACCGCCGGTTCGGCGCCCTCCCCAGCCGCGCGAGCGCCTGATGCCCACCACCTCACGGAACGTCCTCGTCGCCGCGCTCCTGCTCGGACTCGCCGGCGACTACCTGCTGCGCGGCGCCGAGTGGCGCCTCGGCTTCTCGGCCTTCCTCGCGCTCGCGGTCGGCACCGCCCTCGCCATCGGCGGCGCGGTCGGACGCGACCGCCTGCTCCTCCTCGCCGGCCTCTGCGCGGCTGGGCTCGGCCTCGGCGTCCGCGACGCCGAGTGGGTCACCGTCGTGGACGTGCTCTCGGTGCTCTGTACCGGAGCCCTCCTCGTCTGGCTCGGCAGCGGCAAGCGCCTCGCCGAACTCACCGTCGTGCAGGCGATCCGTGCGGCCGTCCTGGCCCCGCTCTCGCTCGCGGCCGGCGCCGCAGTGGTGCTCGCCGGCGCGAGTCCCGCGCCGGACGAGGCGCAGGCGGAACAGCGCGCCGCGCGCGTCCGGGCCGCGGTCGTCGGCGCGGTCTTCGCCGCCCCGATCCTGCTGCTCATCGGCGGGCTGCTCTCCTCGTCCGATGTCGTCTTCAGCCGCTTCCTCGAGGCGGTCGCCGCGTTCCTGGGCGACCGCGCCCTGCAGCACGCGGTCGTCGTGGCCGCCGTGGCGTGGGTGTCGGCGGGATGGCTGCGCGCGACGGTCGCCGGCGGACCGCCGGTGCGCCTGCCCGAGGAGGGGAATCCGGGGCTGCCGTTCCTCTCCGTCGGGGTCTCGCTCTACGGGCTCCTGGCGCTCCTCACGCTCTTCCTCGGCGTCCAGGCGCGCGCGCTCTACGGCGGCAGCGACTATCTGCTCCGCACCGCCGGCCTCACCGTCGCCGAGTACGCACGGCAGGGCTTCTTCCAGCTCGTCGTCGCGAGCGCGCTCGTGCTCGGCACCCTCATCGCGGCGGAGTGGGCACTCGCGTCCGATGACGCCGAGGGACGGCGCCGCTATCGCGCCGTCGGCACCGTGCTCGTCGCCCTCGTCGCCGCGCTGCTCGTCTCGGCTGCCGCGCGGATGGGACTCTACGTGCAGGCCTTCGGGCTCTCGGTGGACCGCGTCACCGCGACCAGCGTGATGGTGTGGACGCTGGCCGCCCTCGCCACCTTCGGCCTCACGACGCTACGCGGCCAGGCCGCGCGCTTCGCCCCGGCGATGCTGGCGGTGACGGTCGCATGGGTGGTGGCACTCAACGCCCTGAACCTGGAGGCGATGATCGTCCGCGTGAACGCCGGCCGCGCCGCGCGCGGCGCGCTCGTCGACGCCTCCGCACGACCCGGCGTGCACGCGACGTCGCCGCGCTTCGATGCCGAGTATCACGCCGCGCTCTCCGCGGATGCCCTGCCGGCGTTGCTCGAGGCCGCGCCCACGCTCCCCGCCGCCGACTGCCATCGCCTCGCCGAGCGGCTCGCCGGCCGCTGGCGCCTCGCGCTCGTGCCCGTGCAGGACGGGCTGCCCGGGTACGACTGGCGCGCGAGCGGCCTCGCGCGCGAGCGGGCGCTCGCGTGGGCCCGGGCCGGCGCGCAGGTGACGTGCGCGCCGGCGGCGGTTAACCTCCCCGGGTGACCGGCATCCGCGAATTCCTTCCGCTCGACGCCCAGGGCCGGCGCCGCCTCAAGGTCGCCTTCGTCGGCACGCACGGGGTGGGGAAGACCACCCTCTGCTTCGACCTCGCGGGTCAGCTCAAGCGCCTGGACCTCGGCGTGGACATCGTGAAGGAGGTCGCGCGCCGCTGCCCGCTGCCCATCAATGAGGAGACGACCCGCGACGCGCAGGAGTGGATCCTCCACTCGCAGGTCGCCGAGGAGATCGCGGCGCAGGCGGTGTACGAGGTCGTGATCTGCGACCGGTCGGTGCTCGACAACTATGCCTACCTCGTGGCGCGCGCCGGCCGCACGCCGGCGCTCGACGCCCTCGTCGCCGACTGGATCGGCACGTATGACGCGCTCTTCAAGGTGCCGGTGACCGCCGCGCCCAGCTTCGACGGCACCCGCGCGGTGAGCCGCCACTTCCAGCTCGAGATCGATGCCACGCTCGAGCGCCTCATCGGCGACCTGGGCGTGACCGTCGTGCGCCTCGATCCCGAGGCGCGCGACGGCTGGGTCCCGCGCGTCATCGAGGCGCTGCGGCTCCCGGCGCAGCCGCCGCAGGGCGACCTCTTCGCCGCCCCGCGCGCGGGCTGACCCGCGCCGCCGCCCGTCCCGGCCTCACGGGGCTGGCGGACGGCGGTCGGACCTCGCAGATTCGTGGAGCCGAACAGAAACCGAAGTCCGACTGTCGGCCCACCCGAACCCGAGGCCCGGATGTCCAACGCCCCCGTCATCACCCCCGAGCAGCTCCGCGTCCATTGGCAGGGCCACCGCGGCCTCACCCGCCGCGTCATCGAGGCCTTCCCCGAGGATCAGGTCAACACCTTCAGCATCGGCGGCATGCGGCCCTTCGGCGCCCTCGTGCAGGAGCTCCTCGCGATGGACATCCCGACCATGGTCGGGATCACCGAGAACAGCTGGAAGACCAGCTTCGACCGGAAGCCGCAGACCAAGGCCGAGCTCCTCGCCGAGTGGGACGCGCACACGCCGCGCATCGATGCCTACTTCGCCAAGGTGCGCCCCGAGGCCTGGCAGGAGGTGATGAACGCGTTCGGCTACTTCGAGGGCCCCGCGATCAACATCCTCCTGTACATCATCGACAATGAGGTGCATCATCGGGCGCAGGGGTACGTCTACCTGCGCGCCCTCGGCATCACCCCGCCGCCCTTCCACGAACGCTGATCCCCTCGTCCGATGCACAAGCGCGCCTTCCTCCGCACGCTCGGGGGCTCGACCCTCGGCCTCCTGATGGGTCCTGACCTCGTGCGGCGGATGGAGGCCGTGGCGCCGGCGGCGCTGGCGTCGGACGAGCCGTTCTGGGACGCCATCCGCGCCCGCTACCGGCTGCCCACCGGGTTCATCCAGCTCGAGAGCGGCTACTTCTCGATGCAGGCGCAGCCGGTCCTCGAGGCGTTCGTCGGGCATGCGCGCATGCTCAACGCCGAGGCGTCGCACTACATGCGCACGGTGATGACGGCGAACAAGGCCCGCGTGCAGGCCCGCGTCGCCGCCCTCGCCGGCTGCGGGCCCGACGAGCTCATCCTCACCCGCAACACCACCGAGTCCCTCGACACCGTCATCAGCGGCCACGACTGGGCCGCCGGCGACGAGGCGGTGATGGCGTCGCACGACTACGGGGCGATGCTCGACCACTTCCGGCAGATGGCGCGGCGGCACGGCATCGTGAACCGCGTCGTGGACGTCCCGCTGCATCCGCGCAGCGACGACGAGGTCGTCGCCGCGTACGCCGCCGCGATCGGGCCGCGCACCAAGCTGCTCATGGTCTGCCACGTCGTGAACATCACCGGCCAGGTGCTGCCCGTCCGCCGCATCGCCGAGATGGCGCGCGCGCGCGGCGTCGCCGTGCTGGTGGACGGGGCGCACGCGTTCGCGCAGCTCGACTACCGCATTCCCGACCTCGGCGTGGACTACTACGGCGCCTCGCTGCACAAGTGGCTCGGCACGCCGCTCGGGGCCGGGCTCCTCTACGTGCGCAAGGACCGCATCCGCGGGCTCTGGCCGATGTTCGGCGACGCCGGCTTCGCCGACGACGACATCCGCAAGCTCAACCACACCGGCACCCACCCCTGCCACACCGACCTCGGCATCGAGGACGCGATCGCCTTCCACGAGACCATCGGCACCGCGCGCAAGGAGGCGCGGCTCCGCTGGCTGCAGCGGTACTGGACCACGCGCGCGCGCGCCATCCCGCGCGTCGTGCTCAACACGCCCGCCGAGCCCGCCCGCACCTGCGCGATCGCCAACGTCGCGATCGACGGGATGGCGCCCGGCGTGCTCGCGACGCGCCTGATGGATGAGCACCGCATCTTCACGGTCGCCATCGACCGCCCCGAGGCCGGGGTGCGCGGCGTGCGCATCACGCCGCACCTGTTCACCACCACCGCCGAGCTCGACGCGCTCGTCGCGGCGCTGCGGGCGCTCGCGGCCTAGCGGCGCACCCGGCCGCGCACGTCGCGGCGCCGCGGGTTCTCCCGACCCTGCGGTCGGGGGAACCCGCAGGCGGCGGACGAGGACCCGCCTACACAGCCCGGCGTCCGGGCACCCGAGACTCCGGGATACGGCCGCGTGCCGCGGCCGGACTCCCGGAGGATGGCCCGTGCGCTTCATCTCGAATCTCCCGATCGGCCGCAAGCTCGCGCTGGGCTTCGGCGTCCTCGTCGTCCTCATCCTCGCGACCGGCCTCGACGGCGTGCGCGACGTGCGCCGGATGGAGGGCCTCATCGACGCCATGGCCGCGCAGCACGCGCTCCCCGCGCTCGACCTGCGCGAGGCGAACGTGCAGATGCTCTTCACCTCGCGCGCGGTGCGCAACGCGCTGCTCGATGAGGATCCGGCGGCCGTCGCGCGGCGCGCCGGCGACATCGCCCGCTACGACTCGGCCTTCGATGCCCGGTTCGCCAGCTACGCCCGCGCCATCGTGCGCGAGGAGCAGAAGGTGATGGCGCGCGATGTCGTCGCGCGCGTGGCGCGCCTCCGGCCGCTCGAGCAGGAGGCCGTCGCCGCGGCCCTCGCCGGGCACCCCGAGACCGGACGCGCGCTCCTGCCCGCCATGCGCGCCCAGGCCGATTCGATCGACGCGATCTTCGACGCGCTCACCGCGTCCAAGGTCGCGCTGATGCAGGACGAGATCGCGACGGCGGACGAGGAGTCGCGTGATGCCGTGCTCGTGATGCTGGCGTTCCTCGCCGTCGCCACCGGCTTCGCCGTCGTGACCGCGCTGGGCATCGGCCGTCCCATCGTGCGCGGCCTCCGCGAGGTGGCCGCCGCCGCCGACGGCCTCGCCGACGGCGACCTCCGCCAGCGCATCACCGTCACGAGCGGCGACGAGGTGGGGCAGGTGGGCCGCGCGATGACCCGGATGATCGAGTCGCAGCAGGCGCTCGCCCAGGTCGCCGCCGGCCTGAGTGCCGGCGACCTCGGGGTCGCGCCGCAGGCGCGCTCCGAGCACGATGCCCTCGGCCACGCCTTCACCGGCCTGCACGCCACGCTCGGGCGGCTCATCGCCGAGATGCGCACGCTGGTCGAGGCGGCGCGGCAGGGCGCGCTCGCCACCCGCGCCGACGCCGACCGCTTCGCTGGCGCCTACCGCGAGCTCGTGCAGGGGACCAACGCCCTCCTCGACGCCGTCGCCGCGCCGATCGACGAGACCGCCCAGGTGCTCGACCGCATGGCCGCGCGCGACCTGACCGCCCGCGTCCAGGGCCGCTATGCCGGCGACTTCGACCGCATCAAGGGCGCCATCAACACCGCCGTCACGACCCTCGCGTCGGCGATGGAGCAGGTGCACGTCGCCGCCGAGCAGGTGATGTCGGCCAGCGCGCAGGTCGCCGGCGGCAGCCAGTCGCTCGCGTCAGGGAGCTCCCAGCAGGCCGCGTCGCTGGAGGAGGTCGGCGGCAGCCTGCAGTCGCTCGCCGCGTCGGCCACCGAGGGCGCCGCCAGCGCCGGACGCGCGCAGCAGATGGCGGGCGCCGCCCGGGAGCGCGTCGCCGACGGACGGCAGGCGATGACGCAGCTCTCCGACGCGATGGACCGCATCCGCGCCTCCAGCGGCGAGACGGCCAAGATCGTGAAGGAGATCGATGCCATCGCCTTCCAGACCAACCTGCTCGCGCTCAACGCCGCGGTCGAGGCCGCGCGCGCCGGCGACGCCGGCCGCGGCTTCGCGGTCGTCGCCGAGGAGGTGCGCAACCTCGCGATCCGCAGCGCCGATGCGGCGCGCAGCACCGCCGCGCTCATCGAGGAGTCGGTCACGCACGCGCGGCTCGGCGTCGAGCTCAATGCCACCGCCCTGTCGCGGCTCGAGGACATCGACCGCGAGGTCGGCCGCATGGGCGAGATGGTGACCACGATCGCGCAGGCCGGGGCGTCCCAGCGCGACGGCGTCGCGCAGATCAACGACGCCGTGGACGAGATGAATGGCGTCACGCAGCAGGTCGCGGCCAACGCCGAGGAGTCGGCGGCGGCGGCCGAGGAGCTGTCGAGCCAGGCGCTCGTGCTGAACGACCTCGTCGCCTCGTTCCGCACCGGGTCGGGCACGGACCGCGCCGAGGCGGCGCCGTCAGGCGCGGCCGGCCCGGCGCGGCGGCGCGTCAGCCCGGCCCGGGCCCTCGCGGGCGCCGCATGAAGACGTCGGCATCCACGTGCGGCGCCGGCAGCGGCGGCGCCGCCGGG
>JAIBBJ010000213.1 GCA_019694735.1 Gemmatimonadaceae bacterium | reverse complement strand
GCGCAGGCCGGCTGGCCGCTGCGCGCCGTGGGCGTGCACAACGGCTCGGGCTACCTGCCCAAGGACGTGAACGTCGCGAAGGCCGTGCTCTACACGCTGATGCCCGCCGGGTCGGTGATCATGGTGCCCGACTCGTTCTGGAACAGCGAGTTCTGGGGTGCGGCGCTCTTCGGGGCCGCACTGCGCGGGGCCCGCGTGCTCGTGATCGCGCCGAGCTACCGGAGCAACTCGGTGGACGTCTTCGGGACGCAACTGCTCACGCGCGAGCTGCTGGCGCGGATGCTCGACGCGCGCACCCGCTTCGCCCCCGCGCTCGCCGCGGCCGGGGGGCTGCTGCAGATCGGCATCTACGACTCGCGCATCCCCACGACCGACATCCCCGCCAAGCTGACCGCGGTGCAGGAGACCTTCGCCGCCGAGCCGTGGCTGCGCGAGCTGTTCGGGTTCGACCCGCACGTGTACGAGGAGCTCGACCGGCTCCGGGCCTACATCGCGAACGTGCGGACCGCGCCCGCCGGCCGCGACTTCGAGCGCGCCCCGGCCACCAAGATCCATCTCAAGGCGAACCTCTTCGCCTCGCGCGAGGCGTGGACGATGATGCGCCTGCCGAGCTGGGGCGAGATGACGTGGGCGTTCGTCTCGCAGCGCATCGTGCAGGTGCAGGACCGGCCTCTGGCGGCGAACGCGGTCGACGGCGTCGCCGAACCGACGCTCGATGTCGGGGCCAGCGAGGTGCAGCGCTGGTACGCGTCGCTCGCACCGGCGGCGCGCGAACGCGTGGTCTTCTACGCGGTGATGGGCTCGCAGAACCAGAACGCCCGCTCGATGGTGATGGACGCGGAGGATGCGCTCGTGGTCGCGCAGTGGCCGAGCGTGATCCCGTACATCGACGTCGTCTCGCTGATCGGACAGAGCGCGTGGATCGCCGACCAGGAGGAGCTCGACCTGCTGCTCCCGCCGATGGGCCCGCTCCGCACGTGGATCTCGCACCGCGCCCGCCTCGCGTACTGAGCCCGGCGGCGCCGCGCCGGCCGGGACCTTCCGGCGCCCGGCCGGCGCGAGCGATCTTTCGCCCATGACGGCCTCCGACGCGCCGGCGCGCGCGCCCTTCTCCATCCTGGTCCTGTGCACCGGGAACTCCGCCCGCAGCCAACTCGCCGAGGCGATCCTCGCGACCCGCGGGGTGAAGCGCCCGATGGGCCCGGTGGTCGCCGCGAGCGCGGGCACGCGCCCCGCCTCGCAGGTCAACGAGTACGCGATCACCGCGCTGCAGTTCCACGGCATCGCCTGGCGCCACGCCGCCCCCAAGCACGTCGACACGCTCAAGGACCGCGCGTTCGACCTCGTCATCACCGTCTGCGACGACGCGAAGGAGGCGTGCCCGGTCTTCCTCGGGGCGAAGGCGCAGGTGCACTGGGGCCTGCCCGACCCGGCGGTGCACATCTCGCCGGCGACGGCGCGCGCCGCCTTCAGCGCGACCTTCGACGCGCTCGCCAAGCGGATCAACGCCCTGCTCCGCCTCCCGCTCGAGACCCTCGCGCCGGACGAACTGCGCGCGCAGGCCCAGGCGATCCACGACTCGCTCGCCGCCCCGCCCGCGCGCACCTCCGCGCGGCTGCGCCACAACACCTGACCGCGGACCGCCCCGGCCGCCCCGCCACGACGCCCATGCACCGCCGCGATCTCCTCGCCGCCGCCACGGCCGCCGCCGGCGGGCTCTTCCCCGGCCGTGCGCGCCTCGACGGCTGGTGGCGCGCCGCGGTCGGTGGCCCTTCGGCGACCGCGGCCGACCGCATGGCGTGGTGGCGCGAGGCACGCTTCGGGATGTTCGTGCATTTCGGGCTCTACGCCCTGCTCGAAGGCGCCTACCGCGGGCGCACGGACTTCGGGGAGTGGATCCGCAACAATGCGCAGATCCCGATCGACGAGTACGAGCCGTTGATGGCACGGTTCGCGCCTCGGCGCTTCGACGCCGACGCGATCGTCCGGATGGCCGCCGCGGCCGGCCAGCGCTACCTCGTCCTCACCACCAAGCACCACGACGGCTTCTGCCTCTGGCCGACGCGCGAGACCGGGTGGAGCATGCGCGGCACCCCGCTCCAGCGCGACCTGCTGCGCGAGGTCGCCGACGCCTGCCGCGCCCATGGCGTCCGCCCGTGCTGGTACCACTCGATCATGGACTGGCACCACCCCGACTACCTGCCGCGTCGCGAGTGGGAGGCCGCGCAGCGCCCGCCGACCGGCGCGGAGTTCTCCCGGTACGTCGCGTTCCTGCATCGGCAGGTGGAGGAACTCCTCACGGGCTACGGCGAGATCGGCGTGATGTGGTTCGACGGGGAGTGGGAGGCCACGTGGACGGCCGAGCTCGGCCAGGCGCTGCTGGAGCACGTGCACCGGCTGCAGCCCGATTGCCTCGTGAACAGCCGCGTCGCCCCGCAGCCGCCGCTCCCGGCGGGTGCGCCCATGAGCCGCCCGACGTACGGCGATTTCGGCACGCCCGAGCAGCAGGTGCCGGACACTGGCGTGCCCGGCGTGGACTGGGAGAGCTGCATCACCATGAACCACAACTGGGGCTTCAACCGCGCGGACCGCGACTTCAAGTCCGTCGGCGCGCTGGTCGGCCTGCTGGTGGAGACCGCCTCGAAGGGCGGCAACCTGCTGCTCAATATCGGGCCCGACGGCGACGGAGCCGTACCCGACGCGAGCGTCGAGCGCCTCGACGGGCTCGCGGCGTGGATGCGCGTCCATGCCACCGCGATCCACGGCACCGAGGCGTCCCCCTTCACCGGGACACCCTTCAAGGCGACGCGAAAGGGCCGCACCCTGCACTGCTTCCTGGCGGACTGGCCCGCGGCGCGGACGGTGCTCCTGCCCGGGGTGCACGACATTCCGGTGCGCGCGGCGATGCTCGGCCGCGCCGAGGCGCTGCCCACGCGGCTCGTGGATGCGGGCCTCGTCGTGACGCTGCCCGCCGAGCGCAGCGATCCGGTCTGTTCCGTGCTCGCGGTCGAGATGCCCGCCGCGGTCCCGCCGGCCTTCGGCACGCGCGCCGGACGATGACGCGCGGGGTGAGGCCCTGATGTCGGACGGAGGCACGGTCGCCGGACTCATCGCGCAACTCGGGCTCGCGCCGCACCCCGAGGGCGGGCACTACCGCGAGGTGTTCCGCAGCGCGGCGCAGGTGCGGCCGGAGGACGGCCGCCCTGCCCGTGCCGCGCTCACCGCGATCCACTTCCTCCTCGCCGCCGGCGAACGCTCGCGCTGGCACCAGGTGCGATCCGACGAGGTCTGGCACCACGCGGACGGCGGCCCGCTGGAACTGCTCCTCCTGCGGCCGGACGCGACGGCGCCGGTACGCGTCGTGCTGGGCGACCCGAAGGACGGGCATCCGGCGTTCCACGTCGTGCCGGCCGATTGGTGGCAGGCGGCGCGTCCGCTCGGCGCCTGGGCGCTCAGCACCTGCCTCGTGGCACCGGGCTTCGACTTCGCCGATTTCCGCTTCGCCGAGGACGCGGCGACGCGCGCCGCGATCGCGCGGCATGCCCCGTCATGGGCAGGGTTGCTCTAGCCCGCTACCGTCGGCGCGGGGCATCCGCCGAACGCCGAAGCCCCGGCCGGCGCCAGGCGCCGACCGGGGCTTCGCGTGAGCGGTCCGCTCAGTTGAGCTTGGCCTTCGAGACCTCGGCCCACGTCCACGGGGTCGTGCGCGACGCGGTCGCGGCACGGACCTTGGCGACCTGCTCCGCCGTCACGGCCGAGCCGGCGTTGCCCCACGACGAGCGCTCGTAGGTGAGGATCGCGGCGATCTGCGCGTCGGAGAGCTGCGCCCACGACGCCATCACGCCGTTGTACTTCTGGCCCTTCACCGTCAGCTCGCCCTGCAGGCCCTTCAGGATGATCGCGATCGGGATGCTCGGCTCGCCGGTCACGACCTCCGAGCCGGCCAGCGGGGGGAACGCGCCGGGGAGGCCCTGGCCGTTCGCCTGGTGGCAGGCAGAGCAGACGAGGTACTCGGCAGCGCCGTCCGGGCCGCCGGTCGTCGGGGCCGCCGCCGGAGCGGCCGCGGTCTGGGTCGCCGGCGCAGCGGCCGGCTGGGCGGTCTCGGCCGCCGGGGTCGACGACTCGCCGCCGCCACCGCAGGCGACGAGGAAGCTGGCGACGGCCAGCGAGAGCAGGGTCTTCGAGGTCTTCACGGTACCTTCGGGGAGTGGGTGGTGGAGAGCGTGGACGTCGGTCCGCCACGCCATTCGTTTGTCGACGAGGACGAGGGCGTCGTCCTGTCGTACGCACTGCGCTTGTGGGAGGAGCCGACGGACGCGTTCGGCGTCGCGCGCGAAGTCTCACCAGAGCATGGGGGGGACGTCAAGCGTCCACCCCTTGGCCGACGCGGTCGGCCACGCCAGCTTAGCCGGATGCTCCAGCCCGCGATCGCTCCGCCCCGGACCTCCCGCCCCGGACCTCCCGCCCCGTGAACGGTCCCCACCCCGCTCCCGTTCCCGGCGGCGGTGCCCGCCCCCGCCGCCGGTCCGCGGGTCCAGCGCGCCCCGCCGCGCCCGAGCGGACGTGATGCGCGTCGCCATCCAGGGCGAACCGGGCGCGTTCAGCGACGCGGCCGCCCGCCAGCTGCTCGGGGAGGCGGTCGAACTCGTCTGCTGCGCCGAGAACCGGGAGGTGACGCGGCAGCTCGCCGCCGGCGGGGTGCACGCGGCGGTGCTGCCGATCGAGAACTCCCTCGCGGGCAGCGTCTTCGCGACCTACGATGCGATCCTGGCCGAGCCGGCGATCGTCGCGGTGGGCCAGACCGTCCTGCCCATCCGCCACTGCGTGCTCGGCATCCCGGGCGCGACCCTCGGCGACCTGCGCACCGTCGAGAGCCACCCGGTCGCGCTGGCGCAGTGCCGCGCGTTCCTCGAGACGCACCCCCACCTGGTCGCCCATGCCACCCACGACACCGCGGGGTCGGCGCGGCTGGTCCGCGCGGCGGGGGACCGGAGCCGGGCGGCGATCGCGAGCGCGCACGCGGCGCGGGTGTACGACCTCGCGGTGCTCGCCGCGGGTGTGGAGGACCGGCCGGACAACCGGACGCGGTTCCTGCTGCTGCGGTCAACGCGCGATGCCCCCGGCGCCGCGCCCGCGGCACCGGGCGGCGCGCCGCCGGGCGCGCCGGCGCAGACGATGCTGGTGTACACGACCGCGAACGTGCCCGGTGCGCTCCTGCGCACGCTCGAGCCGCTGGCCGAGCGCGGCATGAACATGGTGCGCATCGAGTCCCGGCCGGCGGGGGAACCGTGGACGTACCAGTTCATCGTCGAGTTCGAGCACACGGCGGACCCATCGGCAGTGCAGGCGGTCATCGCCGCGATCGCGCCGCACACGCGGGGCGTGCGCCATGTTGGCACCTTCGCGCGGGCCGCCGCCGCCGGGTGACCGCAGGGCCGCGCCGCTGGCGCGGCCCGCCGGGGCCCGGCAACTTCCGGCCATGCCCCCCCACGAATCGCACTTCGCGCCCTTCCGCGCCGGGACGATCGGCCACGACCTGACGTTCCGCACTCCGTACGGGACGCAGCGCCTCGTCTATGCCGACTGGACGGCGAGCGGCCGCCTCTACCGGCCGATCGAGCGCACCATCGCGGACGGGTTCGGCCCCTACGTCGGCAACACGCACAGCGAGTCGTCGCTGACCGGCACGACGATGACGGTCGCCTACCATGAGGCGCACGCGCGGCTCAAGCGGCACGTGCGCGGCGGCCCCGACGACGTCGTGCTGACGCCGGGCGCGGGGATGACCGCGGCGATCAACAAGCTGCAGCGGATGCTCGGGCTCAAGGCGCCGGAGGGGCTCCGCCGGTACGTCACGCTCGCGCCCCACGAACGGCCGGTGGTGTTCGTGACGCACCTCGAGCATCACTCGAACCAGACGAGCTGGTACGAGACGATCGCCGACGTGGTGGTGATCCCGCCCGACGCGCGGGGCCTCGTGGACGTGGACGCGCTCGACCCGCTCCTCGCGCAGTACCGCGACCGCCCGCTGCTCATCGGGGCGTTCAGCGCCTGCTCCAACGTGACCGGCGTCCGCACCCCGTACCACGACCTCGCCCGGCGCGTGCACCGCGCCGGCGGGATCGTGATCGTGGACTTCGCGGCCTCGGCGCCCTACGTCGCGATCGACATGCATCCGGCCGGCGACCCCGAGGCCTCGCTCGACGCGGTGATCTTCTCGCCGCACAAGTTCCTCGGCGGCCCCGGCTCGAGCGGGGTGCTCGTGTTCAACAAGGCGCTCTACCACAACACCGTGCCCGACGAGGCCGGCGGCGGGACCGTCGCGTGGACGAATCCGTGGGGCCAGTACGCCTTCCTGCCGGACATCGAGGCGCGCGAGGACGCCGGGACGCCGGGGTTCCTGCAGGCGATCCGCGCCGCCCTCGCGGTGGAGGTGAAGGACGCGATGGGCGTCGCGGCGATCGAGGCGGCCGAGGCGGCGATGGTCGCGCCGGCGATGGACCGCCTCGCGGCGATGCCCGGCGTGCACGTGCTCGCGCCGAACGTGCGCGACCGGCTCGCGATCCTCTCGTTCTGGATCGAGGGGCTCCACTACAACCTCGTGGTGCGGCTCCTCAACGACCGGTTCGGCGTCCAGGCCCGCGGCGGCTGTTCGTGCGCCGGCACGTACGGCCACTACCTGCTCCACGTGGACCCCACGCGATCCAAGGCGATCACCGACCGGATCGACGCCGGCGACCTCTCCGAGAAGCCCGGCTGGGTGCGGATCTCGTTCCATCCGACGATGACCGCGGCCGAGGTGACGCACGTACTCGACGCGGTCGAGCAGGTGGCGCGGCACGGCGCCGCGTGGGCGCGCGACTACGTCTACTCCCCGGTGACGAACGAGTACGCGCACGTCGCCGACGATGCGACGATCGTGCGGCAGGTGCAGGACTGGTTCACCGGGGTCTCGCCCGGCGCGGGCGTGCCGGCCGCTACTTGAGCGCGGCGGCGAGCGCGTCGCGGTCCACGTACCCCTGCTCCAGCGACCCGACGACGACCGCATCCAGCGCGCCCGGCGCCCAGCCCTCGTAGCGGTCGAGATACCCGGCCCACGCCGCGTCGTGCGGCGAGGCCGGCGCCGGCGTCCCGCCCGGGAGGCGGCCGCGCAGGTAGGCGAGCGACGGGTGGAAGGCCTCGCGGCTGTAGTAGCAGAGCGCGCAGAGCGGCACCGACCGCGCGAGCCGGCCGAGCGTGGGCCGGTCGCCGATGTCGAGCTCCTTCCGCAGCCGCTCGTAGGCCTTCGCGATCCGCTGCAGCACCCGGATGTTCTCGATCCCGAGCGCGAGGCACGCGGCGCGGATCACGTCGTACTCGGGTTCGTCCTTCGGGAACACGAGCTCGACGCACTCGTCGGCGGTGGGATCGAACGACACCTCGTGGTCGAACACCTTCTCGCGGAGCAGCTCGAACTCCTCACGGTCGCCGGGCGTGAGCTCGTCGCTGTTGAGGATCAGCAGCACCGAGCAGTTCCGGTCGTCGCGCAGCGTCGAGAGGTAGCCGAGGACGTCGCGGAGGCGCAGGTGCGTGCCGCGGCGCTCGAGGTCGTCCACGCAGACGAGGTAGTGGTGCACCCCCTTGAGCAGCAGCGCGTGCGAGAGCCCGCCGGCGTTGAGCTTGCCGGCGAGCTCCGTGAGCTCGTCGGTCTGCTTCATCGCGCGCTGGATCTTGGTGCGCACGCGCGCGACCGAGCGCTGCAGGATGTCCGGCGGCTCCTCCTTCGGGTCGGGCGGCCGCGACGCGGCGACGAACTGCCGCCAGTCGTCGCCGTTGGCGAGGACCGCATCGCGCAGCTCGGCCAGCGATTCCATGCCGAAGAGCGAGACGTACGAGTAGCGCTGCCAGCGGTCGGGCGCCTGGCCGGCGAACTTCCGCAGCGAGTCGCGCCACAGGTGCGTCTTGCCGCGCCCCCACTTGCCCTTGAGGACGACGACGGCGGGCACGGTCGCGGTGATGACGCTCTTCAGGGCGAGCTTGACTTGGGTCGTGCTCACGGG
>JAIBBJ010000189.1 GCA_019694735.1 Gemmatimonadaceae bacterium | reverse complement strand
GCCGGCGCTCGCCGAGCATGGCGCCGAGCTCGTGCGCCAGCGGCGCGCGTGGGCGGCAGCGCGCAGCGCGGAGTTCGCGGCACAGTGCGCGGCGATCGGCGAGCGGGCCGCGCCGTCGCTGGCCTACGCGAGCCCGCTGGCGGAGGCGGACGACGTGCGCGACGCGCTGCACGCACAGCTCGAGCGGCAACGCGAGCACGATGTGCGGCGTGCCCTCACCCATGCCGGCCCGCACCGGGACGACCTGATGCTCGCGCTCGACGGCCGCGACCTGCGGGTCGTGGGCTCCGCCGGCCAGCAGCGGACGGCGGCGATCGTGCTCCGGTTGCTCGAGGCCGCGACGCACCGTGATGCGGCGGGCGTGACACCGCTGCTGCTGCTCGACGACCCGTTCGCGGAACTCGACCGCGGCCGCACCGGTCGGATCCTCACGCTGCTCGAAGCGGTGGGCACCGGCCAAGTGGTGCTCTGCGTCCCGCGCGAGGACGAGATCCCCGAGCAGTACACGCGGCTCGCGCGGTGGCGGGTGCGCGACGGCCGCTTCGCGGCCGACGGGACGGCGGCCCGATGACGCGCGACGGCAGCGGGAAGCCGCGCGCGATCGCCGAGGCGCTCGCTACGCTCCTCCGGCGCACGGGTCTCGACGCCGAGGTGGCGCGGGTCGGCGTCCTCGAGGCCTGGCCGCGCCTCGTCGGGGCGCAGATCGCCGGCGTCACGCAGGCGCGGCTCATGACCGCGGATGGCACGCTCGTCGTCGGCGTGCGGACGCATGCGTGGATGACGGAGCTCTCGATGATGGAACGCCAGCTGGTCACGAAGCTCGCGGCCGCGGGCGGGCCCACGCCGGTGCAGCGCATCCGCTGGGAGCTGATGCGCTGATCGGGACGGTGCGCCGAATCCCCACCCCGGCCGCATCGCCATCGTGGACGTGGACGGCCAGTCGGAGGGGATGCCCGTCCCCTCGATCCGTTGGAGGGACACGCCCCTGGTGGCGGCCCGGACGAGGATGTCCGCGCGCACCGCTCCCCCCTCGCCACGCCAGCCGACGCGGGGGCCGCGGGGGCCGCGGCGCTCATGGGCAGGACCGCGCGGGATCGTACGCCACTCGCGTCCCCGTCGGCTGCAGCACGCCATCCACGAGGAGCGTGTTGCCGAGTCCATCCGGATGCGCGTACCAGGCATCGGCCCACGCGACATCCCCGCCGAGCGCGAGGGCGAAGGTCGAGTTCACGAGGTAGGGATTGACGGTGACACCGAGCGCACCGGTGTGCCGGGTGAACGCGACGAGGAGCGGCGCCTGGCAGGAACCGGCGATGCGGTTGTGCGCGAGCCGCACGGTGAGGTCGCCGCGCCGCAGTGCGCCCGCCGCGGGAAAGCCACCGTCGACGACGATGCCGAAGGTATTCGAATCGAAGTCGTTTCGGCGTACGCGCACCGTCGTCGCCTGCGGCACGCCCGCCGTGCCGGGACCGAGCGCGAGGACCCGGAGCGCGAAACCGATCGGCAGCCGGCGGTGCCCCGTCACGCGGTTGTTGACGACCTCCGCCTCCGCACTCGCGGTCGCCGGGAGCGCATAGGGCTCGATCGCCGCGGCAGGCGCGGCGCCGGCCGCGATCGGCATGTGCGCGAGCAGCGCCCCGACGTAGATGCCGCCGAGCGCGCCGTCCTCGATGCGGTTGTCACGGATCCGGAGGTGGCCCGGACCGGCGGTGCAGACGGCGCAATTGGCGCCGAGTCGCTGCATGAGGTTGCCGACGATGACGCCGTCGCTGGCCCGCACGTCGAAGGCGGAGCTGAGCCCGCCGGGGAAATGGTTCCCCTCGAGGCGCAGGCGCCGCACCCGGAGCGTGATGACGCCCATGCCCCCGCTCGACCCGTCGGTCCGTCCGGAGGCGAAGGTGACGTCGCGGATCTCCGCGCCGTCGCCGGCGGAGCCCCCCGGGTGCCCCACGACCACGAGGAAGGCCTCGGTGACGGGCAGGAACACCATCGGCCGGTCGGGCCGGAGGACTGACGCGGGCGCGCCGTCGGCCGGCGGCACCGGACGACCTGCCTCGTCGCGCCCGAGATGCGTCGCGCCACGGATGGTGAGGTCGGGAACGTCGATGAGGATCGGGAGCCGCTCGTGCGTGGCGGGCGCGGCGGCATCGAAGCTCCCGACGTAGTCCCCGGCCGCGACCGCGATGTG
This sequence comes from Gemmatimonadaceae bacterium, assembly GCA_019694735.1. GTDB lineage: Bacteria > Gemmatimonadota > Gemmatimonadetes > Gemmatimonadales > Gemmatimonadaceae > Pseudogemmatithrix. Next base: position 36,301 of record JAIBBJ010000189.1, on the reverse strand, counting down.
GATGCGACAGGCGGCCCGGGTGAGTTCACCACGCGCGAGGCGGGACGCGCGGGCGGCGTCGACCGCGTCCGTCAGGCGGCGGAACCGCAGCCCCGCGATCGGGGGCTTCGTCGGGTCCACGAACAGCCGAGTCTCGTAGCTGCCGGCCGCGAGGAGGGCGAGCCGCCGCGGTCCGCGCGCGGCGACCTCGGCGCCCCCGCCGTCCCGCTGCACCTGGCAGACCCGAGCCCCGTCGGGCCGCAGGGCGTCCGAAAGGTCCCCGGCGCCCGCGTGGTCCGCGAACTCGGTCGCATCCGCGCTCCGAGTGGCCACGGCATGGGGCGCCGCGGGCGGCTCGGCACACGCGGCGAAGAAGAGGGACAGGAGCAGTGTCGACTTACGGCGCATCGGGACTCCGGTTCGGGGCGCGTCGCGGCGGAAGGAGGAGGCCAGCCGCGCGACGCGATGCTAGCGCGGCAGCGCCAAGGAATCGTCTGACGCGGCGCGGCGGATGGCCGCGGCGGGGACCGGCCGCCATTGTTGGGGCGTGCGAGGTGCCCCTCCCGTCCGCCACATGCCGCCCTCCCGTCCCTCTCCCGCCCACGCCCCCGTGCTCTCGCTCAGGGTCCTGGGGGCGGTCAACGTGACGCGCCTCGACGACGGCGCGGCGATCGCGACGTCCCCGCGACAGGCGGCCCTTCTCGCGTACCTCGCGGTCGCGGAGCCGCGGGGAGCGCACGCCCGCGATGTCGTGGCCGCGCTACTCTGGCCCGAGAGCGACACGGCGCGCGCGCGGCGGTCCCTGCGCAACGCACTCCACGAGATCCGGCGCGCGTGCGGTGCCCCGGTCGTCCGGCCGGTCGGCAAGCACCAGATCCAGCTCGACACCGGCCTCGTCGCATGCGACCTCGCGGCGCTCGAGGACGCGCTGGCGGCGGGCGACGTGGCCACTGCGCTCGAGCGCCATGCCCCGCTCCTCGAGGGGCTGCATGTGGGCGGGGCGCCGGGGTTCGAGGAGTGGCATGCGCGCGCACGCCAGGCGCTCCGCGCGCGCGTGGTGACCGCAGCGATGCGCGACGCCGCGACCAGGACCGACGACCGCCGCGGGGCCGTGGCGCTCCTCGAGGCAGCCTGGCGCACCGATCCGGACGACGAGCGCGTCCTGCGCGCGCTGCTGGAGGCGCTCGCGGCCGCCGGCGATCTCGACGAGGCACATCGGGTCCACCGAGCCCACGCGCTCCGGCTCGAGGCGGAAGGCACCGCGCCGGCGCCCGGGACGGAGGCCTTGCTCGCACGGCTCATGGCCCAGCCGTCCGCGGCGCCGCTCTTCACCGTCGCGCTGGTCCCGATGGCGGCGCCCGCCGACGACACGCACTCGGAGTTCGCGCGTGCGCTCGATGACGGTGTCAGGCGACGGCTCTCGCGCCGACGCGGCGTGCGGGTCGTCGCGCGCGCGGCGCTGCCCGCGGCGCCGGACGCCGCCCCGCTCGCGACCTGGCGGACGCTCGGGGCCGACCTCGTCGTGACCGGCCGGCTCACGCTCGCCGAGGGCGAGCTCGTGGTGGCGATCGAAGTGATGCGGACGGCCGATGGCAGCAGCGCCGCCACGTTGCGCCATCGGGCGCCGACGCACGACCTCTTCGCCGTCGAGGGCATCGTCGCGGCGGCGATCCTCCCGCCGGAGGCGCCTGGCGCGGCCGCATCGCTCCCGCCGCCGCAGGCGCCGCGGGACGCCGAGGCGCACCTGTCGTGCCTGCGCGGGCACTGGCACTTCCTCCGCGCCGCGCACGTGGGCGGCAGCCGCGAGGACCTCGAGCGCAGTCGGCGCTGCTTCGAGGAGGCCCTCGCGCGCGACCCGACGTACGGCGCCGCGTACGCGGGCCTCTCCAACTACTTCGCGGTCTGCGCCGCCCGCGGGATGCGCACCCCGTTCGAGGAGGCCTTCGGCCAGGCGATCGCGCTGAGCCACCGCGCGCTGGAGCTCGACGCCAGCCTCGCCGTGCCGCACGTGCACTTCGGCGTGCGCGCGCTCTATCTCGAACGCGACTGGAGCACGGCGGCGCGCGAGTTCGCCGAGGCGGTGCGCCTCGATCCCGGATACGCCGAGGCACACCGATTCCTCGGCATCGTGCGGTGCGCGCTCGGCGACCGCGCCGCGGGCGTCGCCGCGCTCCGCGAGGCGATCCGGCTCGAACCGCAGACCCCGCTCTTCCGGAACTCGCTCGCCGACGCGCTGCTCCAGGACGGTGCCGTGGCGGCGGCGGTCCTCGAGCTCGAGATCGCGCTCGCGATCGACCCCGGCTTTCGCGCGGCGGCGGAGCGGCTGGTGCGCTGCCACGAGCGGGCCGGTCGCTGGGCGGAGGCGGTCGCCGCGCGGACACGGCTCGGCGCGGCGGGAGAGGCCGAGGCGTTCGGCGCGGCGCTCGCGGCGGGCGGCGAGGCGGGGTACCGCGCGGCGCGGCGCCGCGAACTCGAGGCGCACGTCGCGGCGCTGCACGCGCGCCTCGCGCACCGCGGTCCGAGCGGTCCCGGCGACCGATTCGTGCCACCGCGGCTCGCGCTCGCACTCGCGGAGCTCGGCGACTGGGATGCCGCGTGGGCCGTCGAGCGTGACGCGGACCCCGGGCACCTGCCGTGGTTCACGGGACATCCGTGGCTCGCGCCGCTGGCGTCGCGGCGTGCCGAACGCAAGGGGCGACGGCGCTGATCTCCCTCTGGGAATGCACATCCGGCGCGTTGCCTTGCCCTCAGCTATCGGGTATTTTTCGGGGTCGTGCGCGCGAGGGATCCTCCCTCGGGGATCGCGCGCCGGACCTCCATCAATTCCGCCCTGCTCATGGCCAAGACGAACGACGCTTCCGAGTCGAATTACGACGCCTCTGGCATCCAGGTACTGAAGGGCCTCGAGGCGGTCCGGAAGCGCCCCGGCATGTACATCGGGTCCACGTCGCACCGGGGCCTGCACCATCTGGTGTACGAGGTCGTCGACAACTCGATCGACGAGGCGCTGGCCGGCTTCTGCGACACGGTCCACGTGACGATCCACCCCGACGACTCGATCACGGTCGAGGACAACGGGCGCGGCATCCCGGTGGACATCCATCCGGTGGAGAAGCTCCCGGGCGTCGAGCTCGCACTGACCGTGCTCCACGCGGGCGGCAAGTTCGACAAGAACACGTACAAGGTGTCGGGCGGCCTCCACGGCGTCGGCGTGTCGGTGGTGAACGCGCTGTCCGAGAGCCTCAAGGTCTGGATCAGGCGCGACGGGAAGGAGCATTACATGGACTTCGCGCGCGGTGACACGACGACCAAGCTGAAGGTCCTCGGCACCGTGAAGCAGAAGGACACCGGCACCAAGGTCTGGTTCAAGCCCGACCACCAGATCTTCACCGAGCTGGAGTACGACTACGGCACGCTGTCGACGCGCCTCCGCGAGCTCTCGTTCCTCAACAAGGGCGTGACGATCACGCTCAAGGACGAGCGCGAGGGGAAGCAGCGCGAGGAGACCTTCCACGCGAAGGGCGGCCTGAAGGAGTTCGTCGCGTTCCTCAACACCAAGGCGAAGCCGCTGCACCCCGAGATCCTGTACCTCGAGGGCGAGCGCGATGACATCGGCATCGAGATCGCGCTGCAGTACAACGACGGCTACAACGAGAACGTGTTCTCGTTCGTCAACAACATCAACACGCACGAGGGCGGCACGCACCTCACCGGCTTCAAGTCGGCGCTCACCAGCGTGATCAACAAGCACCTCGACAAGTCCTCCTTCGCCAAGAAGGACAAGGAGCTCAAGCTCTCCGGCGACGACGTGCGCGAAGGGCTCACCGCGGTGATCTCGGTGAAGGTGCGGGAGCCGCAGTTCGAGGGCCAGACCAAGACCAAGCTCGGCAACTCCGAGGCCGAGTCGGCGGTGAAGACGTTCGTCAACGAGTGGCTGGCGCCGTACCTCGAGGAGCATCCGCGCGTCGCCAACATCGTGCTCGACAAGGCCCTCTCGGCCGCGCGCGCGCGCGAGGCGGCGCGCAAGGCGCGCGACCTGACCCGCAAGAAGTCGGCGCTCGACGTCGGCAACCTGCCGGGCAAGCTCGCCGACTGCTCGCTGTCCGACCCCGCGATGTGCGAGCTCTACCTCGTCGAGGGCGACTCGGCCGGCGGGTCGGCCAAGCAGGGACGCGACCGGATGTTCCAGGCGATCCTGCCCCTGCGCGGCAAGATCCTCAACGTCGAGAAGGCGCGCATCGACAAGATCCTCTCCAACGAGGAGATCCGCACGATCATCACGGCGATCGGCGCCGGCATCAAGGAGGAGTTCGCGCTCGACAACGTCCGGTACCACAAGATCATCATCATGACGGACGCCGATGTCGACGGCGCGCACATCCGCACGCTCCTCCTCACCTTCTTCTTCCGCCAGATGCCGGAGCTGATCGACGCCGGCATGGTCTACATCGCGCAGCCGCCGCTCTTCCGCGTCGCGAAGGGGAAGGAGGAGTACTACGCCTATGACGCCGGCGAGCGCGACACCATCGCCGGCCGCATGGGCACCGGCGACGGCAAGGCGAACGTCATGGTGCAGCGCTACAAGGGCCTCGGCGAGATGAACCCCGACCAGCTCTGGAAGACCACGATGAACCCGGAGACGCGAACCATCCTCAAGGTGACGATGGATGACGCGTTCCAGGCGAACGAGATCTTCCAGACGCTGATGGGGGATGAGGTCGAACCCCGCCGCGCCTTCATCGAGACCAACGCCAAGTTCGTCTCGAACCTCGACATCTGATGGCGGGCCGCGCGAGCGCCGTCCGCCTGGCGGCGCTCGTCGCCACCCTCGCGGCGTCGCTCGCCCCCGCCATCGGCGCGCCGCTCGCCGCACAGGGCGGCGTCCTGCGGCGACCACCGGCCCGGATGCCGCGGCTCGACGGCCTGCGCGTCGGCGTCGCCGGCGCCCGGCAGGACCTCGGCATCCTCAGCGCGACCACCTCGGCCGGCACGTCGGGCGATGGGCTCCAGACCTCGGCGAGCTGGGGCCTGCATCCCCGGCTCGCGGTCGTCGCGTCCCGGCTCGCCTCGGCGGCGCCATATCCGGGCGGTGACTTCCGCCTCACGCAGGTGGACGCGCTCTTCCACTATCAGCTGAGCAGGGGGTGGCGCGCCTACCCCTATCTCGAGGCCGGCCTCACCCACCGGACGCTGCGCCTCGAGAGCGGCCCCGCCGTGACGGAGCAGGTCGGCTGGGCGCCGACGCTGGGGGCAGGACTCCGCCTCGGCGTCGCCGACCGCTTCGCCGTGCTCGGCGGTGTGCGCCACACGCGCGGGCTCCTCGACGACTTCCGCGTGGACGGCTCGGCCGCGGACGCACCGGTCGTGCGCACGGCCAGCACGCGCCTCTTCGTCGGGGCCGAGTGGCGGCCGGCCGGGATCGGCACCGCGTCGGGCTTCGTGGTCATGCGGCGGCCAAGGCTCGGTGGGCTCGGTCTGGCCCTCGCCTCCACCTACGCCGAGGGGGTGGACGGCGCCGAACGGCGCCAGGGATCCGGCACCACCTTCGGCGTCTCGTGGGGCATCGGTGCGCACCTCGCGATCGCGGTGCGCGAATCGCGGGACCGCGTCTTCGCGCTCTCGGCGGACGAGGCACTCCACCACCGGGACTACCTCGGCCGCTGGGCGCTCGCCGGGCTCGTCACCGGCGTCCGGCCCTACCTGGAGGGTGGGGTCAGCGCCGTGCAACGCCGCTCCCGCCCCTCCGGTCTCCTCACCGAGACACGCGGGACCATGCCGCTGCTCGGCGCGGGGCTGCTCTACGGTGTCCAGCCCGACCTCGACGTGGACGTCGGGCTCGTCTTCACGAGCGGACGCCTCGAGCCGGGCGGCGCCGACCATCGGTCGTTCCGCCTCCGCGCGGGCCTCGAGTACCGACCCGCGCGCTGACGCCGGCGGCGGCCCACGGCCGGCCCGGCGCCGCGGCGGGCACGCTCAGGGCTGCGTACGCTGCATCACCGTCACCGTCAATGACGACGGGTACAGCCGCGAGTGGTGCACCGTGTTGTGCGCCGGCACGCCCTTCGCCTCGTCGTAATTGTTCCCGCCCGTATTGAGGTTGCGGTCGAAGCGGGGGAAGTTCGAACTCGAGATCTCGATGCGGAGCCGGTGCCCGGGGGCGAACCAGTTGCTCGTATTGAGCGGCTGCAGCGTCACCTTGTAGACCTGGCCCGCCTCCATCCACACGAGCGGCTTGTCGTAGCCGTCGCGGTAGCGCATCCGCTGGATGGACTCGTCGAGATTGTACGCCGTGCCGTCCGGGTACACATCGAGCACCTTCACCGTGAAGTCGGTGTCCTTGGCGTCGCTGGAGACGTAGAGTGCCGGGATGATCGGTCCGGTGAGCTCCATCCCCTCCGCGAACGGCTCGCTCGTGTAGACGAGGACGTCGGGCCGGGCCTCCGTGCCACGCTGGTCCATCGCACCGCTGCCGACGGCGTTGCCCTGACAGCAGACGTTCCCGCCGTGCGACATCACGGGGTTCGCGGGGTCGTACGTGAAGTGGTCCGGCGTGTCCCGCGCGGGGGCCCGGGTGGTGAGCACCCCGTCCCCGGCCAGGGTGTTGGCGTGGCCGCCACTGCCGAGGAAGAAGGTCATGGGCTGCGTGCCCCGCGGCGGCCACACGTCCGAGGTATGCCAGCGGTTCTCGCCCATGACGTAGTACCGGACGCGCGCCATCGTGTCGATCGCCGTCGTCGGCGCGCCCTTCAGGAACTTGTCGAAGAACGCGTACATGATCTCCTGGTAGCCGAGCCGTGCGTCACCCATGTCGCGCTCGCCGACCACGGTGTGCTCCGTCGCGCGCGTATACGAGCAGTGCGCGACCGGCGCGATGATCGCCCATTGCTGGCTCGCCGCCGCGCCGCGTGCGGTGCGCCGGACGATGTTGAACATCTCGAGGTTCGGGCCGACGGAGACGTCGTACCAGGACATGAACCAGAGTCCCGGGATGTCGATCCGCATGTCGTCGTGGTAGAGCCCACCCCGGTACCACGCCGGGTCGTTCGGCGTGCGCTTGATCATCGCGCCGCCGGTCGGCACGGGCATCGAGTCGGCGAAGATGCCGCGCGGGCCATCGATCGCGCTGAGGATGTCCTGCTCGGGGAGGGTCCAGAACGCCTTCGCCCAGTCCACGGGCGGCAGCCGCTGCGCGAGGTCGAACGACTTGGACGCGCGGATGAGCTCCTCCTGCGTCGCCGTCGCGGGGAACATCGGGCGCACCTGGTTCTGCTCCCCGTACAGCCAGTCGATGAACAGCATCTGCACTGCGCCGCCGCGGTACCAGTTGCCCTGCTCGTAGTACGGGCCCACGCGGCCCACGCCGGCGCCGAAGCCCTGCACGTTGAACGCCGCGTACCCCGGATTCCCCTGCGCCGCCACGGCGCCCTGCCACTCGGCGGTCGACGAACAACCCGTCGTGCCGATCCGACCGTTGGACCACGGGCGGGAGCGCAGGTAGTCGAGTTCGTCGACGCCGTCGCTGACCGGCGCGCCGAGGATGTCGTAGTTGCCCTCGGACCAGAAGTGGCCGCGCTCCTGCATGTCCACCCACGCGTAGCCGCGCCTGATCGCGGTGAGCGCGTTGGTCATGTCGCGCGGCGCCCCGAGGGTGATGTCCCACCAATTGAAGTTGTAGGGTGTGCGCACCCATATCGCGGGATACCGCTGCGACCCGTCCTTCGGGTAATAGATGTCCGCCTGGATGCGCACGCCGTCGCGCATCGTGATCATCACCTTCCGCTCGACGACGGCGAGCGACTGGAGCTCGTTCTCGAGGGCCCAGCGCACCGCGCGAAGGCTGTCCTGGTTCTGGGCCGCCGGGCGCGCCTGCGCCGGCAGTGCGCCGGCGATCGCGAGGAGGGTGGCAAGGGTCGTGAGGGTCCGCCGCATCGAGGTGCTCCGCGCGAGGGTGGGTCCGGCTCCCTCACGTTGGGTGCGCCGGGCAGGGCCGTCAACGGACCGGCGGGTCCAGCGGGATTCCCCTGACAGCCGGCCGCGGCATGGCCTGCCCACCCCTCAGTAGGCGACGCGCCGCTTGAGCACGGTCCAATATCGCTCGGGCAGCAACCGAACGAGCCACGAGAGCGCGAGTGCGTCGACGCCGACGAGCACGCGCCCACGGCGCCGCTCCACGCCGCGCACGATGATCTCGGCCGCGCGCGTCGGCGGCATCCGCAGGTGCCGGTTCGCCTCGGCCCGCCGCCGCTCCGCCTCCGCCGGATCCACGCCGGCCGACACGCGGGCGCGGTCCGCGATGCGCGTCGCGACGCCGCCCGGGTGCACGACGGTGACCCCCAGCGCGGTGCCCTCGTACTCGTGCCGCAGTGCCTCGGTGAAGCCGCGCACCGCGAACTTGGCCGCCGCGTACGCCGCCTGCCCGGCCGGCGCCGCGAGACCGAAGACGCTCGAGATGTTCACGAGCCGGGCATCGTCGCTCGCCTTGAGGAGCGGGAGGAAGGCGCGGGTGAGCCGCACCACGGCGTGGAAGTTGATGGCGAGGAGCCAGTCGAAATCCTCCGCGCTCACCTGCTCGAACGTGCCCCCGACGCCGACGCCGGCGTTGTTGAACAGCAGGTCGGCGCCGCCGTGCGCGGCGCGCACCGCCGCGGGGAGCGCGGCCACCGCGTCGCCGTCGCTCACATCCAGGAGGTACGTCGTCACGCGGCGCGACCCGCCGCGCAGCGGTGCGGCGGTGGCCTCGAGTCCCTCCGCGTCCCGGTCCACGAGCGCCAGATGGCACCCGCGCGCCGCCAGCACACCGGCCAGCGCACGGCCGATGCCGCTCCCCGCGCCGGTCACGACCGCCGTCCGACCCGCGAGTCGCATCTCACCCATGCGAGATCGCCTCCCGGACGCCCGGCCCCGGGGTCGCGGCGCCCTCACCCGCCTCCGGTCCCGACGCGACCGGGACACCCCGGCGGAACTCCAGCGCGGGGTCGTCCACGCGCGCCCACCGCAGCAGCGCCAGGTCGAGCACGTAGTTCTGGTTCAGGCGCCAAGGGGCGCGGACCCCCTGTCGTGGCAGCGTCGGCAGCGCACGCTGGACGTAGCCCGAGGTGAAGTCGAGCACCGGCTCGTCCGGCATCGACGGATCGCGGACCGCCGTCACCTGCACGTATCGATGCTCCGCCATGTGCCGCAGCAGCCGGCAGGTGTGCTCGGCGACGAGGTCGCACTTCAGCGTCCACGACGCGTTCGTGTAGCCGAACGAGGCGACGAGGTTCGGCACGCCGGAGAACATCATCCCCTTGTAGGCGAGCGTCTCGCGCAACGCCACCGGCGCGCCGTCCACCTCGAGGGCGATGCCGTCGAGGATGCTCACCACGAGCCCGGTCGCGGTCACGACGAGGTCCGCCTCGAGATGGGCGCCGGACGCGAGGCGGATCCCCGTCTCGTCGAACGTCGCGATCGTGTCGGTCACCACCGACGCGCGTCCGCCCTGCAACGCGTGGAAGAGGTCGCTGTCCGGGATGATGCAGAGCCGCTCGTCCCAGGGCTGGTAGCGCGGCGTGAAGTGCGGGGCCCACGGATGCCCCGCCCCGAGCACCTCCTCGGCCCCGCGGGCGAGTGCCGCCTTGAAGAGGTCGGGGGCGCGCCGCGCGAGTACGTAGAAGAACTGGCTGCGGAGGATGTTCTTCCACCGGCTGAGCGCGTACGCCAGCCGCTCCGGCAGCAGGCGGCGGAACAGGTTGGCGAGCCGGTCCTCCGACGGCAGCGCGGCGACGTACGTTGGCGAGCGCTGCAGCATGGTGACATGCGCGGCGGCCGCCGGACCGGTCGCCATCGCGGGGACGAGTGTCACCGCCGTCGCGCCGCTGCCGATCACGACGACGCGTCGGCCGGCGTAGGCGAGCCCCTCGGGCCAGTGTTGCGGGTGCACGACGCGGCCGCGGAACCGGGCCAGCCCCGGGAAGTCGGGCGTGTACCCGGCCGAGTAGCGGTAGTAGCCCGTGCAGCCGTGCACGAATCCGCAGGTGAACCGCGCGGGGCGACGCTCGGGACCGAGCTCGCAGTCCACGGTCCAGCGGGCGGTCTCCGAGGACCAGGCGAGCCGGACCACGCGGTGGCCGAACCGGATGTGGCGGTCGATCCCCGCCTCGCGCGCGGTCTCCTCGATGTACGCCTTGATGGACGGGCCGTCCGCGATGGCCTTCGGGTCGCGCCACGGCCGGAAGCGGTAGCCGAGCGTGAACATGTCGGAGTCGGAACGGACGCCCGGATACCGGAAGAGGTCCCAGGTGCCCCCGATAGCGTCCCGCCCCTCGAGCACGGCGTACGTGCGGCCGGGGCACAGCGACTGGAGATGCCACGCGGCGCCGATGCCCGAGAGCCCGGCGCCGATGATGAGGACATCGAAGTGCTGCGGATCGCTCATCCGACGCTCCGCGAGGGGCCGGCGCGCGCGGGCGCGCCGGCGGGGGGCGTCAGCCGCGGATCGAGTCCGCGCCGCGCTTGAGCTGGTTGCCGAACCAGACGTGCGCGAGCGTCAGCCAACCGATCACCATCGCGCTGGCGGCGCCGACGCAGAGGTGGAGCACGCGGTCGATCCCGCCGCTGGAGACGGGCATCGTCAGCCAGAGGAAGCCCAGCCAGAGCACGACCAGCCCGCCGGACATCGCGTGGGCGCCGAGGCTCAGCGGCTTCTCGAACTTCTCGAAGTCGATATCCATGGTGACTTAACGTTGCACCGGACCGGGCAGTTCCTCCACCCCCTGCCCGGTGATCCGGTGGGAGACGAGCGACCGCATGGGCGGGATGCCCTCCCCGATCACGAGGGCGCGTCCGAACGCCGTCCGGGCCTCGGCCGCCCCGGCGGCGTCACGCGCCAGGACCGTCGCCACCGGATCCCCGGCGGCGAGCGCCTGCCCCGGGCGCACGTGCACCAGGATTCCGACCGCGGCGTCCACGCCGTCCTCCACCCTGGTCCGCCCCCCGCCGAGCGCGACGATCGCCCGCCCGATGGTGCGCGGCTCGACCCGTTGCACCACGCCGGCGCGCTCGGCGCGGACGATCTCGCGGATCGGCGCCTGCGGAAGCACGGCCTCGGGTGCGTCGCAGACCCGCGGATCCCCGCCCTGGGCGACCACGACCGCGCGGAACCGCTCGAGCGCCGCGCCGCTCTCGACCGCGCGATGCAGGTGCGCGCGCGCCTCCTCCCGGTCTCGCGCCACGCCGGCGACGACGAGCATCTCGGCGCCGAGCGCGAAGGTCACCTCCCGGACGTCCGCCGGACCGCCGCCACGAAGCACCGCGATGGACTCCGCGATCTCGACGGCGTTGCCGCACGCGACGCCGAGCGGCTGGTCCATGTCGGTGAGCAGCGCGACCGTGCGGCAGCCGCGCCGCTCGCCGAGGGCGATCATGGTGCGCGCCAGCCGGATCGCGTCCTCGAGCCGCGTCATGAAGGCGCCGGCCCCGGTCTTCACGTCGAGCACGAGGCCCGTCAGCCCCTCCGCGAGCTTCTTGCTCATGATGCTCGCCGAGATCAGCGGGATCGCCTCGACGGTGGCCGTCGCGTCCCGGAGGGCGTAGAGCCGGCGGTCGGCCGGCGCGATCTCGGCGGTCTGTCCGATGAGCGCGCACCCGAGCCGCGCGACCTGCGCCGCCGTCTCCTCGAGTGTCAGCCGGGTACGGAACCCGGGGATGCTCTCGAGCTTGTCGAGCGTACCGCCGGTGTGCCCGAGGCCGCGACCGGACATCATCGGCACCGCGACGCCGCAGGCCGCGACCATGGGCGCGAGCGGGATCGAGACCTTGTCCCCGACACCGCCGGTGGAGTGCTTGTCCACCCGCGGCGCGGCGATCCCCGCGAGGTCGAGCGTGCGTCCGCTCTCGAGCATCGCCGTCGTGAGCGCCTCGATCTCCGCGTCGTCCATCCCGCGGAAGTAGACGGCCATGGCGAGCGCCGAGAGCTGGTAGTCCGGCACATCGCCCGCGCCGTAGCGCGCCATCAGGTCGCGCCACTCCGCGGGCGTGAGGGCGCCGCCGTTCCGCTTCCGTTCGATCAGGTCCACGACGCTCATTGACCCACCTCTCCGCCCGCCGGTACGTTCCCCCCGTGTCACATCCACAGGACGAACCAGCCCCGGAGGGCGTCCCGGAGGGCGCCACCGCCGGTCCGGCGACCCGCGCCGTCGCACTGCGCCGTCGGCTCGAGCAGGCGGCGCACGAGTACTACGTGCTCGACCGCCCGACCTTGCCCGACGCCGAGTACGACAGGCTGTTCCGCGAGCTGCAGGCGCTCGAGCGCGACCATCCGGAGCTGCGCGACGCCGACTCGCCGACGCGGAAGGTCGGCGCCGCGGTCGGCGAGGGCCACCTCGCCAAGCACACGCATCTGGTGCCGATGGCCTCGCTCGACAATGCGTTCGACGAGACCGAGATCGCCGAGTGGGAGCAGCGGCTGGTGAAGCTCATCGGCGACGGCGTGGCGGCGCACGGCTACTGCTGCGAGCTCAAGATCGACGGCGCGGCGGTCTCCCTCACCTACCGCGACGGGACGCTCGTCACCGCGGCGACGCGCGGCAACGGCACCGTCGGCGAGGACGTCACTGCGAACGCGCGCACCATCGCCGACATCCCGCGCCACCTCGAGGGCGACGGCTGGCCGCCCGTGATCGAGATCCGCGGCGAGGTCTACATGACCTTCGACGGCTTCGAGCGGATGAACGCCGAGCGAGCGCGCGCGGGCGAGGAGGTCTTCGCCAACCCACGCAACTCGGCCGCCGGTGCGCTGCGGCAGAAGGACCCGCGCGAGACGGCGAAGAAGCCGCTCCGCTACTTCGGCTACGCGTTCGCCGTGCCCGGCACCGCCGCGCTGCCGTTCCGGACGCAGTGGGAGCTCCTCGAGACGCTCGCCGGCTGGGGGATCCCCGTCGCCCCGCACCGGCGCGCCTGTGCGACGCTCGCCGACGTCCACGCGTGGGCGCGCGAACTCGAGACGACGCTGCGTCCCACGCTGCCCTTCGCGATCGACGGCGGCGTCGTGAAGGTCAACCAGCTCACGCTGCAGGCGGAGCTCGGGGTGGTGGGCGGCCGCGTGCCGCGCTGGGCGATCGCGCGGAAGTTCGCGCCCGACATCGCCGAGACGACGCTGCTCGACGTCGAGGTGCAGGTGGGACGCACCGGCGCCCTCACGCCGCGCGCGGTGCTCGCACCGGTCGAGGTCGGCGGTGCGACCATCAATTTCGCGACCCTGCACAACTTCGAGCTCGTCGCGGAGAAGGACCTCCGCATCGGCGATACGGTGCAGGTCAAGCGCGCCGGCGAGGTGATCCCGCAGATCCTCGGGCCGGTGCCGGGCCGCCGCACCGGCGGGGAGCGCATCGTCAGCACACCGACCCACTGCCCCGCCTGCGGCACCGCCGCCGTGCGCGATGAGGAGGAGGTCGCCAGCTACTGCCCGAACGTCGCCTGCCCGGGTCGGCGGCTCGAGGCGTTGGCGCACTTCACCTCACGCGACGCGATGGACATCCGCGGCCTCAGCTACCAGCGGCTCGAACAGCTCATCGCGGCAGGGCTCGTGCAGGACGCCGGCGACCTCTATGCGCTGACGGCGGATCGGGTCGCGAGCCTCGAGCGATTCGCCGAGAAGAGCGCCGACGCCCTGATCGCGGCGATCGACGCCTCGAAGGCGCAGCCGCTCACCCGGCTGCTCAATGCGATCGGCATCCGGCACGTCGGCGCCGAGTCCGCCAAGCTCCTGGCCCGCAGCTTCGGCACGATGGACGCGCTCGCCGCCGCCTCGGTGGAGGAGCTCGAAGCGCTGCACGGCATCGGGCGCACGATGGCCGAGGCCGTGCACGGGTGGTTCCGGGACCCGGTCGCCCAGGCGCTCCTGGCCAAGTTCCGCGCCGCCGGCCTCCGGATGGACGAGCCCAGGGCGGCCGCGGCCGATGGTGCCTTCAAGGGCCTCAAAGTCGTCCTTACCGGGACGCTCCCCACTCTCTCGCGCCAGCAGGCGAGCGAGGCGATCGAGAACGCCGGCGGCAAGGTGACGAGTTCGGTCTCGAAGGCGACCGACTTCGTCGTGGCCGGCGAGGAGGCGGGAAGCAAGCTCGAGAAGGCCCAGCAGCTCGGCATACCCGTGATCGACGAGGCGGAACTGAAGGCCCGCCTCGGTCTCTGACCCCCGCCCGAGGACCGACGATGTCCCTCTCCGTCTCCCCCGCCACGCTCTCCGCGGTGCCGCACGCCTCGCTGCGCGCGCTGCGCGCCGCTCTCGTGCGCGACCTGGGCGACGGCTTCGCCTCGGTGCTCCAGGAAGCGGGCTACGCCGGCGGCGAGGCGGTCTTCGGCGCCTTCCGCGACTGGTGCCAGCGTCAGGGGCTCGGCGCCCCGGAGGAGCTCGCCGTTCCGCGCTTCCAGGACGCCGCGATGCGCTTCTTCGCCGACGCCGGCTGGGGCCACGTGATGATCACCGAGATCGGCGACAAGGTCGTCGCCTTCGACTCGGAGGACTGGGCCGAGTCCGACCCCGCGGCGCAGATGCCGTACGCCTCGTGCTATTACTCGGCGGGCATGCTCGCCGACTTCTTCGGCCGCGTCGCCGACGGGGCCCTCGGCGCGATGGAGGTCGAGTGCCGCTCGACGGGCGCCGCCCGCTGCCGGTTCCTGCTCGGCAGTCAGGAGGTGCTCGGGCACGTCTACCAGCGGCTCACCGAGGGCGTGGGCTACGAGGTCGCGCTCGGCGAGCTCGGCTGAACGCCGCGCGGCCTCAGGCGAGAGCCCCCGGACGCCATGCGTCCGGGGGCTCTCGCGTCCCACTGGCCTCAGCTGACGATGATCGTCCCGGTCATGCCCTCATGCACGGTGCACTGGTAGCCGAAGGTCCCCGCGGCGTTGAACGTCCGAGTGTAGGTGCCGCTGGTCTGCGTCGCGGAGGCCGGCCCGTCGCTGAAGGTGACGTTGTGGCCGAAGGCGTCGCTCGCCCAGCGGAAGATCACGGTGGTCCCCACCGACACGTTCCGCGTGGCGGGCGAGAACGCGTTGTTCTGCACGCGGACCTCGTTGTCGGGCACCGGCCCCGAGGGACCGTCGTCGCCACCGCAGGCGGCCGCGCACAGGGTGAGAAGGGCGACCGCGACGAGCGCGCGCGGACGACGGAGAGCGGGACGGGGACGCATGAGGGCCTCGGGGTGGGGACGAATGCATTACCCGTCAACCATCACCCCTGACACAACCGCTGGGAAGAAGCGGCCCCGGTTGTCCGCGCGCGGCGGTCCCGCCTGTCGAGGGGGGAGGCCGGCGATCCGCTCCGGTGACGCCCCCTCGCTGTCCGGTAGCGGTCCGGACTACGTCAGTACCCGCCGCCGGGACCGTACTTGGGGTTGGGACGCAGCTCCCCGTCCACGATCGTCTCGCGGTCCCACGGGAGCACGATGTCGCTGTCCATCTCGAGCGCATGGAAGTCCGGCTTGTACGGGCCGGTCCTGAAGCTCACTGCCGTCCGGACCTCGGAGGCCCCGCCGTTCACGATCGCCGCCCTGGCGAGGCGCATCGTGTCACCGCCGTTGCAGGTCTCGTCCACGATGAGCACGCGGCGGCCGTGCACCTCGGGAGGCGCCGCCGAGAGCACGGCCGGCGTCTCCCGGACGGCCTCGGCGCGGTAGCGGCGGCTGACGAGGATCGAGTGGAATGGCCGGTCGAGCATCGCCGCGACGGCAGCACCGGGCACGACCCCGGCCGTCGCGATGCCGACGACGATCTCCGGGTCGAACTCCTTGGAGACCTTCAACGCGAGGGCGCGGGAGAGCTCGCCGAAGAGCGGCCAGTCG
The DNA here is from genome assembly GCA_019694735.1 of Gemmatimonadaceae bacterium. Classification (GTDB taxonomy): domain Bacteria; phylum Gemmatimonadota; class Gemmatimonadetes; order Gemmatimonadales; family Gemmatimonadaceae; genus Pseudogemmatithrix. The sequence goes on along the minus strand of JAIBBJ010000189.1, from coordinate 20,507 downwards.
ACGTGGAGCGTGTCGCGGACCGGGAGGGCGGGCGTCTTGCGGGGCGGCATGCGCGGGCTCGGCGGGCTGGGGTATGTGGGGAAGCTAGGGTAGCGCGCAGGCTCGGGGAATGCGGTTGCCGGGCCCCCCGCGCATCCGTAGCTTGTGCCGGATACCCGCCCCTCCGACCCGCGCTATGTCCTTTTGGGACCGCCTCTTCGGCGGCCGCTCCGAGTCCGCGCAGCAACGGCAGCGCCTCGACTACCTGAACGAGGCGTTGGTGCTGGAGCGTCAGGGGGATTTCGACGCGGCGGTGACGAGCTACCGGCTGGCCCTGCGGGAACGGCCGAACGACCTGAAGATCCTCCAGAACATGGCGATCGCGCTCACCAAGATCGGGCGCGTGGAGGAGGCGATCCGGGCCTACCGGAAGGCGCTGGAGCTCGACCCGGGCCTCAGCGGGGCGCACTACGGCCTCGCCTTCCTGCTCATCAAGCGCGGCGACACGACGGCGGCGGCGAAGCACCTGTCGGCGTTCCTCGCCCATCCACCGGACGGCCCCGATGCGGCGCGCTGGGTCGCGCACGCACAGGGGACGCTCGACCAACTCCGCGCCCCGCTCGACGGGGCGCCTCCAGCCGGGGAGTAGCGTGGGCACCGTCCTCGCAGTCGTGAGCCAGAAGGGCGGCGTCGGCAAGACGACGACCGCCGTGAACCTCGCCGCCGCCTTCGCGCGGCGCGGATTGAAGACGCTCCTCGTGGACGTGGACCCGCAAGGCTCCGTGCGCTTCGGCGCCGGGCTGCGCCGCGGCCACCCGACCTACGGGTTCGCCGACCACCTCTCCGGCGAGCGCGAGCTGCGCGAGGTGCTCCTCCCGACCTCCCTGCCCTGGCTCCGCGTGATGCTCGCCGGCTCGGTCACCGACGAGGCGGACCACACGCGCTACGGCGAGCAGATCGCCTCCAGCGACCTCCTCCACCGGATGCTGACCGCAGCGAGCGAGCGCTGCGACATCGTGGTCGTGGACACACCGCCCGGCCTGGGCCCGGTGACGCGCGCCACCCTCGCCTCGGCGGACCGCGTGCTCATCCCGCTCCAGGCGGAGCCGCTCGCGCTCCAGACGACGCCACAGATCCTCCGCGGCGTGCAGGACATCGTGGCGACGCACGAGCAGCTCGTCTTCGACGGCATCCTGCTGACGATGTACGAGGCGGGGAACCCGGCGTGCGAGACCACCGCGACCTACATCCGGGAGAAGGTCCCGGCGCACCTGATGCTGGACCTCGTCGTCCCGCGGAGCTTCGCCGTCGCCGAGTCGTTCGCGGCGGGCCAGCCGGTCGTGGTCCGCGCCCCGGCCGACCCGGCCTCACAGGCCTACGTGAACCTCGCGACGCGGCTCGCGGAGCGGCTCGGCCGGTGAGGCCGGCGCGGTCGCGTCCGGCCGCGCGCCGCGCGGTCCTTGCCCTCCTCGCGGTGGGCACCATCGCCGGGGCCTGCAGCGACCTCGGGACCGGGGTCGGGGATGTCTCGTACGTGGTGTTCGATGGCGTCCCGTACCCGGCGCTGCTCGCGGGTGACACGATGCGGGACGCGGCAGGTCTGGCGGCCCCGTTGCGCGCCCACGCCTTCGATGCCGACGGCGACTCGATCCCGGGCGCCGGGTTCACCTACTTCGCGCTCGACACCGGCGTCGCGATCGCGGAGGGCGGCCTGTTGCGCGCCACGGGCCGACGCGACGGCACCATCCGGCTCGTGGCGAGCTACCGTGGCCTGCAGACCACCGACGTGACGGTGCGCGTCACGCGTCGGCCCGACTCCGTCGCCGCGAGCGGCGCGAGCACGGTCTCGCTCGCCCTCGCCATCCCGGACAACGGCGCGAATGCCGCGCCCGAGATGCGGATCAAGCTGCTCAGCGACGACACCGTGGGCGTCGGCGCCGCCGTGCCGGGCTGGATCGTGCGCTGGCGCGCCGTGCACGGCACCGACACGATCGCGGCGACCGACACGCAGCTCGTCGCGCTCCAGTCGGCAGCCGGGACGCGCGGGGTCGTCGACACCACGGGCGCCGACGGCACCGCCGCGCGCCGACTCCGCGTGTTCGCCGAGCGCCTGACCGCGCTCACCGATTCCTTCGTCGTCCTGGCCGACGTGCGGCTCCACGGCACGCCCGTCGCCGGGAGTCCGGTGCGCTTCCTGGTGCGTGTCGCACCGCCCTGACCGTCCCCCGTCACCGCCGAGTCCTCGATGCACGCTTCCGGTGGACCCCGCCCCGAACCCACGACCCTCACCCGCATCTTCTTCGACGCGGTGGAGCGGCACGCCCTCCCCGACGCCTACCAGGTCAAGCGCGACGGCAAGTACGTCCCGATCTCGCACGCCGAGGTCCTGACGCGCGCCCGGCGCATCTCGCTCGGGCTCGGCGCGCTGGGGGTGCAGCGCGGCGATCGCGTGGGCATCATGTCCGAGAACCGGCCCGAGTGGGCGATCGCGGACTGGGCCTGCCTCTGCGGCGGCATGACGGACGTCCCGATCTATCCGACCCTCCCCGCCGACCAGGTGGTGCATCCCCTCAACGACTCGGGCGCGGTCGCCCTCTTCGTCTCGACGCCGGCGCAGGCCGAGAAGGCGGCGTCGGTGCGCGCGCAACTGCGCACCGTGCGGACGATCATCGCGTTCACCGATCCCAAGCCGGCCGGCGCGGACCTGACCTTCGCGGAACTCGAGGCCAAGGGCGCGGCACTCGACTCGGAGTACGCCGCCGCCGACTGGAAGGCGGGGGCGCTCGCGGTGAAGCCGTACGACCTCGCCACGCTCATCTACACGTCGGGGACGACGGGATTGCCGAAGGGCGTGATGCTCTCGCACGACAACCTCGCCTCGAACGTGAAGGCATCCGAGAAGAAGGTGCCGGTGGAGCGGGGTGAGGTCGCGCTCAGCTTCCTCCCCTTGTCGCACGTGTTCGAACGGATGGGCGACTACCTGTTCTTCAACTGCGGCGTCAGCATCGCCTATGCCGAGAGCATCGACACCGTGCCCTTCAACCTCTCGGAGGTGCGGCCGCACTATGCGATGTCGGTGCCGCGGCTCTTCGAGAAGATGTATGCCCGCGTCCTGGAGAACGCGGTGTCGGGCGGCGCCCTGAAGGCGCGGATCTTCGGCTGGGCGCGCGCCGTCGCCGACGCGTGGGCCGACGAGCGGCTCGCGGGGCGCACCCCGGGCATCCTGCTCGCGTGGCAGTACGGGCTCGCGCAGCGGCTCGTCTTCAGCAAGCTGAAGGAGCGGACGGGCGGACGGCTCAAGTTCTTCGTGTCGGGCGGGGCGCCGCTCGCGCCGAGCATCAACAAGTTCTTCTACGCCGCGGGCCTCACCATCCTCGAGGGCTACGGCCTCACCGAGACCTCGCCGGTCATCGCCGTCAACAGCGAGAGCGACTTCCGCATCGGCTCGGTCGGCCGCCCGGTCGCCGGCGTCGAGGTGCGGATCGCCGAGGACGGCGAGATCCTCACCAAGGGCCCGCACGTCATGCAGGGCTACTACAACCGGCCCGATGCGACCGCCGAGGCGATCGACGCCGAGGGTTGGTTCCACACCGGCGACATCGGGGTGCTCGAGGACGGCTTCCTCCGCATCACCGACCGCAAGAAGGACATCATCGTCACCGCCGGCGGCAAGAACATCGCGCCGCAGCCGATCGAGAACCGGATCAAGACCAACAAGTACGTCTCGCAGGCGGTGATGATCGGCGACAAGCGGAAGTTCCCGGTGGTGCTCGTCGTCCCCAACTGGGACAACCTCGAGAAGTGGGCGGCCCTCAAGAACATCATCTGGACCGACCGTCGGCAGCTCCTCGAGATGCCGACGATCCGCGCGAAGATGGACAAGGAGGTCCGCAGCACCATCGAGGGGCTCGCCAGCTTCGAGACCCCCAAGAAGGTCGCGCTGCTCGAGCACGACTTCTCGATCGAGCGCGGCGAGCTCACGCCGAAGCTGAGCGTGAAGCGGCGCGTCATCGATCAGGCGTACAAGGCGCTCATCGACTCGCTCTACGAGGGGGACGAGGGCTGACCGGCCCCGCGGCTACGTCCGTCGCGTGAGTCCCACGACCGTCGGTACGGCCTCGCGCGCGGCGACCCACTCGCGGTCGTCGCGCGCGAGTTCCCGCAGGCCCGCGGGCGGTGGGACCGCCACCGCCGCGAGCAGGCGCCCGCGCACCGCCACCGTGCGCGGCGCGTCGGCGACGAGCGCCATGGGGAGCGCCGCGTCGAGCGCGGCCCCGCGGAAGGTCCCGTCGGTGAACGGCAGCGCGGCGAGCGCACCGGTGACCGCCGACACGGGTGCGGTGGCGGACGCCCCGGCGACCGCATCGGCGGGAGTGGCCGACAGCACCACGGCCACGACGCCGGTCGCCGCGGCCAGCGGCCCCGCGATGCTCGCGTAGATCCCCGTCAGCAGTACCGCCCCCTCGGGCGTGTCGAGGCCGAGGAGCGCGATCGTCCGCTCGACGTCGGGCGGCGCGTCCCGGGGGATCACCGGCGGCATCGCGGCGGGCGCGTCGCGCTCCGCGGCGGCGAGGTCGAAGCGCACGTGCCCCTCGCGTATGGGCACCTCCAGCCGGCAGACCGGGCAGCCGGCCACGCCGCGGACGAGGTCGCGGTCTCGCGTCTCCGACGCGACGACGATCAGCGGCGTCGGCGCGTGCGGCACGGGGCAACGGAGGCGTTCGGTGAGTTCGAGGCGCATGCGGATGGCGGGACCCCGCGGAAGCTAGCGAGGTCCCGCCGTGTCCGATGCCCGGTCGGTCCGCTCAGCGCGCGGTGTCGTCCGCGGGCTCGGCCTGCGCGACCACGCGGGGCCGCCCCGCGAAGGCCGCGACACGCGACCAGCCGACCACGGTGCCGATCCAGAGCTTCAGGCCCCGCGCCTGCCCCGGGGCGCTCACCTGGGTCGTGGCGTCGAAGCCGCGCACGAGGTGGAGGCTCGGCGTCACGGTGAGCCCGCCGATCTGCCGTGTCGCGGCGAGCGCGAGATCCACGTGGGTCACGCCATGGCGGGCGTAGTAGCCCGAGGCCCCGCCATCCCCGTAGGACTGCCCGAGGTTCAGGCCGGTGGTCGCCGAGATCGCGATCGGCCCGACGCTCCGCGCGAACGCGACCTCGGCATACGCGCCCCGCACCGTGCGCACATCCTGCCAGACCTGGACCGACGGCGCCAGCGGGACGTCGAGGGCGACCCGGGCGTACAGCTCGGTGGTGTTCGACGCGCTGGTGGTGCCGTGGTCGTTCGGGAAGCGGTAGGTGAGCGCGCCGACCGTGAGGGTGGCGCGGCCGACGGTTCGGGCCGCCTCGACGTTCACATCGAGCTCGGCGAGCTCGGTGCCGGCACCGCCGTTCTCGGAGATGTGGCGGGTCGGGTCGTCGTAGCGCATGCCGTCGTAGTTCGCCCAGGCGTTCACGGTGAGCGTGGTCCGGCCGGCCGGGACGATCACGCGCGCGCTGGGCTGGAAGACGCCGCGGTTCGTCGTGGTGATGCCGCGGGCGATGTACTGGCTGGCGAACGTCACGTCCCCGGCGATGGTGGCCTGCGCGCGCAGCAGGGTCGGCGCGGCGACGAGGGCGAGGAGCGGGAGGGCGAGGCGGGAGGGACGCATGGGCTGGAGCGAGATCGGGAGGTGAGAGGACGTCGTGGCGTCTGCTCTCAACTTCGGCGATCCGATCCGCCCTTCAATCGTTCACATCACCGAGTGATGTGACACGAAGTGCGAGCCGCCGCGGCACCGTCACAACGGGATGCCGCCGCGCGCGCCTCAGCTCCGGGCCAGCCGCAGCTCCTCGACATCCACGTGCGGCGGACGCGTCACGGCCCAGGTGACGGCGTCGGCGATGTCCCGCGCGTGGAGCATCTCGTGGCGCGACGGCAGGTGCGGCGTGCCGTCGGGGTCATGCGGGTCCCACAGCTCGGTGTCGGTCGCGGCGGGCGAGATGATGGTCGCACGGACCCCGCTCCCGCGCGTCTCGGCCCGCAGCGTCTCGTGGACGGCGCGCACCGCGTGCTTGCTCGCCGCATAGGCCGCGTTGCTCGGGAAGACCGCGCGGTCGGCGATCGAACCGATCGTCACGACGTGCCCGCTGCCGCGGACCCGCATCGCCGGCAGGAAGGCGCGCGTCAGGCGGAGCGGGGCCGCGACATTGAGCGCGAGGGCGAGGTCGAGCTCGTGGTCGGAGACCGCCTCGACCGCCGAGAGCGGGAACGACCCCGCGGCGTGCACGAGGATGTCGGGCGCGCCGCCGGCGATCAGCATCGTCTCCTCCGCGACGCGCGTCGCGCTCGCCGGATCGGCGAGGTCGCCGGGGATCGCGACCGCGCCGAGGCCGAGCGCGTCGGCGAGCGCGCGGAGCGGTCCCTCGCGCCGCGAGACGAGGATCCCCCGCGCCCCCAAGGCCGCGAGGGCCCGGGCGCAGGCCTCGCCGATCCCGCGCGAGGCACCGGTGACGAGCGCGGTGCGACCCTCGAGCGGGAGCGCGGCCATCTCAGCGGCGGCCGTTGGCCGAGCCGTAGGCCAGGCTGAGGAACTCGTCGCGTGTCTTCGCGTCGTCACGGAACGCGCCGCGCAACGCCGACGTGATGGTGCTCGATGCCTGCTTCTCGACGCCGCGCATCATCATGCAGAGGTGCGACGCCTCGATCACGACCCCGACGCCCTTCGGCGCCAGCACCGTCTCGATCGCCGTGGCCACCTGCTCGGTGAGCCGCTCCTGGACCTGGAGCCGGCGGGCGTAGACCTCGACGATCCGCGGCAGCTTGGAGAGGCCGACGATGCGGCCGTCCGGGATGTACGCGATGTGCGCCCGACCGAAGAACGGCAGCATGTGATGCTCGCACATCGAGTAGAACTCGATGTCGCGCACCATCACCATGGATGCGTGCTGCTCCTCGAACACGGCGTCGCCGACGACGTCCGCGACCTCCATGCCGTAGCCACGCGTGAGCCAGCTCATCGCCTTCGCGACTCGCTCCGGCGTCTTGAGGAGCCCCTCGCGGTGCGGGTCCTCGCCGATGATCTCGAGCTCGCGCCGGATGATGTTCTCGAACTCGAGCATCCGGTCGCCGCGGATCGGCGGATCGGCCTCGAACTGGTCACTGCCGGAGATGGGCTTGGCCATATCGTGCGCCGCCTCAGCGGCCAGTGTACTCGACATACTGATTCTCCGTCTCCCAGAGCTTGAGCTTGGCGAGCCGCGCGGGCGCGACCGCCGGCGCGAGGATGCGCCAGCACGCCAGTACAAGGTTCTCGGTGGTCGGAATCGTTCCCGTCATGAACGGGACGTCGAGATTGAGGTTCTTGTGGTCGATCACGTCCACCAGCTCGCGCTCGGCGACGCGCTTCACGTCGGCCAGATTGACCACGAATCCCGTCTCGGGGTCGACCTCGCCCTCGACGGTGACCTCGAGCACGTAGTTGTGGCCGTGCCAGTTGGGATTGTTGCACTTCCCGAAGGTCGACGCGTTGCGCGCGTCGTCCCAGGCGGGATTGTAGACGCGGTGCGCCGCGTTGAAGCGGACGATCCGGGTGATCGAGACGATGGGCATCGTTCGGACGCTGGACAGGGTCCGGTCGGCGGGGCGCCGAACGGACCCTATTAAGCCTGCGGGGCAGGACCGGGTTCCGAAAGGGCACCTCGCCCCGCAGACAGCCGGCGCGATGACCCGTGCGCGTACCCGCGCGTAGCCGTGCGCGTACCCGTGTGCGGAGCCGGCGCCTACCCCCTGCGCGCGGCCGTCCACGCCATCCCGCGAACGACCGAACCCCGCCGGGACCAGCCCGGCGGGGTTCGGAGCATACAGGAGCGGAGAGGGGTTCTTGAAGCCCTGTCGAACGCTGAGGCCCGCACCCTGCTTCCGTCTTCCCGGCGTCCGGGCATGGCGTCGACAGAGGTATTGGATCCGCTTCGGAGGACTTATCGGCTCAAGAAGTAAATCTCTCCGTCCCGCATGCCACTAGTATCGAATGTAGGCCGCGCTAACTTGAGGGTCAATCGGACCCGAACCCCCCGCCCGTGGACCTGCTCACGATCGCCGGCCTCGCGATGCTCGCCCTCTGGGCGGCCGGCACCTTCCTCTTCGACGCGCCCGGCGTCATCCACGGGCTGCTCACGCTCGGGATCTACCTCGTCGTGCTGGCGCGCATCCGGCACGCGGCGCGCACGCGCGGGGCCGGTCGGTAGCGGCCGGACCCGCCACCGTCAGATCTCCCAGTTCGAGAGGACGCACCCCATCCGCGGCGGGCGCTCCTCGAACCCACCGAGACTCATCCGGAGGTCGGTCCACCGCACGCGCGCCCCGCGTGCGATCATGGTACGGAAGGCGGCGGTATACTCGCCCTGGAGCCGCACCGCGCACCGCAGTGCCCCGCTCCGCCGCGTCTGCATCGCAAGCGCCTCGCAGATCCGCGCCATGAGCGTCTCCTCGGCGAGCGCGCACTTCAGGACGCGGATCTCCTCCCGCAATCGGCCTTCCACCAGCGGCACGTCGTGGAAGAGCGCGAAGCCGATGAGCACGTCGGCGTCGTCGCGCAGCAGGACGCAGTCGCCGAGCCCGAACCGCAGCGTGAGCGCGATCTCGCGCGAGTAGTCCGCGCCCGGCCGCAGTGCAGCGACCAGCTCCGCGCACTCGGCGATCGCCTCCTCGCGCGCCGCGCCGCCGAGTTGCCCGAGCAGCAGCGGCCGCTGGTCCGTGCCCGGCGTGCCGTCGAGCGTGAGCGTGAGCGTCAGCCGCTGCGGCACGAATCCGAGACCGGCATAGAAGCCGATGTTGTCCATCGTGCGCGGCATCGTCTCGAGACCGATCGTCGTGCAGCCGGCGGCGCGCAGCCGCTCGATGCCGGCGCGCACGATGGTCCGGCCGAGTCCCTGCCCCTGCAGGTCCTCGCGGACGGCGAGCGGCCCCATCCACCCCTCGCGGCCCGACGCGTGCGCGAGGTTGAACGCCGCGATGCGCCCGAGCCCGTCGCGCCAGAGCATGGCGCCCTCGCCCGCCCCCTCGATCGCATAGCGCCAGATCGCGGGATTGAGGGGCGGCACGCGCACGCCGGCCATGCCGTCGCGCCGATAGCGTTCGCTGAAGGCATCGCTGAAGAGCACGTTGAGCGCCGGCAGGTCCCCGCCCGTGATCGGGAACGGCCCCGCGACGCGCTGTCCCGGATCGGTCATGCCGCGCTCCCGGCCTCGAGGAGGAGGGTGTCGCCGCCGGCCGGCTCCACCGTGCCGACCACGGCGCCGCCGGTCCGTTCATCGAACCCGACCGTGATCACGCGATCGAGCCCGTCGCGCACGCCCTCGATGTGCGTGATGACGATGACCTGTTCGAAGCGGTCGTGCAACCCGCGCAGCAGCGTCAGCACGTTCTGCCGCCGGACCTCATCGAGCGACCCGAAGACCTCGTCGAGCACCAGCAACGAGAAGCTCTGCCCGGCCCGGTCGGCGATCATCTGCGAGATGGCGAGACGCAGCACGAGGTTGGCGATGTCCTCCTCGCCCCCGGAGATGACCGTCTGGGGCACCCCCTCCTCGAGCACGACGAGCCGGTACTTGTCGTCGAGCTCGAGCTCCGTGTAGCGGGCGTCGGTCAGCTCGGTGATGAAGCTCGACGCGATCTCCGACACCTCCGGCCGCAGCTGGAAGTTGAGGTCGGTCCGCAGGTCGGAGTACGCGCGGTGGAGCTCGTCGTGCAGGCGCCGGTCCTGCTCGAGCGCCTCCACGCGCTCGGCGAGCCGGTCGTGCTCGGCCTTCGCGTCGGCGGCGCGGCGCGCGCCGTCGCGCGCGATGTCGCGGCCCGCCCGCGCTCCCGCGGCGGCGCGCGACGCCTCGGCGTACGCGGCGGCGACCTCATCATGGAGCCGGCGGAGCGCCGCGAAGTCCTCCTCCGGGAACTGCAGGGCGGCGAGCCGCGCCGACGCCGCGTCCCGCCGCGCGGCGAGCGCCGCGCGCGTGCGCGCCAGCGCCTCCTGCTCGCGCTTGAGCACCGGTTCGCGCTCGATCCGCGTCGAGAGCCGGTTCGCCAGCGTCGACACCTCGGCGAGCCGCGCGTGCTCCGCCTCCAGCGCCTGGTGCCGCCCGGCATCGTAGCCGCCGGGGATCGTCGCGAGCTCGGCGGTGGTCGCCGCGAGCCGCGCGGCCTTCCCCTGTCGGTCGCGCTCGACCAGCGCGAGCTGCTGCACCGCGGCCTGCACCTTCGCGAGGCGGCGCTCGAGCGGCCCGACCTCGCCCTGCAGCTTCCGGCGCAGCTCGTCGAGATGCGCGATGTCCGCCGGCATCGGCTCGAGCTGCTCGAGGCGCGAGCGGAAGTAGCTGCCGTCGGACTCGACGAGCTCGAGCTGCCGCTCGAGGACGTCGAGCACGTCGCGGAAGTGGGCGCCGAGGGGGCGTGTGCAGGTGGGGCACGCCCCCTCCTCGCCCAGCTGGAGCAGCTTGTCGCGCTGGTCGCGCATCTCGGCGTACTGGCCGCGGAGCGCGCGCAGCCGCGAATCGACCTCCTGCCGGTCACGCACCCACTCGGTGCGGCGGGCCTCCAGGGTGCCGTGCGCCTCCTCCAGCGCCTTCCGGCGCGCCTCCAGCTCCACCGTCGCCTGCTCCTCGAGCTGCGGCGCGGTCGCAAGCCGGTCCCGCTGCTCGTCGAGCGCCTGCACCTCCGCCGCCAACGCCCCCTGGGTCTCGAGGAGCGCCCGGCGGCGCCCGTCGTGCACCTCCAGCGCGCGCATCGCCTCCAGTTCCGCCTGCGCGCCTTCGAACGCGGCCACGTCGGGGAGCAGCGGCTGGAGCGCCGCACGCGCCTCGGCGACCTGCGCGAGCTCGGACACCAGGCGCTCCTCCGCGCGGGTCAGCGCAGCCGCCTCGCCCTCGACCGCCGCGAGCTCGGTCTCGAGGCGCTGCCGTTCCTCGCGACCGGTCTGGGCCGCGAGCCAGCGCGGTGCCACCGCCGCCAGCGCCGCCTTCGTCTCGGCCTCGAGCCGGTCGGCTTCCGCCGCCGCGCGCTCGGCGGCCGTGCGCGCAGCGTCGGTCTCGCGGAGCTGCGCCTCGACCGCGTCGCGCTCGGGCATGCCGGCGCGCAACCCCGCGATCTCGCTCGCCAGCTCCTTCCGCCGGGTGGCGCAGAGCTCCTGGGCGACACGCAACCGCTCGTATCCGAGCACGCGGGAGAGGAACTGCGCCCGCTCGCCGGCGGTGAGCGCGTTCATCACCGCGAGATCCTTCTGTCCGGTGAAGTACGTGTTGAAGAACTCGGTCCGCGTCATGCCGATGCGCCGCTGGAGCATGTCCGTCACGGCCGTCACCGAGTTCGCGATGGGCTCGGTCCCACCGTCGAGGTAGAGCTCGGCCATCGAGAGGCCGCGGACGACGCGGTACCGGTGGCCGGCGAGCTCGAACTCGAGTTCCACGCGCACCGGCGCCCGCGCCGCGGCCCGTCGGAAACGGATCGACTCGTTGCCGCCCCGCAGCGTGTTGCCGCCGTAGAGCGCCCAGGCGATCGCCTCGAGGATCGTCGACTTGCCGGCGCCGTTCGGGCCGATGATGCCCGTCAATCCCGTCTCGAACGCGATGTCCGAGTCGGCATGCTGCCGGAAGTTCACGAGGCGAAGCCGGACGAGCCTCATCCGTCGCCCCCCGGCAGGTCGCGCGCCGGCTCCGCGAGTTCGGCCTCCTCGAGATAGCGCAGTCCGAGCGCCACGAGGGCCTCGCGCTCGACCCCGTGCACCACCGGCCGCGCGCGGAGTGCCTCGCGCAGCGTGTCGGCGAGCGAGGGCCGGCGCCCGGGCGCCCCGGATCCCGTGGCGGGCGCCCGGCGCACCAGCTCCGGTCGTCGCATGTCGAGATGGAAGTGCAGCGCGCGCTTCTGCAACTCGCGCAGCGCCTTGTGGTCGAGCTCCCGTGCGATGTGCCGCGGCACGTTGCGCGCGACGAGCCGGACCACCTTGCCGTCGAGCCCTCCCGTGATGCGGCCGACGGCCTGCTGGATGGCGGCGTCGAGCTCGGCCGCGCTCATCCCGCGCCCCTCGATCGGGGCGAGGTCGAGCACCGGCCGCGTCGCCGGGAGCGGGTGGAACGTCTGCTTCCCCGTGCCGAGGTCGCGCTCGATCATCCCCTTCCCGGGGAGCCTCGCCGCCTTCTCCTCGGCGAGCTCGCCCCACGGATTCGAGCTCGTGTACTCGAGCGAGCCGGAGTAGTAGACGTGGTCGGCGAGGCGCTTGTAGACGTGGTAGTGGCCGAGTGCCACGTAGTCCCACCCCGGCCGCGTCAGCTCCTCCACCGGGATCTGCATGGCGGCGCGGTCGGCGTCGTCGGCCGCGGGCAGCGCACCCTGCACCTCGCCGTGCATCAGCAGCACGTTGTAGCGCGCCGTCGGGTCCGGGGTGAGCTCCACCGTCCCCGGCGGAAGGTCCGGCACCGCGAGCACCGCGAGGTCGAGGTGCGGGAATCGGATCCGCCGCGCCTCACGGTCCGCCACGTAGATCGGCAGCGCCGGCAGCGCCTGGTCCGTCCCGTCCCCGTCGCGCGCAACGAAGCCCTGCTCGAAGAGCCGGAGGATGCAGATCGTCTCGGTCGAGCGCGGCATGTCGTGGTTGCCCGCCACGACGACGACGTGGGCCCGCGGCAGCGCGGTCACCAGGCGCGAGAACTGGCGGAAGGCGTGCAGGATCGCCGTGTTGGTCGGCCGCACGGTGTGGAACACGTCGCCGCCGATCAGGATCACGTCGGGCGCCAGCTGGATCAACCGGTCCACCGCGCGCGCGAACGCCTGCGCGACATCGGCTTCGCGCTGGTTGATCCCGGCCGCGGTCTGCCGCTGGTACTGGCGGAAGCCGAGGTGCAGGTCGGAGAGGTGGACGAGGCGCACGGACGCGGGGAATCTACTCACCCGTACGGGTCGTCCGACGCCGGCGTTCGCAGCGGCGCGGGGGCGCGCCGGCCCGCCACCTCGGGGGTGGCGCGCTTCCGCAACTGCGCCCGGAAGAACGCCTTCACGTCGTCGGGCCGCGCCTGCACGGTCCGGTTCCGCGCCCTCAGGACGCCATCCTCGTCGTCCCCGGCGAGGGCGAGGGTGTCCTGCACCCAGCCGAGCGTGATGGTCGGGTCGAGGCGGCGGAGCTGCGCCGTCAGGGCCTCCTCGAGCGGGCGCTCCGCCACGGGGGGGAAGCGCTCGACCCCCTCGCGTCCCGTGAGCACCGCCGGCCGCGGGAACCGCACGAAGATCGGCTGGCCGAAGTGCGGATGCCGCACCATCAGCTGCCCCTTCTCGAGCGTCGCGAGCCGGGCCTTGGTCGCCGGCGCGAGCGTCTGGTACCCGGGCGTGGCGAGTTCGTCGGGGTCCATGCGCCCGAACAGCGCCGTGCCGCTGTTGCCCACCACGCGGCGGTGGACCTGCGAGCGGAACTGCTGCGCCCCGAACAGCACGAGCCCGAGGTAGCGCCCGCGCTCGGCGATGTCGAGCAGCATCTTCCGGACGTACGTGTCGGGGCCGTCGGCCGGCGCGTACTTGTTCAGCTCGTCGACGAAGACCACCACCTGCTCGACGCCCAGCTGGCGCTTCTCCAGCGCCTCACGCAGCTGTGACACCACGCGCGCGAAGACGAGGTCCTGCGCGTCCTCCTCGAGGTTCGCGACGTCCACGACGTAGACCGTCCGGTCCTCGAAGCCCGCGTCCTTGAACGGCAGGTCGCTCACCAGCCCGTCGTCGGTGACGAGGCCCTTGCAGCGGGTCGAGATGTTGGTGAGGCGATTGCGCACCTTGCGGATGGTGGCGACGTGGTGCGTCCGCCAGACCTCGGTGTTGCGCGACTCCATGCCGCGCAGCAGGTCGCGGAACCACTGTTCGAGGTCGCTGAAGGATCGCACCTCGTGTGCGCGCTCGAGGAAGCCGGGATCGGTGAACGGCTGGTCGACCACGCGCTCCTTGATGAAGTCGATCAGGGCGTCGGCCTTCGCATCCACATCATCCTTGTTGAGCAGCACCTCGGCGTACTGCAGCGTCTCGCGCAGGCCCCAGGTCAGGGGCGTGACCGCGTCCTGCAGCGCCTCGTGCGAGCGGAGCGTCGCGAGGCGGTCTCCCTTCGCGGTCCACGGCGCGAAGTAGCGGACGCGCCCGAACGGTGCCGCGGGGATGCCGAGCGCCGCGTACATCGCGCGGTCCTCGTCGGCGAGCGCCGCCGCCGGCTGGTCGAGGAAGCACAGGTCGGGACCCTTCACGTTGAAGCAGACCGCGGCCACGCGGCCCTTCGACGGCGGGAGGTGCGCGAAGATGCCGGCCAGCAGCCATTCGACCGCGCTCGTCTTCGTCGCGAGACCGGAGACGCCGGAGATGCTGAGGTGCGCCGCCTCGGGCCCGAGCAGGAAGTCGGCATCGAGGTGGACGGCGGCCTCGGTGCCCCCGGCGCGGTAGAGGCCGACCGGGACGCCGCGCCGCTGCGGTCCGCTCGCGTAGCCATCCATGCGCAGCGCGGCCTGCACGTCGGCCTCGCTCGCGAGGTGGACGGTCCCCATGGCCACCGGCTGCAGCGGCTCCTCGGGCACGTGGCGCAACACGGCCGCGGTGTACAGGCGGATCTCGGTGCGCTCCGTCGGCGCGGCCGAGGCGAGCGCCGGGTCGCCGTCGGCGCCGAGCACGTCGTGCAGCGGCGTCGCGAGGTCGGTGTAGCCGAAGCCCTCGGTCACGACGCCGTAGGTCCGCGGCAGGACGCCGTTCACCGGCCGGTCGGACTCGACACGGACGATCGTCCCGATCCCGACGGGCGCGTCGAGCCGGGTCCAGAAATGGAACTCGTGCGGCGTGTTGGGCCGCCGTTCGGTGGCGACGACGCGCCCGAGGATGGCTGTGCTCATCGGAGGATGGCGGAAAGGTACTGCTCGCATTCCCGGACGCCGTAGACCATCACGTCCCAGCGCGCGTCCGGGAGCGCGACGGGAGCCCGTTCCGCGAGCAGCCAGCGCGAGATGCGGTCGGCGCGTTCGGTGAGGTCGTCGCCCAGGGCGGCCTCCACGCGCACGAGCCCGAAGAGCGGCCCGCGCGCCGCCGGCGCTCGCAGCCGGAGGTACCAGGTCGCCACGGCGTGCCGGCGCGGCGTATGGAGCCGCACCGCGGTCGTCCGCTCGCCCTCGCGGAGGTCCAGCACGAGCGGGAGGGCGGCCGGGGCCGCGTACAGCGTGCGGTGGGACTTGACGACCCCCACGACGCGGTCGCTCGCCGACCCGGCCGCGCTGCCGCTGATCCCGCCGTCCACGAGCAGGGGCCCCGGCCCCCGCGCCACCCACGCGTCGACCAGCGTGAGCTCCGCCGACTCCCGCGTGCGTTGCACCGCCGTCAGGGCACGCGCCGCGAGCTCCTGCGGATGTTCCGGTCCCTCGGTCGACTCGGACTCGGTGTCGGTCAGCGGCAGGGCCGCCGCCAGGGTGCGCACGACGTCGGAGGCGAGGCGCCCGAGCGGCGCATAGAGCCGCTGCGAGAGCACCGGAGACTCCCACGTGGAGGGCCGGCGATCCGTGCGGAGCCGCACGGCCGCCGCGACCGCGCCGTGCACGAGCGGCACCGGACCCGCATGCGCGAGCACGCGCGACCGCTGGATCCCGTCGAGGAACGCCACGAAGCCCACCACGGGCGCGCCCGGCACGGCGCGGACCTCGAGCGCGGCTCCCTCGACCGGCACCGCGGCCTCCACACGCGGCGGCTCGTCCGCCGCGCGCTGCACCTCGAGCATCGCCTCCGCGGCGCGCGGCGTGAGCCCGCTGTCACGGAGGGCGCGCAGGACGGCGCGGACGCTTGCCGCTCCCTCGGACGGGCCGTAGGTTGGCCCCATGCGACGCCCCGTGATCATCGCGAGCATCCTAGCCCTGCTCTCGGCGTGCGACAAGCCGAAGGCACCGCCCGCCGCCGCGGCCCCCGACCGCCCCCTGACCTCGCTCTCCGCGCAGTCGACGATCCTCTTCAACGTCTTCGGCGATGCCACGGCCCCCCGGGTCGTCCCGATCGCCGTCGTCGAGGGCGGCCGTGTGGCGGAACTCGTGCTCGATGCCGCCGGATGGCGGCAGCTCGATTCGATGTTCCTCGCGAAGGGGCGCACCCTGACGGTCTACCGCGACGGCGCGGCGGCCGGCGAGTTCACGGTCACGCGCCCGATGTTCACCGACGAGGGCGCGCTCTACGCGCTCCCGGGCTGCCAGTTGCTGGTACCGCAGGCGGAGGGAAGGCTCTCGACCGAGCTCGCCCCCGATGCGCTCGTGGATTACATCGCCTCGTCGACGCCGCTCGCGCAGACGGCGCAGACGGAGCGGATGCCCAAGGACGCCGCCGAGAAGGGGCGGACGCTCGCGAACACGATCGCGGCGGCTCGCGAGGTCGGGCCGGAGGAGCTCGGGCACCTCAACTTCGACGCCCGCTGGCTCCCGAGCGGCGCCGGACCCGCCAAGCGCACGCTCCTCGCCAGCTACCTCGATGCGAGCGGCGGCGACGCCGGCGCAGGGGCGGGCCACTCGTCGATGATCCTCGCGCTCGCCGAGGACTCCGCCGGCACGCTCGTCCCGAGCTACCAGCACGTCTCCAGCGGCGAGGCGCGCGCGGTGGACATGCAGCGCCTCGTCAACCACGCCGACCTCGACGGCGACGGCGTGGACGAGTTGCTCATCGAGGAGTGGAAGTACGCGGCGACGCCGGAGATCGGCGTGCTGAAGTACGCGCAGGGGAAGTGGCGGATGATCTTCCGCGTGCCGAACGAGTGGTGCCTCGACGTGAAGCCCGCGCCCTGAGCCGGGGCCCCGGGCTCCTCCCCCCTGTCGCACCCGACGCGCGCCGCCTCCGCGGCGCGCGTTCGCATCCGGCCCCGCGTCAGTCCACGCCCATGTCCCACGCCTGCTCGAGGTCCGCCTTCGAGTAGGCGCGGAACGCGGTCAGCGTGGTCGTCTTGACGAGGCCCGGCACCGACGGGAAACGCTCCGTCACGATCCGCGCGATGTCCTCGTACTCCTTCACCTTCACGATCACCACGAGGTCCCACTCGCCCGAGACCGAGTAGACGTCCGTGACGCCATCGATCCCCGCGAGGGCGGCGGCGCACTTGGGGATGAGGCGCGGCTCGGCGTTGACGAGGACGATGGTCGTGATCATCGGGCGGACGGGAACGGGGGGACGTTGAGGAGCCAGAGGCCGGCGAGCCGCGAGCGGCCGTCGAGTTCCACGAGGAGCTCACGGGCCACGCGCACCGCGCGGCACGGCCGCGGCGGGCCGATGCGGAAGTGTATCGTGCGCTCGGCCCGGTCGGCTACCGCCCCGATCGCGGTGTCGACCTCCACCGGGGGGGCCCCGGGGCGGCCGTCCCGGTCGGCCAGCAGCAGCCGGGCCGGCGCCGCCGATGGCGGTACGAGGGTCTCGCACGACCGCACGTCGGGCCACACGGCGACCTCGACCGCCGCGAGCGCGCCCGCCGTCAGCTCCAGCGTCAGCCAGGCCCCGTCACGGCCCTCGAGGTCCACCGCGGCCTCCGCATCGGGCGCGGCGACGGCGGGCCGCATCGCGGCCCGCAGGATCTCGGTATCCGGATCCCACGCGTACTCCACCGGCGGAACCGCCGCCTCGTCCACCGACTCCACACGCGCCTCGAGCGACACCACGACCTCCGGTCAGGATGCCGCCGATGCTACCGTGCGGCCGACCGCTCCCCGACAGCGGAAATCTGCCGACCGGTCCGCGGGCGCGCAGCGAGGGAATCCCCGCCGATCGGCCGGGCCGGGCGGCTGGCCGCCGGGATCCTGCTCGCGACCCGCCGCTCGGACGCGGTCAGCCGCCGGCCATCCGGTCCGCGAGCGCCGCCACCCGTCGGCAGGCCTCGACGACCTGCGCCTCCGACGCCGCGTACGAGATGCGCACCCACTCCGGCGTACGGAATGCCGACCCCGGCACGATCGCGACGCCATGCTCCTCGAGGAGCTGGGTGCAGAACGCCGCACCCGCGTCGTGGCCGGCGCCCGGCACCTTGAGGTAGAAGTAGAAGGCCCCGGCGGGGTCGAGCACGGTGAGCGCCTTCGACGAGCGGAGGATCGGGAGCGCCGCGTCGCGCCGCTTCTTGAACTCGGCCACCATCGCCGTCACGGCCGACTCGACCGGCGCGCCCAGCGTGAGCGCCGCGAGCGCCGCGTGCTGCGAGACGGTCGCCGCGTTGCTCGTCGTATGCGACTGGAACGCGTTCATCGCCTTCGCGACGGGGGCCGGCGAGAGCGTCCAGCCGATGCGCCACCCCGTCATGGCGTAGGCCTTGGCCACGCCGTTGACGATGATGAGGTTGTCCCGCCGTTCGGCCACGTCGAGGGCGCCGACCGCCGGACCATCGTAGGCGATGCGCACGTAGATCTCGTCGCTGATGACCCACCAGCCACGCGCGGCGGCGAGGTCGAGGATCGCCTTCAGCTCGGCGGGTGAGTACACCGAGCCGGTCGGGTTGCTCGGCGAGTTGAGCATGAGGCCGCGCGTGCGCGGCGTCGCATGCCGCGCCAGCATCTCGACGTCCACCTTCCAGCCGCGGGACGGGTCGCCGCGCACCTCCACGACCGTGGCGCGGGCCAGCGTCACCATCTCGTAGTAGCTCGTCCAGCTCGGCGTGGGCACGAGCACCTCGTCACCCGGTCCGAAGCAGACCACGCAGGCGTTGTAGAGCGACTGCTTCGAGCCGTTCGACACCACGACATCCCCGGCCGCGTAGCGCCCCTCCCCCTGCCAGTGCGCGTTCGCCTCGGCGGCGATCGCCTCGCGGAGCGGTGGGATGCCCTCGACGGCGGTGTAGCGCGTCGCGCCCTTGTCGAGTGCCACCTTCGCGGCGTCGCGGATCGGCGCCGGCGTATCGAAGTCCGGCTCTCCCGCCCCGAGGTCGATCACCTCGCGCCCCTGCGCCTTGAGCGCCCGGGCGCGCTGGGAGACCGCGATGGTGGCCGATTCGCGCAGCTCCGCGATGTTGGCCGAGGGGTGGAACACCAGGGGAGCGGACACGATGCATCCTCCTCGAGGGATGGCGAGGGTGGCGGAGGCCAACGATGTGGGGACGGCGCCGCGTCGCGGGGGGCGGCTATATTTCCGACGCTCGACGAAGGATACCCTCGCGCCGTCCGGCGCGCCATTGAAAACCGAGGTTCCGCAGTGACTCCGCAAGAACGCGCGACGGCCGGTGCCGTCCGTTCGGCCCACGTGGCCCACTTCCTCCCGCCCGACTGGGCGCGGGTCGCCCAGCTCGTATCCCCGGCGCTCGAGCGGACCGCGCCGGATGCGACCGCGCCCCAGCTCCTCGTGCTCGTCCCCGACGCCGGCGCCGCCGTCGGGCTCGCGCGCACCCTGGCCGCGCTGCCGGCGGCCCGCGGGCGCCGCATCGTCGCCGCGACCTCGGCCGCCCGTGCCAAGCGCCTCCTCGTCGGCGCGCCCGCGCACGCCGTCATCGGGGCACCCGCGGCGCTCGCGCCGGCGCTCGCCGCTTCCGCGCTCAAGCTCGATCAGGTCGCCACCGTGGTCCTCGCCGCCGCCGACGAGCTCGAGGCGGACGATGCCGACCTCGGCGCGGTGCTCGCCGAGGTGCCGAAGGGTGCCGCGCGCCTGCTGACCGCGCTCGACGCGACCGCGGGGGTCGAGACGCTCATCGAGCGCCAGTTGCACAAGGCACGCCGCGTCACCGAGGACACGGTCGCCGCGGTGAAGTCCTCGGCGAACATCCGGTGCCTCACGGTCACCGGTGTGCCGGCCGATGCGATCCCCCAGGTCCTCGACGAGGTCGACGCGCCGACGGCGGTCGTCCTCGCGGGCGACGCGGCGGAGGCGGCGACGGCCCGGCAGGTGCTCGCCGCGCTGGGCCATGCTGACGGCGATCCCGTCGCGCACGTCGTCGAGACGGAGGTCCCGGCGAACACCGCCCTCGTGATCGTCCTCGGCGTGCCGACCGGGGCCGCGTGGGCGCAGGCGCTCTCGGCGACCCCCACGCAGGTGGTCGCCATCGTCGCGCCGCGCCAGCGCGCGGCGCTCGCGCGCCTCGCGGGCGCACCGGTGCCGCCTTTCTCCGCCAAGGGAGCCGTCGCGAAGGCCCGCGCGGCCGAGGCGCGCATGCGCGCCGAGCTGCGAGACGTGCTGGCGGCGGGTGTTCCTTCGCGCGAGGTCCTCGCGCTCGAGCCGCTGCTCGCCGAGCACGACGGCCTCGAGGTCGCCGCGGCCGCCCTGCGGCTCGTGGAGCGGGCACGCGCCGTCACCGACGAGGCGGTGAAGCACGCCGAGGCGCGGATCCGGAAGGAAATGAAGGAGGCCGAAGCGGAGAAGGCGGCGGCCGACCGGCCGCCGAGGCCGCGGGGCATCCGTATCGACCGCTCCGACCTGCCGCGCACGTTCGGTGACGACCGTCCCCGCGGGCCGCGGGGCCCGCGGCGTGACGACTTCCCCCTCCGCGAACCGGGTGGCGGGCGCGGCGCCGGACCGCGCGGCGGGAAGCCCGGCGGCTTCGCGCCGCGGGGCGACCGGCCGCGCG
>JAIBBJ010000060.1 GCA_019694735.1 Gemmatimonadaceae bacterium | reverse complement strand
GTCGCCGTGAGCTTGCTCGCCCGTCGGAACAGCGTCTCCGCGGACGTACGGACGCCCGGCTGGATCACCCCGCCGAGGAAGACGCCGTCCGCGGTGATGCAGTCGTACGTCGTCGCGGTGCCGAGGTCGACGACGATGCAGTCCGCGGCGTACATCCGGCTCGCCGCGAGCGTATTGATGATGCGGTCGGCGCCGACGGTCATCGGCTCATCGACGGCGACCGTGATGCCGAGCGGCGATCGGGCATCCACGACCACCGGCGTGCTGCCGGTCAGTCTTGCGGCCGCCTCGACGAGGGCGGGCGTCACCCCCGGTACGACCGAGCCGATCGCCGCCGCGGCGACCGCATCGATCTCCACGTGGTTCGCGCGCAGGAGCCCGCGAAGCACGAGCAGCATCTCGTCCGGGGTCCGCTGGACCTCGGTCGTGATCCGCCAGTGATCGGTGACGATCTCGCCGGCGCAGAGGCCGATGGTGGTCTCGGTGTTGCCGACGTCGGCGACGAGCAGCATCGGAGGGTCCTCAGGGAGTGGTCGCGAGCACGAGCGATCCGGAGTGCACGGGGACGATCCCGTCGAGGGTCTCGACGAGGAGCGCGCCGCTGGCGGTGATACCGCGGACGGTGCCGAGGGCCGGTGCCGAGACGCGCCGCCCGCTCGCGAAGTCTCGGGCCGCGAACGCCGAGAGCTCATCGGCCGTGAGCGGCCCGGTCCGTGCGGCCGCCGCCCGCACGGCCGGGATGACGGCGGCGAGCGCCTGCTCCGCCTCCGCGTCCACCAGTGCCGCCGACTCCGGCACCCCGTGCGGCACGACGAGATTCACGCCGACGCCGAGCGCGACCCAGTCCGGCCGCTCACCGCGCCAGCGGGCCTCGAGGAGCACGCCCGCGAGCTTGCGTTCGCCGACGAACAGGTCGTTGGGCCACTTGAGCCGGATCGGCGCGGTCGTCCACCGCTCGAGGGCCGGCGCGAGGGCGAGCCCGACCCTCAGACTCAGCACCTCGAGCGCGGCCGGGGTCGCCGGCCGCTCGATGAGCGTGAGCCACAGACCCGCACCCGGCGCGGACTGCCACGCGCGCCCGTTCCGCCCCCGCCCCGCCTCCTGCCGCTCGGCGATGACGAGCGTACCGGCGGGCGCGCCGAGCGCGGCGAGCTCGTGCGCGGCGTCCATCGTGCTGCCGACGGCCGGGAGCGCGACGACGCGCGGCAGCCCGAGGCGCGCCGCGAGCGCGGCCCCGTCATGGCCGAGCCACGTCACCAGCCGCCCCTCGTGACGATCAGCCCGATGATGACCGCACCGAGGACGAATCGATAGACCGCGAAGACACCATAGCCGCGTCGCGACACGTAGCGCAGCAGCACGGCGATCGCCAGCCAGCTCGAGAGCGCCGCGGTGGCGACCCCGACGACGAGCGGTGCGGTGATGCCGGTCGCCCGGACGGCGTCCGGCACCTTCAGCACCGCGGCCGCGAGCGTGATGGGCATCGACATCAGGAAGCTGAACACCGCCGCGGTGCTGCGGTCGAACCCGAGCGCGCGGCCGGCGGTGATGGTACTGCCGCTGCGGGAGACCCCGGGCACCAACGCGAAGCACTGCGCGGTGCCGATGAGCAGCGCATCCCGCCAGGTCATCTCGCCGCGGTCGCGCGACCGCGCGACCGTCGCATCGACGTACCACAGGAGCGCACCCATCACGATGAGGGCGATCGCCGTGATGATCGGGGCGCGGAAGACCGTCTCGGCGTAGTCCTCGAGCAGTACGCCGGCGAGCGCGGCGGGCATCGTGGCGATGATGATGAACCATGCGCGCCGCGACGCGTCGTCCACGGGCGCCCGGCGCCGGAGCAGCGTGACGCCGCCTCGGACCAGTCCGACCCACTCCGTGCGGAAGTACCACCCCAGCGCGACCAGCGTGCCGATGTGCAGGGCCAGGTCGAAACCGAGCCCCGCCGGCTCCCAGCCCATCACCCACGGGGTGAGGGACAGGTGTGCGGAGCTCGACACGGGGAGGAACTCGGTGAGTCCCTGGAGCGCCCCGAGGATGAACGCCTGCAGGATCGTCGGTTCGTGCATCGTCGAAAGCTAACGTCCCCTCACCCGCCGGGCGCGAGCGCCTCGGCGTAGAGCGCCTCGTAGCGCGCCACGACGTCGTGGGTGGCGAAGCGCGCCCGCGCGTCCGCGGCGGCGGCGGCGCTGGCCGCGGCCCAGGGCGCCGGCTCGAGCAGCCGGAGCGCGGCTGCCGCCATCGCATCGGTATCGCCGAGCGGGACCAGCGCGCCCGTCACGCCGTCGCGGATGACCTCCGGCAGGCCGCCGACCCGGCTCCCGACGACCGGGACGCCGCTGGCGAGCGCCTCGAGCGCGCTGAGGCCGAAGCTCTCGCTCTCCGATGCGCTGATGTAGAGGTCAGCGGCGGCGAGCAGCGGCGCGACGAAGTCGATCTTGCCGAGGCACCGCACGTCGCCGGCGATTCCGAGGGTGCGCGCCTCTTCCTCGGCGGCATGGCGGTCGGGGCCGTCCCCCACCATGACGAGGACCGCCGGCCGCGCGGCGCGCACCTTCGCGAAGGCGCGCACGACGTCGCGCACGCGCTTGACCGGGCGGAAGTTCGAGATGTGCATCAGCACGGGCCGCCCGCCGCCGAGCTCCTGATGCAGCCCCTCACCGTGGCGCGTGCGGTCGAAGATCGTGGGGTCCACGAAGTTCGGGACGACGTCGATGCGGTGGTTGCTGCAGCCGAACGCCTGGATGGTCTCGTCCTTCAGCCACTGCGAGACCGCGGTGATGCGGTCGGAGCGCTCGATCGAGAAGCGGGTGATCGCCTGGTACGAGTGGTCCTGGCCGACGATGGTGATGTCGGTGCCATGGAGCGTCGTCACCACCGGGAGCCGGCGTCCCTGCTCGCGCAGCATCTCCTTCGCGATCCACGCGCTGGTCGCATGCGGGATCGCGTAGTGGACGTGGAGCAGGTCAAGCCCCTGCGAGAGCACGACGTCGTGCATCCGCACCGCGAGGGCGAGGTCGTAGGGTGGGTACTCGAAGAGCGGGTAGTTCCCGATGCTCACCTCGTGGAAGAACACCCGAGGCAGGAAGTGCGGGAGGCGGAAGGGATGCTCGTACGAGATGAAGTGCACCTCGTGGCCGCGCGCCGCGAGCGCGATGCCGAGCTCGGTCGCCACGGCGCCGGAGCCACCGTAGGTCGGATAGCAGGTGATCCCCACCTTCACGCGTCGTCACTCCCTCGGAACCACCGGTCAGCACGCGCCAGGGCGTCGGGCGCGCGGGGGTCGAGCCGCAGCACATCCGGCTCGCCCGCTAGTTGTGTACGGAACCAGGTGCGCTGGCGTTTGGCGTACTGCCGCGTCGCGACCAGGATCCGGTCCCGCACCGCGGCGACCGGCGCTCCCGCGTCCACCGCTTCACGAATCTCGCGATACCCGCAGGCGTTCCACGCGGGGGCGTCGGGCGGCACGTGCCCCGCGAGCCGGCGCACCTCCTCGGGCCAGCCGGAGATGAGCATCCGGTCGAGGCGCCCGGCGATCGCGCCTGGCAGGGCCTCGCCCGGATCCACGACGAGCCACCGTGCCGCGCGGCGGGGCTTCGCCGCCCCCGCCGCATGCCAATCGCTCAGCCGCGTGCCCGTGAGGAGCGCCACCTCGGCCGCCCGCAGGAGCTGCGTGCGCCCGAGGTGGGCGCGGGATGCGTCGAGTTCGGCGACCCACCGCCGGAGTTCCGTCGTCGGGAGTGCCCCGAGGGCGTCCTGCATCGCTCGGCGGCGGTCGGGGTCCATCGGTGGCTCATCGGCGAGCGGCCGGACGAGCGCACGGAGCCAGAGCCCGGAGCCGCCCACCAGCAGCGCCGGATGTCCCGCGGCGGCGGCCTCGTCGAGCCATCGCGCCGCATCCTGCGCCCACCGCGCCGCGGACCACCGCTCGGTCGGTTCGGCGACGTCGAGTCCGCGGTGTGGCACACGGCTCCGCTCGGCCGCGGTCGGCTTCGCGGTGCCGATATCGAAGCCGCGATAGACCTGTCGGCTGTCGGCGCTGAGCAGCCACGCCCCGTGGCGCTCGGCGAGCGCGAGGGCGAGGGCGGACTTCCCGGCGGCCGTGGGGCCGCAGATGATCCGCAGCGGCGCGTCAGCGCCGGCCGAAGCGGCGATCGAGCTCATCCCAGCCCAGTTGCAGGATGGTCGCGCGGCCGTGCACGTCGTGCGCGGGGAGCGTCGTGCGCGCGAGGGCGACGTAGAGGGCGTGCATCTCCTCCGGGGCCAGGAGCTCGCCGGCCTTGATGGCCGCCTTGCACGCGATCGTGGCGACCAGCCGTTCGTGGCGTGCGATCGTGCTCGGGGCCCGGTCGCCGGTGAGAGCCCCGAGCGTGTCACGCAGGCACCGCTCGGCGTCGAAACGGGGGTGCGGGGCCGGCACGGCGTGCACGAGCAGACTGGTACCGCCGAACGGCTCCGCCTCGAAACCGAGCCGGGCGAAGGTCTCCCGGTCCGCCTCGAAGGCCTCGGCCTCCGCCGGCGAGAGGTGAAGCGTCAACGGAAAGAGCAGCCGCTGCGCGGCGACCTGGCCGTTCTCCATCTCCCGCATGAACCGTTCGTACAGCACGCGTTCATGGGCCGAGTGCTGGTCGATCAGCACCAGCGCGTCCGGCCGCTCGAAGGTGATGTAGGTGCGGTGGAACTGGGTCAGGGGCGGGACGAGGATCTGCGCGTCGGCGTCCGGATCGGCATGCCCCGCTGCAGCGCCCGTCGGCTCCTCGGTCGTTCGAGAGACGGCCGCCGTCCCCCCGGCCGCGGCGGCCTCGAAGAGGGGGGGAGGCTCCGCGTCGGCCGGGATGCGGAGGGCCTCGACGCCCAGCGGCGTGCCGAAGGCGGGTTCCGTGGGGAGGAACGTGCGCACGTAGCCGACGGTCGCCGCCGATTCCTCGGTGCCCAGCGCACGCCGCACCGCGCGTTCGACGGCGCGCTCGACGTGCCATCGATCACGGAAGCGCACCTCCGCTTTCGCCGGGTGCACGTTCACGTCCACCTCGCCGCCGGGGAGTTCCACCTCGAGCAGCAGGCTCGGCCGCGTGCCGGCCGGGATCGTGGTGCGGTAGGCGGCCTCCGCCGCGCGCACGATCCCGGGATCGCGGACCGCGCGTCCGTTCACGGTCAGGAACGTGCGGCGCGTGGCCGTGCCGACGTCCGTCGGGCGTTCGACGAGTCCCGCGACGCGGATCGGTCCACTCACGTCATCCACGGCGACCAGGCGCTCGGCGATCTCGCCACCCCAGAGCGCCGCGACGCGCACGCGCAGCGAGGCCGCGACCGGCAGCCGGAACTGCTCCTTGCCGTCGTGCGCCACCGTGAGGCGGACATCGCGGCGGACGAGCGCGAGCGTGGTCAGCATGTCGCTGATCGCACGCCACTCGGAGCGGGCGCCGCGCAGGAATTTCTGCCGCGCGGGCGTGTTGTGGAACAGTGCCGCGACGCTGACCGAGGTGCCGCGGCGCCGCGCCGCCGGGCGCAGGTCGCGCAGCGTCCCGCCCGAGACCTCGACGACCACCCCCGCCCCGTCCTCGGTGGCGGTCTCGATCGTGAGGTGCGACACCGATCCGATCGCCGGCAGCGCCTCGCCCCGGAAGCCGAAACTGGCGACCCCGACCAGATCCTCGGCATCGCGGATCTTGCTCGTCGCGTGCCGCTCGATCGCCCGGCGCGCGTTCTCGCCATCCATGCCGTGCCCGTCGTCGCTGACGCGGATGAGCGCACGGCCCCCCTCGCGGACGTCGACGTCGATCGCCGTCGCCCCCGCGTCGAGCGCGTTCTCCACGAGTTCCTTCACCACGGAGGCCGGCCGTTCGACGACCTCGCCGGCCGCGATGCGGTCGGCGACATCGGGCGCGAGGACCGTGATGGGCGGCGAGGGGAGTGCGGACACGGGGGGCAATCTTCGGGGAGGCGTGGCGGCGGTCAATCGCGGCGCAGCGCGTAGGTGCGCTCCGCCGGGTACCACCCGGTGCGGTCGCGGTCCAGCATGAGGCGGACCCACACGCCCCGTCGCTCGCGAACCGTCGCCACCTCGCCGACGAGCGGCACGGCGCCCGCGTCCGCCCCGAGGGCGGGCAGCGCCCGCAGCGGCGCCGCCGTCGCGATCACGACGAGATCGTCGGCGCGGAGCCGCTGCTCGAGCGCGAACGCCAGCGCGACGCAGAGCACGGCGGGGCCGAGCAGCAGCCAACGTGCGCGCGCGGGCCCGCGGCGCCCCCGCCACCAGAGCAGCGCCCATGCACCGCACCAGAGGACGAAGCCGAGTGCCGCGATCGGGAGCGGCGGCAGCGGCCAGACGCGCGCGGCCCCACGGTCCTGCGGTGCCCGCACCCGATCGAGGCGCGACCGCAGGTCGGGGGCGAGTGGATCGAGCCGAAGCGCGCGCTGCCAGCCGAGTACCGCAGTGGCGGTATCGCCGGCCTGCCAGGCGGCGGTGCCGACGTTCGCCCACGCGGCCGGATCGCGCGGCGCCGCGCGCGCCGCGCGCAGGTAGGCATCGCGGGCCCGGACATAATCGCGGCCCGCGTACGCCGTGCTCCCTTCGGCGAACGCGGTCACCGCCGCATCCTGCGCCCGGGCGACCGGAACCCCGGCGACCCCGAGGAGCGCCAGCATCACGATCGCGCGCGCTGCCTGACGCCGCGCCTCGGCTGCGATCCGCCCGAGCACCGACGTGACGCGCGCCTTGAGGTCGGCGGCGCGCGCGCCCTTGGCATACGCGCCGGCATCCAACGCATCGCGCAGATACTCGGCGTCGCGCGCCGTCTCCTCGGTCACGCCCTCACGCCGCAGCGCGGCCGCAAGTGCGCCACCGGCCGTCTGCTGCTCCACGCGGATCCCCGTGCGCGCGGCGAGGGCCTCGGCGAAGAGTGCGCGGAGCACCCCCGGCGGATGGGATTCCGGCCGCGCGAGCCGCTCGGCGGCCGTGAGAGCCCGTACCGCGCGAGGCCGGCGGCGGCGGAACACCGCCACGAGCCACGGCAGCGGCGCCAGCAGCGCGAGCACGGCGTAGAGCCTCGCGCGCCGCATGGCGACCGGGCGCGGTCCGGCGAGGGCCGGTCGCACGGCGAGGACCTCGTCAGTGCCGCGCGCGCCCCCGGCCGCGCGCTGCAGGGTCACGAGATCACCCGGGCGGACGCGCACCGGGATCGGCGCGGTGCGGGCGACCTCGTAGCGGCCCGCGGCCGCATCGAAGAACGGGTAGGCGATCTCCGGCACGATCACGGCGCCCTCGGCGCGCGGCGTGACGAGCCATGAGAACTCCTTCGCACCACCGAGCGCGGTCGGCGTCGTGTCGAGCACGACGCGCTCGTCCTCGGCCACGACGTCGCCCCAGCCGACGGTCAGCACCGGGCGCGGGAGGAGCGTCGCGTTGCCGCTCCCTTCCACCCGCAAGGTCACGACCAGCGGGTCACCGACGCGCCCTTCGCGCGCGTCCGTGCGCGCGCTCACCCGCCAGCGCCCCACCGCCCCCGACCATCCGGCGGGGCGTCCGGCGAGCGGCGGCTCGATCGCGACGAACCGCACCGCCTCCGACCGGAGCGTCCGCTCATCCTCCCGGCTGAAGAAGCTCGGGCTCTGCGGCAGCGCGTACGTGAGCTGCGACGGCGGCACCTCGTACCGGCCCGGCGTCAGGGGGAAGAGTGCCCGGCGGAACACGTGCGTCTCCGCCCCCTCGCGCGTCGGGTCCGCCTTGAGCATCGGAAGGTCGTAGGCGAGCATCGCGCGTGCCTCCGGCGGCACGAAGACCGGATTGCGGCGGAGCCGCTGCCGGACGTCCGGCGGGATCGAGACCGTCAGCGAGTACAGCACCTGCTGTCCGACGTAGACCGTGTCGGCGCCGATCCCCGCCCGGAACCCGACTCCGTCCTGCGCACGCAGCGGTCCTGCGCCCGCCAGTCCTGCGGCGAGCGCGAGCGCGGCCGCGGCGCCCGCGCGCGCCCGCCGGGGGTGCCGGGCGCCGGTCACCAGTCCTTCTCCCCCGGCGCGCGCGGCGTGCGGCTGCCACGCTGCCGACGCGACTGCGTCTCGCGCTCCTCGCGGGCTGCCGCATCGAGCAGCGCC
>JAIBBJ010000029.1 GCA_019694735.1 Gemmatimonadaceae bacterium | reverse complement strand
GGGGGCCCCCGTCGCCGCCGCCCCCGCCGCGCCGCTGCGCGGCGGCGGGCCGGGCGGCCACGGTGGTGGAGAGGAACAGGGCGAGGAGGAGGGCGCGGCGGATCACAGGCGGTCTCCAGGGATCGGGGCAGGGGAGGCGCCGGACGATCACGGCGTCGGCCCAAGGTGGGGCCACTGGGTCCGTCGCGGGAGAGGGGGGCGGGCGCCGCGTGAGGAAATCCGCTACAGCGGCATCCGACCTTCGCCTACCGGGAATCCACGGACTCTCCGACTGTACGGGATTCCCCCGACAGGCATCGTGATGCGCGGCCCGAAGCGGGCCGGACCGGCTCCCCCCCCCCCGACCGGCGTGGGAGTCGCACATCCTCCCACCCTGCCGGAGCCGGGCATGAGTGCACACGTCGACACGTTCTCCTACGATGACGCGATCGTCCGGAAGTTCCTCTGGGCGACGTTCATCTGGGGCCTCGTGGGCTTCCTCGTCGGGCTGCTGATCGCGCTGCAGCTGGCGAACCCCGCGTTCAACCTCGGGCTCGAATGGTTCTCGTTCGGGCGCCTGCGGCCGCTCCACACCAATGCGGTGATCTTCGCGTTCGCGGGCAACGCGATCTTCACCGGCATCTACTACTCGAGCCAGCGGCTGCTCAAGACGCGGATGTTCTCCGACGCCCTGAGCAACTTCCACTTCTGGGGGTGGCAGGCGATCATCGTCGCCGCCGCGCTGACGCTGCCCTTCGGCTTCACGCAGGCCAAGGAGTACGCCGAGCTCGAGTGGCCGATCGACATCGCGATCGCGGTGGTGTGGGTGGCGTTCGCGGTGAACTTCTTCGGCACGCTGGCCAGGCGGCGCGAGCGGCACATCTACGTCGCGCTCTGGTTCTACATCGCGTCGATCGTGACGGTCGCGATCCTGCACATCTTCAACAACCTGAGCCTGCCGGTCGCGCCGCTGAAGAGCTACTCGATCTACGCGGGCGTGCAGGACGCCTTCATGCAGTGGTGGTACGGCCACAACGCCGTCGCGTTCTTCCTGACGACGCCGTTCCTGGGCCTGATGTACTACTTCATGCCGAAGGCGGCCGACAAGCCGGTGTTCTCGTACAAGCTGTCGATCCTGCACTTCTGGACGCTGGTCTTCCTGTACATCTGGGCCGGCCCGCACCACCTGCACTACACGGCGCTGCCGGACTGGGCGTCCACGCTCGGCATGCTCTTCTCGGTGATGCTGTGGATGCCGAGCTGGGGCGGCATGGTGAACGGCCTGCTGACGCTGCGCGGGGCGTGGAACAAGGTGGCCGAGGACCCGATCCTCAAGTTCATGGTCGTGGCGGTGACGGCGTACGGCATGAGCACGTTCGAGGGCCCGATGCTCTCGGTGAAGACGGTGAGCTCGCTGGCGCACTACACCGACTGGATCATCGCGCACGTGCATACCGGCGCGCTCGGCTGGAACGGCTTCCTGACGTTCGGCATGATCTACTGGCTGGCGCCGCGGCTCTTCCAGGCGCCGCTGCACTCGAAGAAGCTGGCCGAGATGCACTTCTGGATCGCGACCTTCGGCATCCTGCTGTACGTGGCGGCGATCTACTCGGCCGGCATCACGCAGGGGCTGATGTGGCGCGCGTTCGACGAGACGGGGCGGCTCGCCTACCCCGACTTCGTCGAGACGGTCATGAAGCTCATGCCGATGTACTGGGTGCGCGTGGCGGGCGGCACGCTCTACATCACCGGCATGCTGATCTTCGGCTACAACATCCTGATGACGTGGCGCGCGCGCCCGGCGACCTACGAGGTGCCGGTCATCTCGGCGCCGCCGCTCGCGCCGGCGCATCCCGAGCCGGCGGCGCCGGCCGGCGAGGGCCTCTGGGCCCGCTTCACCGCCGCGCGCTTCCACCGCCGGTGGGAGGGGCTGCCGCTCACCTTCACGGTGCTGACCGCGCTCGCGGTG
This sequence comes from Gemmatimonadaceae bacterium, assembly GCA_019694735.1. GTDB lineage: Bacteria > Gemmatimonadota > Gemmatimonadetes > Gemmatimonadales > Gemmatimonadaceae > Pseudogemmatithrix. Next base: position 6,164 of record JAIBBJ010000029.1, on the reverse strand, counting down.
ATCGTCGCGTCGCTGGCCGAGATCATCCCGACCTTCCTGATCAAGGAGAACGTGCCGACGATCGCGAGCGTGAAGCCGTACACGCCGCTCGAGCTCGCCGGGCGCGACCTCTACATCCGCGAGGGGTGCTTCAACTGCCACTCGCAGATGGTGCGCCCGTTGCGGCATGAGACGGAGCGGTGGGGCGAGTACAGCAAGCCGGGCGAGTCGGTCTACGACCATCCGTTCCTGTGGGGCTCGCGCCGGATCGGGCCCGACCTCGCGCGCGAGGGCGGCAAGTACCCGGACCTCTGGCACGTCCGGCACTTCCAGGACCCGCGCTCGGTCACGCAGAACTCGATCATGCCGACCTACACGCACCTCGGGCGGCGCACCATCGACTTCGCGGGGATCCAGGGCCGCGTGGATGCGATGGCGATGCTCGGCGTGCCGTACGGGGACGCGGTGACCCGCGCGCCCGAGCTCGCCCGGGAGCAGGCGCAGCAGATCGCCGCGGGGATCGCGGCCGCCGGCGGGCCGGCCGACCTCGCGGACAAGGAGGTCACGGCGCTCATCGCGTACCTGCAGCGCCTCGGGAAGGACATCAGGAGCGCGCCGGCGACCGCTTCGGCGCCGGCCCCGGCGCCGGGAGGTGCCCCGTGAAGCTCGTGGACGTCATGAGCGCGGCCGGGCTCTCCGGCTACGCGATCGTCGCGATGGTGCTCTTCATGGCGGCGTTCCTGATGATCGTGATCCGCACCTTCGCCCCCGGCTCGCGCCCGCAGCATTCGGCGGCGGCGCAGCTGCCCTTCTCTGACGACGCATCGGGGCCCGCGCCGCGGGCCCGGGAGTGAGCCATGGCCAAGTCCGACGAGGATCGCCTGCTCGACCATTCGTACGACGGCATCCAGGAGTACGACAACCCGCTGCCGCGCTGGTGGCTGTGGATCTTCTACGCCACGATCGTCTTCGTGCCGATCTACTACCTGGTGCCGGGCGACATCGGCGCGGGCAAGGGCATGATCGCGCGGTATGAAGCCGAGGTCGCGGCCTACAAGGCGTCGGCGCCGCCGCCGGCGGCGTGGGACGCGGCGGCCTTCGCGGCCCGCGCGAAGGACCCGGCGCTGCTGGCCTCGGGCAAGACGGTCTTCGAGACCAACTGCGCCGCCTGCCACCGCGCCGACGGCGGCGGGCTCATCGGCCCGAACCTCACCGACGACGCCTGGATCCACGGCGGCCAGCCGGCGCAGATCCACGTGACGGTGACCCAGGGTGTGCTCGCCAAGGGCATGCCGTCGTGGGAGCGCCTGCTCAAGCCCGAGCAGGTGGATGCGGTGATCGCGTACGTGCTCTCGCTTCACGGCACCAACCCGAAGGACGGGAAGGCGCCGGAGGGCACGGCGGACACGACGGCCGTGGCGGCCCCGGCCGCGCCGGCGCCGGGCGCCTGACCCGGGCCCGACGATGTCCGTCGCCCCGACCGCCCAGGGCCGCGTCCTCGCGACGTTGAACGAGGACGGCTCCCGCCGCTGGATCCGCCCCAAGCCCTCCTCGGGCAAGTGGCTGATCCGCCGGCGGGCGGTCGCCTACGGGCTCATCGTCCTCTTCCTGCTCCTGCCGCACCTGCGGTGGGGCGGGAAGCCGTGGATGCTGCTCGACCTCCCGCACCGGGAGTTCACCTTCTTCGGCACCACCTTCCTCCCCACCGACACGCTGCTGCTGATGCTGCTCTTCGTGAGCATCCTCATCGGCATCTTCCTGCTCACGGCCCTGTTCGGCCGCGTCTGGTGCGGGTGGGGGTGCCCGCAGACGGTGTGGATGGAGTTCCTCTTCCGCCCGCTCGAGCGGCTGATCGAGGGCGGGCCCAACGAGTCGCGGCGCCTCGACCGCGAGCGGCAGCACTTCGCGCCGCGGCGGCTCCTCAAGTACGCCGTGTACGCGGTGCTCGCGGCGATCCTCGGCAACACGTTCCTCGCCTACTTCGTGGGGACCGACCAGCTCCGGCACTGGGTCACCGGGTCGCCGCTGCAGCACCTCACCGGCTTCGTCGTGATGGCGATCACGACGGTGGCGGTGTTCCTCGACTTCACGTGGTTCCGCGAGCAGACCTGCCTCGTCGCGTGCCCGTACGGCCGGTGGCAGTCGGCGCTGCTCGACCGCCAGTCGCTCATCGTGGCCTACGACACGGGCCGCGGCGAGCCGCGCGGCAAGGGCGCCGGCGCACGCCCCGGCCTCGGCGACTGCGTGGACTGCAAGGCGTGCGTCAACACCTGCCCCACCGGCATCGACATCCGCGACGGGCTGCAGATGGAGTGCATCCACTGCACCCAGTGCGCCGACGCGTGCGACGACATCATGGTGAAGGTCGGCAAGGCGCCCGGCCTCATCCGGTACTCGTCGCAGGACGCGCTCGCCGGAAGGCCGCCGCGGATGCTCCGCGTGCGCACGGTGCTCTATCCGGTCGCGTTCACGCTCTTCTTCGGCGGGTTCCTGCTCGCACTCGCCACCCGGTCGCCGGCCGACGTCACGCTCCTCTCAGGCCTCGGCGCGCCGTTCACGCGCGAGAACGACGGCGGCGTGGTGAACCAGGTGCGGATCAAGATCACCAACCGCACCGGCGAGGACCGGCAGTACACGATCACGTACGTGGACGAACCCGGCGCGCGGCTCATCGCGCCGGAGAACCCGGTGCGCGTCGCGCCCGGGCAGACGGTCACCACCACGGTGTTCGTGGTGCAGCCCGCCGACCGCTTCGACGACGGCGAGCGCCACGTGCGCTTCCGCCTCACGGACGGCGAGCGGTTCACCCGTGAGTTCCCCAGGCGGCTCCTGGGGCCGGAGGAGTGATGGCGCTCCAGAAGGGTTGGTACTGGCCGTGGCTGCTCGCGGGCGGCCTCGCGGCGGTCGTGGGCGTGAACAGCTACATGGCGGTCATCGCGTCGTCCGACGCCAACGGCTCCGTCGTCGAGCCCGACTACTACCGCAAGGCGGTGGCCTGGGACAGCACGATGGCCGTGCAGGCCGCGAGCGACCGGCTCGGCTGGCGCGCGCAGGCGTCGCTCGCCGAGGCGGCCGACGGGGCGGCCGCGCTCGAGGTGCGGCTCACCGATGCGCAGGGTGCGGCGGTGACCGGCGCCGCCGTCGAGGCCACGCTGATCCACAACGCCGACGCGGCGACGCACATCGCGGTCGCGCTCACCGATCTCGGCGACGGCCGGTACGGCGCGTCGCCGGCGCTCGCGCATCTCGGCCGCTGGGAGGTGCGCATCGCGGCCTCGCGGGCGGGGGCGCACTTCGTCGCGACCGAGCACACCGACCTCGTCGCCCCCGGCGGCGCCTGAGCCCGCGGTGGCCGCCCTCGCCCTCTCCGTGTTCGTGGCGGCGCTGCTCGGCAGCGTCCACTGCGCCGGGATGTGCGGCAGCTTCGCCTGCCTCGCGTCGGGCGGCGATGCCTCGCATGGGCGGCCCGCATCGCGGAGCACGGCCGCCTACAACCTCGGCCGGCTCGTCTCGTACGTCACGCTCGGCCTGATCGCCGGCGCGGCCGGCGCGGGGCTCGACGCCGCGGGTGCGGTCGCCGGGTTCGCGCGTCCGGCGGCGATCGCCGCCGGCGGGCTCCTCATCGTCTGGGGGCTCGCGACGCTGCTCGCGACGTTCGGCCTCGCACTCCCCACCCTCGCCGTGCCGCCCGCGCTCGCCTCGCGGATCGCGCGCGGCGTGCGCGCCGTGCAGGACAAGCCGCCGCTGGTGCGTGCGCTCACCATCGGGATGCTCACCGCCGCGCTGCCCTGCGGCTGGCTCTACGCCTTCGTCGCCACCTCGGCGGCGGCCGGCAGCGCGCTCGGTGGCGGGCTCGTGATGGCCGCCTTCTGGACGGGCACGGTACCGATGCTGGCCGCGATCGGCCTCGGGGCGCAGCGGCTGCTGGGTCCCGCGCGCCGGCACCTCCCCGCCTTCACCGCGGCCATGCTCGTGGTGATCGGCGCGCTGACCGCGGCTGGCCGCTTCGCGCCGCGCCCGCACGCCCACGCGATGCCGGCCCTGCCGATCATCGCCGCGCCGGGCGCCGCCGCGCCCACCCCGGCTCCCGCAACCGCCGATGGCCACGACCGCCACCGCTGACCTGCCGGCGGGCGCGGCGGCGCACGCGGCCGCGACCTGCGCCCACTGCGGCCTCCCCGCCGCCGTGGGCGACGCACGCGTCGTGGACGGCGCGACGTACTGCTGCGCCGGCTGCGAGACGGCCGCGTCCATCATCAAGCAGGCCGGGCTGGACGGCTTCTACGCGCTCCCCGAGCGGCGCGCCGAGCGGGTGGCGGTGAGCGGGCGCAGCTTCGCCGAGTTCGACCACGAGGCGTTCCAGCGGGCCCACGTCACGGTGCGGGCGGACGGCCTCGCCGAGGTCGCACTCTACCTCGAAGGGGTGCACTGCGCCTCCTGCGTCTGGCTCGTGGAGCGCATGCCGATGGTGGTGCCGGGCGCGATCCAGGCCGAGCTCGACGTCACGCGCGCCCTCGCCCGGCTCACGTGGGACCCGGCGAAGGTCTCGCTGGCGACGCTCGCCCGCGCGCTCGACCAGCTCGGCTACCGTCCGCACCCCTACCGCGGGCGCCGCGCCGACGAGGCCCGCCGGGTCGAGGAGCGGGCGATGCTGACGCGGATCGGCGTCGCCGGTGCGATCGCGATGAACGTGATGGCGATCTCGCTCGCGCTCTATTCCGGCCTCTTCGGCGGGATCGAGCACGAGTTCGAGCGCTTCTTCCGCTGGATGAGCCTGGTGCTGGTCATCCCGGCGATCGCGTGGCCCGGCCGCGTCTTCTTCCGGAGCGCGTGGCAGGCCGTGCGGCTCGGCAAGCTGCACATGGACGTGCCGATCGCCGTCGCGCTCGCGGCGGGCGTGCTGCAGGGCACGGTCAACACCGTGCGCGACGCCGGCCCGGTGTACTTCGACGCGGTCTCCACGCTCATCCTGCTGCTGCTGGTCGGCCGCTACCTGCAGCACCGCGCCCAGCGCACCGCCGCCGATGCCGCGGCGCTGCTCGGTGCGCTGGCGCCGGCCACGGCGCGCGTCGTCGATCCGGTCACCGGCACGGTGAGCGAGATCCCCACCGAGGCCGTCGCGCCGGGGATGGACCTCGAGGTGCGCGCCGGCGACACGCTCGCCGCGGACGGGCACGTGGTGACGGGGGCCTCGTCGCTCGACCTGGCGCTCCTCACGGGCGAGTCCCGGCCGGTCACGGTCCGCGCGGGCGACGCGGTGTACGCCGGCACGGTGAACCTCAGCGCCCCGCTCACGGTCCGCGTGGAGCAGGCCGGCGGCGACAGCCGCCTCGGCAAGCTCCTGCGCGACGTCGAGCGCGGGGCCAGCGAGCGGGCGCCGGTGGTCCTCTTCGCCGACCGGATGGCGGGGGCGTTCATCGCGACGATGCTCGTGCTCGCGTCGGTGACGCTCGCGCTCTGGTGGGGCCGCGACCGCGCGGCGGCGGTGGACCACGCGATCGCGCTCCTCGTCGTCACCTGCCCGTGCGCTCTCGCGATGGCGACGCCGCTCGCCTTCACCGTCGCGATCGGCCGCGCGGCGGCGCGCGGCATCCTCATCAAGGGGGGGCACGCGCTCGAGTCGCTCACCGCCCGCGGCACGCTCTTCCTCGACAAGACGGGCACGCTCACCGCGGGCCGGCTCGCGCTCGAGCTCTTCGAGGGCGACGAGGCGGTGCGGCCGCTCGTGGTGGCGGCGGAGCGCCGTTCGCGGCACCCGGTCGCGTCCGCGTTCCTGCAGGCCTGGCCCGACCTCGCCGCGCCCGAGGCCGACGAGGTGCGCGAAACGCTGGGGGCGGGGGTCGAGGCGCGCGTGCAGGGCCGGGTGGTGCGGATCGGCCGGCCGGCGTGGGTGATGGCGCAGCTGCCGCGTGCGGTGCTGCCGGGCCGCGGCACGCCGCCGCACGGCGTGTCGATCACGCACCAGGCGCGGGCCGACGAGCCGGCACGGACCACGGTCCTCGTGTCGGTGGATGACCGCGTGGTCGCGCGCGCCGCCTTCGGCGACCCGGTGCGCCCGGAAGCGCGGGCCGCGGTGGACGCGCTGCGCACCGCCGGCTGGGACGTGCGCATCCTGTCCGGCGACGCGCCGGCCGTGGTGGACCGCGTGGCCGCCGAGCTCGGGCTCGCGGCGGCGCGCCACGAGG
>JAIBBJ010000147.1 GCA_019694735.1 Gemmatimonadaceae bacterium | reverse complement strand
GCCCGCCACGCGTCGCGCGCGATCTGCACGAACACGTGCACGTTCGCCCACAGCGGGTTCCACGACCGCAGCGGCTTCGTGATGCCGTACACCGGCTCCGCCACCTCCGGCTCGAACGTGCCGAAGAGCCGATCCCAGACGATGAACACCCCGGCGTAGTTCCGGTCCTGGTACTCGGGGTTCACCCCGTGGTGCACGCGGTGGTGGCTCGGCGTGTTCATCACCAGCTCCGTGAGCCGCCCCAGCGTGCCCACCGCGCGCGTGTGGATCCAGAACTGGTAGACGAGGTTCAGCGCCGTGGACGCGACGAACATCCGCCACGGCACGCCGATGAGCGCGAGCGGCATGTAGAACACCCAGCTCATCAGCCCGTGCAGCGCGCTCTGCCGCAGCGCCACCGGGAGGTTGTACTCCTCGCTCGAGTGGTGCACCACGTGCCCCGCCCATAGCAGGTTCACCTCGTGGGCGTAGCGGTGCGAGAAGTAGTAGCAGAGGTCCACGAGCGTGAACACGGCGGCCCAGCTCGCGAGCGCCGGCAGGTCCACCGCGAACCCCGGGAACGACTCCACCGCGAGGAACGGCGCGCGCTCCGGCCACTCGCCGATCGCCGGCACGAACCGCTGGAGCCGCCAGTGCTCGGCGACCTGGATGAAGATCCCCACCGTGAAGAGCTTGGTGAAGATCCCCGCCAGCTGGCTGAGGATGCCGCAGCTCAGGTCCGAGAGCGAGTCGTTCAGGCGGAGCACACGCCTCCCGCTCACCTGCGCCCACACCAGCTCGGCGGCGATCAGGAGGAAGAAGAGCGGGATCGAGGCCTGGATGATGCCCATGGCCCCGGAATGTAGATTCCCCGGGTGACCACCACCAATCCCGCCTCCCTGCGCCCGCTCGCCGTCGTGACGGGCGCCTCCGCCGGCCTCGGCCGCGAGTTCTCCCGCCAGCTCGCCGAGCGGGGCTTCGACCTGCTCCTCGTCGCGCGCGACGCCGACCGCCTGCGCGCCCTCGCCGACGAGCTCGCGCTGCAGCATGGCGTCCATGCCGAGGCCTGGCCCGCCGACCTCTCCCGCGACGACGGCATGCGCACCCTCGCCGAGCACCTCAAGGCGCTGGACCGCGTGATGGTGCTCGTCAACAACGCGGGCTTCGGCACCAAGGGGAAGCTCGCCACGCGGCCGGTCGGCGAGCAGGCGACCATGCTCGAGCTGCACGTCATGGCGCCGATGCTCCTCACCCGCGCCGTGCTCCCCGGGATGATCGAGCGGCGCGAGGGCCGCATCATCACCGTGGCGTCGGTCGCCTCGTTCACCGCGAGCCCCGGCAACGTGAACTACTGCGCGACCAAGGCCTACCAGCGCGTGTTCATGGAGGCGCTGGCGATGGAGGTCGCCGGCACCGGCGTGCAGGTGCAGGCGCTGTGCCCGGGCTTCACGCACACCGAGTTCCACGACCGGATGCAGATCGACAAGACCAAGGGCATCCCGTCGTGGGCCTGGCTGACCGCCGACCGCGTCGTGCGCGAGTCGCTCGACGCCGCCTTCGGCGACGGCCCGGTGGTGGTGATCCCCGGCAAGCGCTACCGCGGCGTCGTCTTCGCGCTGCGCCACATGCCGATGTGGGTGCGCGGCCTCATGCAGGAGCGGTACGGACGGGCGCGGATCTAGGCCGCGGGCCGGACGCGGGCCGGTCCGCAGACCGCGTGCATCCGGCCGCCACGGCGAGGAACGGCAACCGAACGGCGGGCATCGACCTCGGTCGGTGCCCGCCGTTCCGCTCGGCTCCGCTCCTTCGGGCCGCAGCATGGCCGCCGCGCGTCACGAACGCGTCATCAGCCGCGCCGGCGCGGGTCCCCGCACGCGCCCGCCCCGGCCGGACCCCTTCAGAAGCACCGGCCGGGACGGACGCGGCGGGTCAGCGGAACGTGTCGCAGACGGCCGTGCTGCCGCCGCCCGCGTGCCGCCGTTCCGCCTGCGTGACCGCCCCCTGCGGGAACCGCGCCCACCCGGATGCGAGCACGCAGGAGAAGCCCGGGTATCGCGCGTCCGTCGCGATCGCGAGGAACGCCGGCTCGCGGTTCGTCGCCGTCGCCAGCTCGATCGTGACCGTGATGGTGGACGGCAGGCGCACGTCCGGCAGCGCCGCGACCTCGGCGGCGTACGCCCCCGTGCGACCGAAGTGCCGCTCCTGATACTTCGCGAGCCGCGAGAGCACGCCCGCCGCGCGCGCCTGCGCCTCGCGCGCGAACATCCCGCGCTCCGTCTGCCCGTCACCGTCGCAGGTCGGCTCGCCTTCCGGGGAGCGCTTCCGCTCGAGGTCCGTGCGTGGCGCGCCGTCGCCGACATCGCCGATCGCGATCGTGCAGCTCCCCGGCCGACCCGCCATCCGCGCGATCGCGCCATAGGCGTTCGGTCCGGCGTTCGCCAGCTCGACCGCCACCCCCTCGGACGCGCGGTAGGCCGCGGCCAGCTCCTGCATCGTCCGCGCGTACGCCGCATGCTCGGCGAAGTGCGCCTCCTGCGTCGTGACGAGCCGGCGCAGGTCCGACCGCATCCGGTCCAGCGGGTCCGGCGTGGTCGCCGGTCCCGCCTGGGCGCCCGCCAGCGACGAGACGAACAGCACGCCCGAGGCGACGGCGAGGGCGCGCACGGCGGCGCGACGGCGCCGGTCGGGTACGGGGGAGCAGGACTGGTCCATCGGAGCCTCTGGTGTAGTAGTGTACCGATACACTAGGTGTCCGCGACGGGCCCGTCAAGACCCCGCACTCCGCGACTCGCGGCGCGCACCCTCCGCGCCCGTCCTGCCTCGGCCCCGCAACGGCGAACAGGGCGCCCCGGATCCCGGGGCGCCCTGTTCGTGTCCGTCACGCCACCGCCCGCGTCACTTGAACGCGCCGAGCCCCGTCACCGCCTGCCCGATGATCAGCGAGTGCACGTCGTGCGTCCCCTCGTACGTGTACACCGACTCGAGGTTCGCCATGTGCCGCATCGCGCCGTACTCGGCGAGGATGCCCACCGCGCCGAGCAGCCGACGCGCCTCGCGCGCGATGTCGGTCGCGATGTTCACGTTGTTCCGCTTGGCCATCGACACCTGCTGCGGCGTGTAGGTGCCCGCGTCCTTCATCCGCCCGAGGTGCAGCGAGAGGAGCTGGCCCTTCACGATCTCGGTGACCATGTCGGCGAGGCGCTGCTGCTGGATCTGGAACCCCGCGATCGGCTTGCCGAACATCACGCGGTTCTTGCCGTAGCTCAGCGCCTCCTCGTAGCAGGCGATCGCCGCGCCGAGCACACCCCACGAGATGCCGTAGCGGGCCTGCGTGAGGCACATCAGCGGGCTCTTCAGGCCGCCCGAGTTCGGCAGGATCGCGTCCGCCGGCAGGTGGACGTTGTCGAAGACCAGCTCGCTCGTGTCCGACGCGCGGAGCGAGAGCTTCCCCTTCTGGTCCTTCGCCTTGAAGCCCTTCGCATCCGTCGGGACGAGGAAGCCGCGGATGGACGTCCCCTCCTCGGTGTCGGCGTCGTCCGTCTTGGCCCAGACCACGGCGACGTGCGCCATCGAGCCGTTGGTGATCCACATCTTCGCGCCGTTCAGGATCCACGTCCCGTCGGCCTGCTGCCGCGCGCGGGTGATCATCCCCGCCGGGTTGGAGCCGTAGTCGGGCTCGGTGAGGCCGAAGCAGCCGATCCGCTGGCCCTTCGCGAGCAGCGGCAGCCAGTGCTGCTTCTGCGCCTCGGAGCCGAAGGCATAGATGGGGTACATCACCAGCGAGCTCTGCACCGACGCGAACGAGCGGATGCCGGAGTCGCCGCGCTCGAGCTCCTGGTTGATGAGCCCGTACATCACGTTGTTCAGCCCCGCGCAGCCGTAGGCCTCGGGGAGGTTGGCGCCGAGGTAGCCCTGCTCGCCGAGCTCCGGGATCAGCTCCCGGGGGAACCGGCCATCCACGTAGCACTGGCCGATGATCGGCAGGACCTTCTCGTCCACGAAGGCGCGGACGGAATCCCGGACGGCTCGCTCCTCCTCGGTGAGGGCGGCGTCGATGTTGAAGAGGTCGCCCTCCCGGGCGCGGAGCTGCGGGGAGGCGAGGAAGGTCTCGGTGTCGGTGGAGGCGGCCATGCGGAGGGGAAAGGGACCCTCCAAATCTAGCCCCGGACCGCCGCCCCGTCAGCGCTCAGCAGACCGCCCGCTTGGCGCTCGGCACCGCGCCGACCTCTCGGCACTTCCGGCGGAACTCCGCCCCGTGGTCGAGCGGCAGCCCGCGCTCGTGCTGCCACTGGTGGACCATCTCGTGCAGCAGGGTCTCCAGCGCGCTCGCGAAGCCGTCCCGGTAGGCGTGCCGGGCCGAGATCGCGATCTCCGGCCCGCCCCCCTCCACCCCCGGGGCGTAGTGCCCCAGCCGCCGCTGCATCCGCCGCGACACGCGGATCGGCACCGTCCCCAGCTGCGCGCCGAACCGCTCCCCGTTGAGCCGCGTGTGCCACTCGGCGAGCCGCTCCGCGAGCGGCTCGTCGTCGGGATGCGTGCGCTCCGGCGCGCGCGGCGGCTTCGTGTTCTTCGGGAGCGGGAAGCCCACGATCGCGTCGCGCGCCGCCTGGCGCTCCCACTTCCGGCGCGCCATCACGAATCGCACGATCTGCAGGTGCATCTCGGTGGGCGCGTCGCAGAACCCCTCGTGCACGCGCAGCTCGAACCCCTTCACGCTCACGAGGATGCTGCGGTTCCGCGTCAGGATCACCGAGCGGACGTGCTGCAGCCCGAGCGTCTGGAGCTTCGCGAACAGCCGCTCGGCGGCGCGCTGGGCGTCCGCCGCGTCCTCCGCCTCCTGCTCCGCGAGCGCCGCCGTCTCGTCGTCCGGCTCCGGGTCGGCGATGGACACGCCCACGACGGGTGCCCCGAACAGCAGGCCGAGCTGGAGGTCGTCAGCGAGACGGGCGCGGGCGGTCATCGCCGAAAGATACGGTCCTGGCGGGGGGTGAAGTCACCCCTCGCCGCGTCCCACGTGCAGGCGCGCAGGGTCAGCCGGTCCGGCGCGACCTCGATCTCATTGAAGGCCGACGCGAGCCCGCCGCGCGTCCGCGCGCAGAACGACGTGCTCGCCGAGACGACCATCGTGCGGCCGTCGAGCTCCACGCCCTCAATCCGCGTCTGGTGGTCGTGCCCGTTGAGCACGAGCTGCGCGCCCGTCGCGTGCGCATCGCGGATCCCCTGCGCCCGCGCCACGAGCCCCCAGCGCTGCGAGAGGTCGCCGCGCAGCAGGTTGTGATGGAACACCAGCACCTTGAGGTCGCCGGCCGGCGACGCGGCGAACGCCGTGCGCGCCTGCGCCCACTGCGCGGCCGTCAGGTGCCCCACGACGCTCACGTCGCGCGGGCGCGTCGTGACCGTGTAGGGCTGCACGCCGTGGCAGGAGTTGAGTCCGACGATCGTCACGCCCGGCAGCCGGAGCACCGGCTCGAGCTCCGCGCTGATCCACTTCCGGTAGCCGCGGAGGATCGCCCGCCGCGAGCCGAGGCCGAGCGGCTGCCACCACCAGGCCACGTCATGGTTGCCGGGGACGAGGTGGAGCGGCACGTGCGCGCGGACCGCGTCGCAGAAGCCGCGCGCGGCGCGGAACTGCCAGCGGAAGTTCCGCTGCGTGAGGTCGCCGGCGAGCACCACGGCGTCGTACCGGTGCTCGGCGATGCGGCGGAGGACCGCCGCGTGGTAGGCCGGCACGGCGTGCCGGCCGAAGTGGATGTCCGAGAGCTGGAGGAGCCGCACGCGCGGGCGGTGCTCAGCCCTTGAGCCGCGCGATCACGGCATCGGTGTACTCGTCGGTGCCGGCGGTGCCGCCCACGTCGCGCGTCACGACCTTCCGCTCGCGCAGCGTGGCCTCGATCGCGGCGCGGATGCGGTCCGCCCGCGGCTTCTCCCCCACGTGGTCGAGCAGCTGGCAGCCCGCAAGCATCACCGCCGTCGGGTTCGCGACCCCCTTCCCCGCGATGTCCGGCGCCGTGCCGTGCACCGCCTCGAAGATGCCGCAGTCGTAGCCGATGTTCGCCCCCGGCGTGAGCCCGAGCCCGCCCACCAGCCCCGACGTCAGGTCGGAGAGGATGTCGCCGAAGAGGTTGGTCGTCACGATCACGTCGAAGCGCTCGGGGCGCATCACGAGCTCCATCGCCGCGGCGTCCACGATCTTGTCGTCGCTCTCGACCCGCCCCGCGTACTCCGCGGCGACCTTCCGCCCCGTCTCGAGGAAGAGCCCCTGCGAGTACTTCAGGATGTTCGCCTTGTGGACGATCGTGACCTTCCGGCGGCCGTGGGCCAGCGCGTACTCGAACGCGTAGCGGATGATCCGCTCGGCGCCGTTGCGCGACACCACCGCCACCGACTGGGCCACCGCGTGCGGGTCGTCACCGACCTTCACGTAGTTCTCGATGCCGACGTAGAGCCCCTCGGTGTTCTCGCGCACGAGCACGACGTCCACGCCGTCGAACCGCCCGCCGGGGATGATCGTCTTCGCCGGGCGCAGGTTCGCGTAGAGGTCGAACTCCTTCCGCAGCGCGACGTTGATCGAGCGGAACCCCTTCCCCACCGGCGTCTCGAGCGGGCCCTTGAGCGCGAGCTTGGTGCGGCGCACCGAGTCGAGCGTGGCCTCGGGGAGCGGGTCGCCGAGCGCCTTCACGGCCGCGGCGCCGGCGATCTGGCGGTCCCAGGTGAACGACGCGCCGGCGGCCTCGAGTACGCGGACGGTGGCGTCGGTGATGGCGGGGCCGATGCCGTCGCCGGGGATCAGGGTGACTTCGCGGGGGGTGGACATCGGACGGGTCGTGGGGGGAGCGACGCGCCGCGGCGCGTCCGGTTCAGGGCCGGCGGCGCGGCGGCCGCGCCGTCAGGGTTCGATGATGAGGTCGGCGACCCGCTGGGCCAGCGCCTCGGCCATGCGCGGACCGCCCGGCGCGAGCAGCTCCCCGCCCCAGGTGAGGGTCCTGCTCCGAGTATCGACCAGCACGAGCCGCAGCACGACCTCCGCCCCCTGCGCCCGGACCTCGATCGGGATGAGCGCGTAGCGCGTGTCGCCGAGGGCCGTGAAGGGCCGGAGGTTGTCGCCGAGCACGGTCGGAATGGGGTCACCGGCCTTCAGCTCGGCCGGTGCGCGGAGCCGGACGACGCCGAGCGCGTACGGATCGCTCGCGTAGGTCGGGTTCCGTTTCGCGATGCGCACGACATCGGAGGCGTACGCCCATTTCCGGCCGAGCCCGCGCTCCTCGAGGGTCGCCTGCAGCGTCGAGTCGAAGGCCGCGCGCACCGCCGCCCACGTGACGCCGCGGCTCCAGGCGGTGGTGTCGGCCCGCCAGAGCTGCGCGGGGAAGACGGAGACCTGCAGTGCCGCGAAACCGGCGAGCGGCGGGCCCGCGGCCGGGGCGGGCTTCTGCGCCGCCGCGGACGGCGCGGCGAGGAGGGACAGCGCGAGGGCGACGGCGGCGCGGGTCATGCCCGGAATGTAGCCGCATCCCGTCGGGCGCTCCACGCTCGCCCGCCCTCCGCGGCGCCCGGCGAGCGCGCCCGGCGAGCGCGCCCTGCGAGCGCCTCTGGCGCGCGTTCGTCCCGCCCTCGCGCCCGCGTCCGCCGCGGCATAGGTTCGAGCGTCGTTCCCCCCTGCCCCGCTCCCGATGAATCGCTGGCTCTCGGCCCTCCTCTGGGCCGTCATCTCCCTCGCGGGTGCTGCCGCCTTCGGCTACCTCGCGGTCACCCGCGGCGAGACGATCAGCGCGGCCTGGCTGCTGGTGGCCGCGGTCTGCACCTACGCGGTCGGGTACCGCTTCTATTCGAAGGTGCTCGCGGCGAAGGTCTTCGCGCTCGACGCCACGCGCGCGACCCCGGCGGAGCGGCTGGCCGACGGGCGCGACTTCGTGCCGACCAACAAGTGGATCGTCTTCGGCCACCACTTCGCCGCGATCGCCGGCCCCGGCCCGCTCGTCGGCCCCACGCTCGCCGCCCAGTTCGGCTACCTCCCCGGGGCGCTCTGGATCATCATCGGCGTCGTGCTCGGCGGCGCGGTGCAGGACTGCGTCATCCTCTGCGCCTCGGTGCGCCGCAACGGCAAGTCGCTCGGACAGATGGCGAAGGAGGAGATCGGCCCGGTCGCCG
>JAIBBJ010000101.1 GCA_019694735.1 Gemmatimonadaceae bacterium | reverse complement strand
CGTGCGTCGCCGGCTCCAGCCGCCGGCGGCGGCGAGCACGCCCGCTTCGTGGAGCACCCAGTAGGTGCCATCCGCGATCAGTGCGCTGTCCGGGCCGAAGACGAACCGGAGCCCACTCTCGATCTCGGGAGCGGTGTAGAACGGGCTGCTCAGCGCGCGCACCGAGTCGGCGATCAGGGTGCGCAGGGCGGGGAGGTCATCGGCGGTCGCCCGGCGGAGCGTCGGCATGGTCGCCAACCTAGCACCAGCCGCCGCCGCGCGCTGGCGCCCCGGGCGCACGGCGCGCCAGATTCGAGGGTCCCTTCCTCCCCGGAGCCCGGATGGACTTCGACATCGTCGCGTTGAACCTCGGCTACGCCGTCGCCGGCGTGGTGCTGATGTGGGTGACCTACCGCCTCTTCGACCTGCTCACCCCGCAGGTGAACTTCCCCGAGGAACTGAAGAAGGGGAATGTCGCGGTCGCGATCTTCATCGGCTCGCTGTTCATCGCGATCGCGCTCGTGGTGGGGAATGCGCTGAATTGATGCGGCGCACGGCGGTGCTCCTTGCGGTGCCGGTGCTGCTCGCGGGACAGGGCACCGGCGCGGCGCGTGCGACGCCGCCGGTGACACCGGCGGCGGACCCGCTCCCGTCCCCGGCCGGTTCGCCCGCTGCACCGGCCGCAGGGTCGGTCGCGGCGCCCGCCGCGAGCGGCGTCGTCGCGCGCCGCGCGGCCCTGCGCGCCGCCGACCGCTACGACGAGACCTTCCGTCGTTACTCCAAGCGCTACTTCGGTCCCGCCTTCGACTGGCGCTGGTTCAAGGCGCAGGGCATGGCCGAGTCGAATCTCGACTCGGCGGCCACGAGTCGGGTAGGGGCGCGTGGCGTGATGCAGCTGATGCCCGCGACCTTCAGCGCGATCCGGAGCCGTCGACCCGAGTTCGGCACCATCGACGACCCGGAATGGAACATCGCGGCGGGTATCATGCACGACCGCTATCTGTGGCGGCTCTGGGAACGACGGGTCGGCGACGACGACCGATTCCCCTTCATGTTCGCCAGCTACAACGCCGGTGAGGGCACGATCGGCCGCGCCGCGGACTCGGCGCGCGCCGCGGCCGGCGTGCCGATGCCGGCCTGGGAGCACGTCGAGGAGGTCGCGCCGCGCGTGCCGCGCTGGCGCTATCGCGAGACGCTCGACTACGTACGCAAGATCGAGCGGTACCACGCGAAGCTGCGCCGCACGCGCTGACGCCTCCCGTCACATCGCCGAGTTGACCCGCGCGAACCTCGCCTGGACCTCGGTGAGCTCCTTCCGCAGTTGCACGAGGCGCTGGCGCGCGTCCGTGCCCACGGCCTGGTCGGCCCGCATCATCGCGCCGTACAGGTAGGAGATGTGCGCCGCGAGGCCCGGGCGGCCGTAGCGCCAGGCCTCCGAGTTGATGACGTCGCGGATCGCGCCGATCGCCGCCTTCTTCTCGCCGGTGGCGGCCCGGTAGGCCGCCTCGACCTCCGCCGCGAACCGGTTCATGTCGCTCACGAGCTCGCGGACCTTCAGGTTGTGGTCGAGCTGCGCCTGCATCACCGCGACCGAGACCCCGTCGCGCACCATCCGCGGATCGGCCTTGACGACCAGCGGGCGCGTGGCGGTGAAGCCGCCCGCGGTGAGCCGCACGCGGTACGTGCCCGGCGCGACCGCCGGGCCGTTGCGTCCGCTGCGGGCCGGGTTGGGGTCCCACGGACCGGCGAGGGTGAGATCCCACGTGAAGCGGTTATGCCCGGCGGCGGCGGGGAGTCGCGGCGTGCCGAGCCGTTCCCACACCGGCCCGCGCATCGACGGCTCGGCCGGCGTGGCGCGCTGCTCGCCCGCGGTGAGGCTCGAGAAGCGCCGCACCACCGTGCCGGCCGCGTCGAGGACCTCGAGCGTGACCTCGTCGGTCGGGGCGGCGGCGAACCAGAAGTCGATCGTCGCGCCGGCGCGCGGATACTCCGGGTCCACGGCGCTCTCGCGGGCGCTCTCCAGTCCGCCGAACCCGGCGTTGTAGCGCATGCGGTACGCCTCACGCGGCTGGAAGAGGTGCGCGGGCGCGCCGCGCATGGCATCGCTCACCTCGTGCAGCGGCGTGACATTGTGCAGGATCCAGAACGACCGGCCCTGCGTCGAGATCACGACGTCCCGCTGATGCACCTTGAGGTCCGTCACCGGGGTGCGCGGCAGGTTGAGCTGCAGCGGCTGCCACCGGGCGCCGCCGTTGAACGACACGTAGATGCCGAACTCGGTGCCCGCGTAGAGCAGGCCGCGCCGGTCCGGGTCCTCGCGCACGACACGCACCGGCTCATCGGCGGGGATCCCGTTCCGGCCGTCGGCGAGGTTCACCCAGGTGCGGCCGTAGTCGGTCGTCCGGAAGATGTAGGGCCGCCAGTCGCCGAGCTGGTAGCGCAGCACCGTGTAGTACGCGGTGCCGCGCGTGTGCACCGACGGCTCGATGTTCTGCACGCGCCCGCCGAGCGGCAGCCCGGCCGGCGTGATCGGCTGCCAGGTGCGGCCGTCGTCCCGCGAGATGTGGAACGGGCCGTCGTTCGCGCCCACCCAGATGACGCCCCGCTCGATCGGCGATTCGCGGATGGCGTAGAGCGTGGAGAAGAACTCCTCGCCGGTGTTGTCCACCGTGATCGGGCCGCCGGAATAGACCGCCCGCTTGTCCTCGGGGTTCCACGTGAGGTCGGGGGAGAGCACCTCCCACGTCACGCCCTCGTCCCGCGTGCGGTGCACGTGCTGCGACCCGTAGTAGATCACGCGGGGATCGTGGGGCGAGACCTCCATCGGCGACACGCGCTGGAACCGGAAGATCAGGTCCTTCGACGCGTTTCCGTAGAGCGACTGCGCGCCGATCCAGTACTGCTTCTCCTGCCCGGTGCGCATCGCCATCCGCGAGAACTGGCCCTTGCAGGACCCGTACACGGTGTCCGGGTTGGTCGGGTGCGGCATGATCGGCCCGGTCTCGCACCCGGGACCCGTCTGCCAGCCCTGGATCGGGTCGTCGAGCCCGCCCGCGGCCACCGGCAGCGACGGCACGATGAGCGTCGAGTTGTCCTGCTGTGCGCCGTAGAGGCGGTACGGGAACTGGCCGTCCACGTAGACCTGATAGATCTCCGCCGTCGGCTGGTTGTATTGCGTGCTCCACGTGCGCCCGCCGTTCAGCGAGACGTTCGCCCCGCCGTCATTCGACTGGATCATGATCCGGCCGTCCGCCGGGTTGATCCACATGTCGTGATTGTCGCCGTGCGGCGTCGGGAAGCCGGTCCAGGTGCGTCCGCCGTCGGTGCTCTTGAAGAAGCCCTCGGCGCCCGCGTACACCACGTCCGCGTTCGTCGGGTCCGCGGCGATCGTCGTGTAATAGAACGGGCGCGTCGAGAGCTGCGGGTTCGTGCTGACGAGGGTGAACGACGTGCCGCCGTCATCGGAGCGGTAGAGTCCCATGCCCGGCTTCGCCTCGAGGAGCACGTAGACGCGCTGCGGGTCCGCCCGCGTGACGGCGATGTTCGCCTTCCCGACGAGGCCGGTCGGCAGGCCGCCGCCCAGCCTGGTCCACGTGCTGCCGCCGTCGGTGCTGCGGTAGACGCCGCCCTCCATCGCGCCCGAGATGATCGTCCACGGCTTCCGCTCGGCACGCCACATCGCCGCGTAGAGCACCGACGGATCGCCGGCGTTGAACTCGACGTCCACCGCGCCGGTCGAGTCGCTGACGTAGAGGACGCGTTGCCAGCTGCGGCCACCGTCGGTCGTGCGGTACAGTCCGCGCGCGTTGCTCGGCTGGAAAGGGTCGCCGATCGCGGCGACGAAGGCGATGTCGGGGTTGGCGGGGTGCACGCGCACGGCGCCGATGTTGCCGACGTCGGCGAGTCCCACGTGCACCCAGGTGCGACCGGCGTCGCTCGACTTCCACACGCCCTTGCCCACGGAGACGTTCGACCGGAGGCCGTCGGAGCCGGTGCCGGCGTAGACGATGTTCGGGTCGGAGTTCGCGACGTCAAGGCCACCCATGGAGCCGACGGTCAGGAACCCGTCGCTCACGTTGCTCCAGTTGGCGCCGGCGTCGGTGGTCTTCCAGATGCCGCCGCCGGTGGACCCCATGTAGAAGGTGTGGGGCTCCTGGTCCACGCCGGTCACCGTGGTGACGCGGCCGCCGCGCGCGGGACCGACCATCCGCCAGCGGAGCTGGGAGAAGGTCGCCGGATCCATCGTCGTGGCCACGACGGGCGCCGGGGCCGGAGGCGGTGCAGGGCGCGGGGCCGGCCGCGCGGCCGGTCGCGCGACCGGCACTGTCGGTGAGGACTGGGCGCGCAGGGGCGCGGCGACGGCGGCAACGAGGAGGGTCGCGACGGACGCCGCGGACCGCAGGGACGATGCGTGGGACATCGGCGGGGCTGGTGGGAGGCAGGCGGAATCGCGCCCAGCGCGCGGGCCGCCACCCCCTAACGTGAGGACGGCGGTGAGCGTTCGGGAGGGGCGAACCCCGGCCCGGCGCCACCGCCGCCCCCCGCGCCCGGATCCGCCCGTCGGACCCGGACGCGCCGCGCGTCCACGCACGCGGAACGTTCAGCGCCTCACTGCACGATGACGCGCCCGGTCATCAGGATGCCGTGGACGGCGCACTCGTACGTGTACGTGCCGGCCGAGGCGAAGGTGAAGACGTAGGTGCCCGAGTTCTGGGTGCCGCTGCTCGGGAAGCTGGGGGCACCGGTGCTCGCGACGCTGTGGATGCCCGCCTGCCACTGCCACGTGACGGTGCCGCCCACCGCGACCGTGTCCACCGCGTCGTTCTGGGAGTTGTTCCGCTGGCTCCGGAAGAAGGTGTTCCCCACCTGCACGGTCGCCGTCAGGGGCGCCGTGGACTGGCCGCTCACCGTCAACTGCGCCGAGTCGCTGCGCGTCCCGGCCGACATCACGAGCCGGGTCACGCCATTGCCGACCCCCGTCGCCGTCACCTGCGGACCCGTCGAGGCGCTCAAGGTGACGATGCCCGCGGTGCGCGTCGTCCAGGTGATCGGCAGGTTCGTGCTCACCGAGTCCTGCGCGCTCCCGAGGAAGATCTGCGTGCCGTTCGGTGTCGTGATCGTCGCGGTCGTGGGATTCAGCCCGAACGTTGACGCGAAGCGCCGCACGACGAGCGGCCGGAAGCCGCTCACGGTGCTCGCGGTCGCGGTGACGTTCGCCGAGCCGTCCGCAACGGCCGTGGCGAGCCCGTTGCCGTCGACGGTCGCGACCGCCGGGGTGGCGCTCGACCAGGTGAGCGCGAGGCCGGGGATGTTGTTGGTGTTGGAATCGCGGGCGATGGCGGTGTACTGCTTCGTGCGGCCGGTGGTGCGGAGCGTGTCGGTGCCGGTGGAACTCACGAGCACCGAGGCGACCACCTGCGTCACGGAGATCGGGGCCTTGGCGGAGCGTCCCCCGATCGTCGCCACCGCGGTGTCGCCGGCGCCGACGGCTAGCGCGGCGACGAGGCCCGAGAGGCTGAGGCTCGCGCTCGCCCCGGTGCCAGCCAGTGCCCAGGTCGCGGCGCCCGCCCCCGTCACCGGGGCGCCGGACGAGTCAACCGCCGCGGCACTGAGTTGGCGCGTGGAGCCGATCGCCCCGAAGGCCACCGCGGCCGGCGTCACGCTCACGCCGGCGACCACCTGCGACACCGTCACGGTGACCGCCGAGGAGGAGACGCTACCGGAGGACGCCGTGACCTGCGTGGTGCCGTTCCCCGCAGCCGTCACGAGGCCGCTCCCGTTCACCGTGGCGACGGAGGGGTTGCTGGAACTCCACGTGATGGGCGCCGACGCCATCGTCGCGCCTGCCGCATCGCGCGCCACGGCGGTGAACTGCGCCGTCCGCGTCAGCGTCTGAAAGGTGGGCGGCGCTGCCGGGGCCGTGATCTGCACGGTGGCGACGACGGCGGGGCCGGTGCCCCCCCCGTCATCCCCTCCACCGCCTCCGCAGGCGAGCACGCCGAGGGCGAGAGCGACCAAGGCCCCGGTGCGTCCGGGGTTGGGCGAGTGAGGGCAGGGCATCTGGGCTCCAGCGGCGGAAGGGTGGGGGCCGACGCGAGGGTCTATTCAGATGCTCTACCCGTCAATCGTTTCCGGTGTCACTACCTCGAGCGGGGCCGTGTCGGGCCGACGGGGCGCTCCCGCGGCGCCGGATAGCGCATCCGGTCCAGGATCCCCTCCGCACGTCGCGTCGCCACGGCCCCCTGCGGCTTCCAGCGGAGCGGGCTCGGCAGGATGGCTGCCAGCCGCGCCGACTCCTCGGCGGTGAGCGCCTTCGCCGGCTTCCGGAAGTGGGTGCGCGCCGCCATCTCCGCGCCGAACACCCCGTCCCCCCACTCCGCGAGATTGAGGTACAGGTCGAGGATCCGGTCCTTCGGGAGGCAGACCTCCAAGACCAGCGTCAGGTACGCCTCGTACCCCTTCCGGACGTACGAGCGCCCCTCCCAGAGGAAGAGGTTCTTCGCGACCTGCTGCGTGATCGTCGACGCACCGCGCAGCCGCCGACCGCGCTTCGCCCGGTCGAGGGCGTTCCCGATCTCCTCGAGGTCGAAGCCCCAGTGCAGATAGAACCGATCGTCCTCGGAGGCGAGCACCGCGCGCCGCAGCGAGGGGGCGATGGCGTCCCGCCCGACGACGTCCCGCCGCGGATAGCGCGGCGTCCGGCCGGCGAGCGTGCGCTGCACGGCGCGGCGCAGCATCACCATCGTCGTGAACGGCTGGACGAGGTTGAGGGGGAGGATCAGCACCCACGGACCGATCACCGCCGTGAGGGTGCCGACGAGGAGCCAGCGGCGCGCGCGCCGCCAGAGCGCGCCGAGCCGGGCGCGGCCGCCGGTGGTGGGAGGTGGGCTGGCCATCGGGACGCGGAAGCTACACCCGGCCGGGCCTCGCCGCGCGGCCGGATGCGTGCCATCCTAGGGCATGCCCCATCGCCTCCGCATCCTCCTCGCCGTCGTCGCGCTCTGCCTCGGGGCGGCGCCCGCGCTGCAGGCCCAGGTCGTCCGCGGTCAGGTCGTGACGGGGGACTCCACCCCGGTGACCGGCGCGCTCGTCGCGCTCGTGGACTCCGCCGGCCGCGATGCCGTGACCGCGATCGCGGACGAGTACGGCCGATTCGAGCTCCGCGCCCCGCGGGCCGCCGCGTGGCGCCTCCGCAGCGAGGCGGTGGGTTTCGCCCGCGTGATGTCGTTCCCGTTCGCGATGACCGCCGGGCAGGTCGTCGTGCGGCGCGTGCAGCTCGGCCAGGCCACGGCCGCGCTCGGCGGGATCGAGGTCCGCGACCGCGCGCGCTGTGACGTCCGGCCCACCGAAGGGACGCAGGTCGCGCGGCTCTGGGACGAGGCCCGCAAGTCGCTCGCGGCCGCGCAGGCATCGCAGGCGGGCGCGCCGCCGGTCGCGTTCGATTACGACGAGATCGAGTATGACAGCACCTTCGTGAAGGTGCGCGCCGCGAGCCGCACGACCACCGTCGGGCGCGCGGAGCGCGGGTTCCGCTCCGACGAGCCGCGGGCGCTGCGGCAGCTCGGCTACGCGCGGCGCGTGGACACGACCGAGACCTATTTCGCGCCCGATGCGCGCGTACTGCTCTCGGAGGATTTCGCGGCCACGCACTGCTTCCGCATCGTCGCCGATGATCCGTCGACGGTGCGGAACGTCGGCATCGGATTCGCGCCCGTGGCGCAGCGCGAGGGGACGCTCGAGGTCGCGGGCACGCTCTGGCTCGACCGGCAGACGTTCGCGCTCGACCGCGTGGAGTTCCGCTACGAGCCGTTGCTCGGCGGCGACTTCCCCGACTCGACCTTCGGCGGCCGCGTGCACTTCTCGCGGCTGCCGACCGGGCACGTGGTGGTCTCGCAGTGGGTCCTCCGCCTGCCGATCTACGCCGAGGCGGACGACGGCCGGCTCGCGCGGTCCGGCCAGACATCGCAGATGCTGATCCGCGCCGAGCGGCGCGAGGTGGTCGCGGGGGTGAAGGTCGTCCGCGGCGCGGCCCGCCCCTTCGAGGCGGCCCCGGCCCCGCTGCCGGCGGTGAACGCCGCCCCGCGGCGGTCGGTCGGGGCCCCGAGTTGTCCGGCTGCGGACGCGCGCGCGCCCGCCGCCGGTGACGTGGGCGGCCTCGTGCGCGACGCGCGCGGCCGTGCGGTG
>JAIBBJ010000173.1 GCA_019694735.1 Gemmatimonadaceae bacterium | reverse complement strand
CGCGCCCGCCATGAACGCCGGCACCCGCGTGAGCGCCCGCCCGCGTACGCGCGCGACACCCGCGGCGGCGCCGATCGCCAGCAGCCCCGCGAGCACGGTGCCGCCGGTCGCGATGATGCCCAGCCCGGTCAGCAGCAGCCCGCCGACGCCCGCCGCGAGGCGCGCGCCCGTCCCGGCGGCCGGCGGCGCGGTGGGCAGCGGCGGGAGCGCGGCGCCGTCCGTCACGTGAGCAACGAGGCCAGGTTCCGTGCCGCGTCCGTCGTCTGCTTCCGCAGCCCCATCCGGATGAGCGGCGCGAGCAGCCGCCCGAACCAGGTGCGCGGCTCCATCGAGATCGCGTGCGTCACCTGCGCACCCGTGCCGGACGGCGCGACCCGCAGGTCCACGTCCACGATGAACATCCGGTCCTCGTAGCGCGCATGCAGCTGCGCGTCCTGCCGGCGCGCCACGATCGTGCCCGCCATCTCCGCCTGCGTGCGGCCCTGCTTGTACACGTAGCGCAGCCGGTCGCCCGGCGCATTCGGCCCCGGGCCGACCTTCTCCAGCAGCACGCACGGCGGCAGCCAGCGCGAGGTCTGCGGGAGGTCGTCGATCAGCGCGAACACCCTCGCCGGCGGGACCGGGAGTTCCTGCACGTGCGTGAACGCGATCGCCATCGGGGCCCCGGGGTGGTGGACCCGGCAACAGTGCGGGCCGGGCGCGGGGGGCGCAAGCATCGCGGCCGGACCCATGGGGCCCGGCCGCGGGGAGATGCCGTCTCGGGTCCGCGGACGCGGCCCGGTGCCGGGGCGCGCCTCAGATGGCGATGAACACCACCGAGGGCTCGACGCCGCACCCGTTCCACCGGATGCGCAGGTAGCCGTTCTTCCCGTTGAACGTCCCCTGCGCCCGCAGCTCGCCCGCCGTGAACCGCTGCGCCGCATCGCAGGTCGCGTCATGCACCAGCGGCGTCGGCGTCGTGACCGTCAGCGAGAACGCCTCGCTCCCGCGGGTCCACTGCACGCTGCCCGTCGCCGAGAGCGTGCCGCTCGGCAGCGGCTGGCCGACCACGATGCTCGAGCCGACGGCGGGCGTGTAGGTCACGTCCCACGACTTCACCACCGTGGCCGGGTCGCCGGCGTTGAAGGTGCGCGTGATCGTCAGGTCCGACGCCAGCGAGGCGCCGCTGCCGCTCACCGCGACGTTCCGCGTGCCGGTGCGCGACACCGTGTAGGTGCGCGCCGCCACGCCGCCGCCGGTGAAGCTGAACGTCAGGTCCGTCAGCGTGTGGTTGAAGGCCAGGCCCGCGGCGTTCGGCGTCGGGTCCTGGATCCGCAGCGCGCCGGTGAGCGTCACCGTGCCGCCGCGGCGGTTCGTGCGCGTGCAGGCCGGCGCGGTGTACGTGATCGTCGCGTCGTCATAGATGCCGTCGCCGTCGGTGTCGGTGGTGTTCGACGGCGCGGTGCACGGCGACACCGCGTTGGCGAAGAGGTCCGCGCCCACGTCGCCCTTCACGAACACCGGCGTGACCGCCGCCTCGATCATCACCGCGCCGACGTCCGTCTCCACCTCATCCTGCAGGACGGCGCCGACCTGCGCCGACTGGACCGCGGTGGGACCGCCATCGGGGCCGGTGCTGTCGTCGCACGCGGCGACGAGCGTGGCGAGCAGCGCCGCCGTGGCGGCGCGGGCGAGCGGGGAACGGCGGAACGACGGACGGGACATGGTGGGCTCCTGTGCAGTGGGGATGCCGAGCGTGAACACCGCGTCAGACGCGCGCCATCGGAGCGCGTTAGTCGTGTGATGCCCGTCACGCCCCGTGCGTGAGCCGCCACAGGAAGGCGGTGCCGTCCGTCGCCGATCCGGCGCGCGCGAGGAACGCCGCGGCGTCCTCGTCCGGTACGATCGCGGCGCGCAGGTCCTCCACCGTCGGCGCCGTGACCCCCGGCATCGCGACGCTGGCCTGCATCGCGCGATCCTCCAGCCGCTTCACGCGGTCGGTCGTCTCGCCGTCGAGCCATCCCTCGCGCCGCAGGTCGGACAGGATCCGCAGCGCCCCGGCGATCGGCCGCGCCCCGTGGTGCAGGTCGGCCGCGGCCCACTGCCGCACTTCGCGCGCGAGCCGCTCGCGCGCCTCGCGCTCCGGCGCCGCCGCCAGCGGCCGGAGCGCCTCCCGCTGGGCCGTGAGCTCCTCCGGCGCGTACGCCACGTCGGCCAGCGCCGCGAGGGGCGCGCTCGCGTGCAGCAGCCGTTCCGCCGCCCAGCGCGCGACCGCCGCTTCGTGCGTCAGCCCCGCGTGCAGCGCCGCGCGGAGCACCGCGGCCTCCAGCGGGACGTCGGCCGGCACCTGCCCGGGCATCCCGCTCACCGCACCGTCGTGCCGTTGGCCCGCAGCCACCCGGCCGCGTGCCGCCCGTCCGGGTCGCGGTGCGTCCAGTGCAGCACGCCCCCGTTCGCGTTCCACTCGTACTCGCCCGCGAACGCCACCGTGTCGCCGCGCGCGAGACGCGGCAGCCGAGGCGCGAGGTCGATGTTGTGCGCGACCAGCAGCGTGCCGCCGTCGGCGAGCCGCAGGATGAAGCGCTGGTGCCGGCTGCCGTCGTGGTCGTCGGGGAGCACGCGCGTCACCACGCCGGTGCCCGCCACCTGCAGGTCGCTCACATGGTCGCGGAACGCGTCGGCGATCGCCTGCGCGCCGTCGGCGGCCGGCGGCGCCTCGCTCCCCGGGCGGACGAACCGCATCACCACGAGCAGCACGAGGACGATCGCCAGGGCGGCGGAACGGGTCTTCTTCATATGAGGGAGGATGCTACGCGGCCCGCCGGATGCGCGCCACCGGAACGGGGCCGCCGACACTCGCCCGGCGGCGGGCGCGCGAGGAGCCCACGGCGCGTATCTTCCCCGCGAACCTCCCACCAGTGAGCACGGACGATGCGTTGGCGTGACGGCGGACGGTCGGGCAACCTCGAGGATCGGCGCGGCGGGGGCGGCGGTGGACGCCGCGCCGGCGGCCTCGGCTTCGTCGGTGTGCTGCTCGCGCTCGCCATCGCCTGGTTCACCGGCGCCGACCCGCGCGACGTGCTCAACGTCGCCAACTCGCTCCCCGCGGGCGCCGAGGCGGATGCGGGGGCCGACACCGGCATCGTGGATCCCGCCGAGGAGCCGATGGTGCGCTTCCTCTCCGCCGTGCTCGATGACGCGCAGCAGGGGTGGGCACAGCGCGTCCGCGGCTACCGCGACGCCAAGCTCGTGCTCTTCCGCGGTGCGGTCCGCTCCGGCTGCGGCGACGCGAGCGCGGCCATGGGCCCCTTCTATTGCCCCGCGGACGAGAAGGTCTACCTCGACCTCGGCTTCTTCGACGAGCTCGACCGGCGCTACGGCGCCCCCGGCGACTTCGCGCAGGCCTACGTGCTCGCGCACGAGGTCGGCCACCACGTGCAGCGCATCCTGGGCACCGCCGAGCGGGTCCGCGTCGATCAGGAGGCGGACCCGTCGCAGGCCAACGCCGCGAGCGTCGCGCTCGAGCTCCAGGCCGACTGCTACGCCGGCGTCTGGGCCCACGCGGCCGCGCAACGCGGCGACCTCGAGGCCGGCGACCTCGAGGAGGGGCTCGGCGCCGCCTCGGCCGTCGGCGACGACCGGCTCCAGCGCGAGGCGACCGGACGCGTGCACCCCGAGAGCTTCACGCACGGCACCAGCGAGCAGCGGATGGAGTGGTTCAGGCGCGGCTTCGACTCGGGCGACGTGCTGCGCTGCTCCATGCCGCGGCGCTGACGGGGCGTCGCCCCGCGCCGGTCACGGCGCTGCCGGCCCCGTCACCCACTTCACGAGCCGCCCCCGCAGGATCTGCTCCTCCACCGGGATCTGGTTCAGGATCCCCAGCTGCGCCGCCGTCAGCGGGCTCGGCCGCGACGCCTTCAGCTGCTCGATGCTCGCCTGCCGGTCCAGCACGAACACCCCCAGCACCTGCGGCTTCACGTCGAGCAGCGCCCGGTCCGTCACCGGCGCGAAGCTGCGCAGCGTCGCGGCGATCGCCGTCTGGCGCGCGGCCCACGCCGCCGACGGCGCGTACCCGATCAGCTGGAACACCATCCCGCCGTGCTCCACGAACGTCACCGCGCCGCGCAGCGTGTCGCCCTCGGCCACCGCCGCGAACGACGTGCTCGCCGTCGCGAGGCCGTTGATGTTCGCGCTCGTCGGCGCGGCGGCCGTGAGCCCCTGCTGCCCGGCGAACGCCTGCGCCGCCGCCGCCGCGGTCTGCTGCTCCGAGATCGTCAGCTGCACCGCCGCGTCGTTCGTCGTCGCCGCGCCCTGCACGCCGTTCGCCTCGTTCTTCGTCCGCCACCCCTCGGGGAAGGTCAGCGAGAACCGCATCGTCGGCTGGATGAACCGCGTCCCGCGGAAGTACCCGTTCCGCGGGTCCTCGCCGAACACCAGCCCGTTGAGCCGCCGCTCGTACTCGTCGCGCCGCGTGATGATCCCCGCCGTGTCCTGCGGCGTGCGCGTGATCGCCGCCTCGATCGCCGCGAACCGATCCTCCGGCTGCGGATGCGTCTGCATCCACGCCGGCACGTCGCTCGGCCCCGCCGCCGCGCTCACCGCCGCGAGCATCGCGAACACCTTCGGCATCTCGCGCACGTCGTGCTTCGTCCGCCGGATGTAGCGGAGCCCCAGCGCGTCCGCCTGCGACTCGTCGTCGCGCGAGTACTTGAGGAAGAGCAGCCCCAGCCCCTGCGACGCCAGGTCCGCGTACTGCGCGAACCGCTCGCTCACCGCCGCCCCCACCGCCAGCCCGAGCTGCGCCAGCTGCTGCTGCGACATCTGGCTCGCGCTGTGCCGCGCCGTCACGTGCCCGATCTCGTGCCCCAGCACCGACGCGAGCTGCGCCTCCGAGTTCAGGTGCGCCAGGATCCCGCGCGTGATGTAGATGTAGCCGCCCGGGATCGCGAACGCGTTCACCTGCGGGTCATCGAGCACGCGGAACGTCCACGGCAGCCCCGGCCGCTCGCTCTGCTTCGCGAGGCTCGTCCCGAGCTCCTGCACGTACCGCTGCAGCGCCGTGTCCGGGTACAGCCCGATGGACGCCACGATCTGCGGGTCGTACTCGCGCCCCATCGCGATCTCCTGGTCCTGGCTCACGAGCATGAACTCGGAGCGGCCGGTCGCGGGGTTCGTGGCGCAGGCCGCGAGCAGCGCGGCCACGGCGAGGGCGGAGGAACGGCGGGAGAGGACGCGCATGCGGGGATCCGGCTGGAGGATGCCCGCAATTTGGCGCGGGGCCGCGCCCGGGGTCAGCGGGGGAACCGCCGCCCGCTCAGCCGGCCCGCAGCGGCAGGTGCGTGAACGCGCCCGGCACCCGGGCCCCGCCCACGTCCGTCCACGCGACCGCCGGCTCGCCCGCGGGCGCCAGCAGCAACACCCGCGCCACCAGTGCCTCGAGCAGGCACCGCGTCTCCACCCGCGCGAGGTGCGCGCCCACGCAGGTGTGCGGCCCGTTGCCGAACGCCACGTGATGGTTGGGGCTCCGGTCGAGCTGCACCGTGCCCGGCGCGTCGAAGCGCGCCGGGTCGTGGTTCGCCGCGAGGAAGCTCAGGTGCACGCGCGTCCCCGGCGCCACCGGCGCCCCGTCCACCGTCGCCCCGGCGCGCGCCTCGCGCTCCATCCGCGGCAACGGGCTCAGGAAGCGCAGGTACTCCTCGATCGCCGCGGGGATCCGCGACGCGTCTGCCCGAAGCGCCGCGTACGCCTCGGGTGCCGACGCGAGGTGCCAGCACGCGCCGCTGATCAGCTTGATCACCGTGTCGCGGCCGCCGGCGAGCACGAGTCCCGCGAGCCCGCGCTGCTCCACCGCCGTCAGCGCGCGGTCGCCGAGCCGCGCCGCGGCGATCCGCTGCCAGATGTCACCCGCCGCATCGGGGCGCGTCGCCGCCTCGGCGAGCACCCGGTCGAGGTACGCGTGCAGCGCGTCGCCGCTCCGCGTGCCGTCCGGCCGCGTCACCCACGTCTCCAATCCCCACGACGCCCACTCCGGGATGTCGTCCGGCCGGTCGAACGCGACCGCGAGCCCGCGCAGCACCATCGGGAACGCGAGCGCGTGCACCGCATCGCCGCCGCCCGCCGCCGCGAACGCCTCCACCAGCTCCTCGGCGATCGCGCGGAACGCCGGCTCCATCCGCGCCACCTCCACCCGCCCGAAGTACGGCTCGAGCAGGTCGCGGTAGGCGCGGTGGGCCGGCGGGTCCGCCTCCAGCGGCAGCTGCCGGTAGTCGCGGACGTCGGGATCGCCCTGGAGGTCGCTGGAGAAGGCGCGCCAGTCCTTCGCGGCGGCCTTCACGTCGGCGTGGGTCCGGATCTCAGGCATCCGGGAATCCTATCCTCCCGGGCGTCCCGGGTCACGCGGCCTCAGCGCGGCGGGTCGGCCTTCGACGTCGCCGTGAGCGCCTCGAACGACCGCACGAGCGACACGAACTCCCGCCGGTAGCCGAAGCGGTCGTCGCCGAGCGCACCCTCGGCGAGCGCCGCGGCCATCGGCGCCGAGGCGGTGCCGCGGTGCTCCGATCGCCGCAGCACCATCCCGAACGCCGCCACCGCCTGCGCGAAGCGGAA
This sequence comes from Gemmatimonadaceae bacterium, assembly GCA_019694735.1. Classification (GTDB taxonomy): domain Bacteria; phylum Gemmatimonadota; class Gemmatimonadetes; order Gemmatimonadales; family Gemmatimonadaceae; genus Pseudogemmatithrix. Next base: position 1,850 of record JAIBBJ010000173.1, on the reverse strand, counting down.
GTCGCCCGAGGCCTCGCCCACGCGGTTGGGCACCACGGCCTCGAACGGCACGCTCACCGAGTCCGCCGGCCGCTTGTACCGCAGCCGCACGAAGAGCAGCTCGTCCCGCGCCGCCGCCGTCGCCACCGGGCGGGCGTATCGGAGCGTGTCGCCGCCGACGGCGCTCCCCACCGGCACGATCTCGTAGAGCGCCGTCACCGTGTGCCCCGCGCCGATCTCGCCGGCATCCTTCCGGTCGTCCTTGAAGTCCGTGTCGGCGAGCAGGCGGTTCTCGTAGCCGATCAGCCGGTACCGCGCGACGACCGCCGGGTTGAACTCCACCTGCACCTTCACGTCCTTCGCCACCGTCACCAGCGTGCCGCCCATCTCGTTGACGAGCACCTTCCGCGCCTCGAGCGGCGAGTCGATGTAGTTGTAGTTGCCGTTCCCCGTGTCGGCGAGCTTCTCCATCCGCTCGTCCTGCAGGTTCCCGGCGCCGAACCCCAGCACCGAGAGCGCGATCCCCGCCTCGCGCCGCGCGGTCACGAACCGCACCAGCTCCGCGTTGTCGGTGATGCCGACGTTGAAGTCGCCGTCGGTCGCGAGGATCACGCGGTTGTTCCCCTCGGGCAGGAGGTTCGCCTTCGCGACGTCGTAGGCGAGGCGTAGCCCGGCGCCGCCGGCGGTGGAGCCGCCGGCCTCGAAGCGCTCGAGCGCTTCGAGGATCTTCGCCTTGTCGGCTCCCGACGTGGACGGCAGCGCGAGCCCCTCGGTCCCGGCGTAGGTCACGATCGCCACGCGATCCTGCGGCCGCAGCTGCGCCACGAGCAGCCGGAACGCCGTCTTGAGCAGCGGCAGCTTGTCCTCCGACTGCATCGAGCCCGAGACGTCGATCAGGAAGACGAGGTTGTTGGCCGGCGCGGTCGCGAGGTCGAGTCGCCGCGCCTGCAGGCCGAGCCGCACGAGCAGGTGCGCCGGTGCCCACGGCGCGCGCGCCACCTCGGCGTCGAGCGCGAACGGATGCGGCCCGGTCGGCGCGGCGTAGTCGTAGTCGAAGTAGTTCAGCATCTCCTCGATCCGCACTGCGTCCACCGGCGGCCGCTGCCGGTCCACCGTGATGATGCGGCGCACGTTCGCGTACGACGCGCGGTCCACGTCCACCGCGAACGTCGAGCGCGGGTCGGTGCCGGGCGACAGGAACGGGTTGTCCGTGATCGCCGCGTATCGCTCGCCGCGCAGGTCGCGCGCCGGCAGGTCGTCGGCGGTGACCTGCGCGACGGTGAACGGCATCCGGCCCGCCTCCGCCGTCCCGCCGCCGTAGAGCGCACTCGCGGCCGCGCCCACGACCTTGCCGGTGGAGCCGGTCACCACCACCTGGCTCAGCCGGTTCACGTCCTGCGGCAGCGCGAAGTCGGCGGTGACCGAGTCCCGGTCGAACCGGACGCTGCGCACCTGCGGCACGAAGCCGATCGCGCGGGCGCGCACCACGAGCTGCGCGCCGCGGTGGGCCTCCGGCACCTCGATCCGGTACCGGCCGTCGGTGCCGGTGCCGACGCTGAGGTGCGCCGCGTCGATCGTGACGTTCGCGCCGTACAACGGCGCGCCGCCGGCGGTGGTGACGCGGCCGGTGAGGATCACCGGCGCGGCGTGGTCGCGGGGCCCGGGGACGGCGCTGCCGCCGAGCAGGCCGAGGACGAGGGCGGCGCGGGCGAGCGGTGGGGCGGACATGCTCCCTCCTGCGGTTGGGCGCATCACTGCGCGTTTCCGGCCCGTACCTGTGCGGCGCACGGCTCGTCACGCGGGTTCCATCGGCGTGGAACCCGCGTGACGCGGCGGTGCGCGCACGAGTATGACGGGGCTGTCCGCCGCGG
>JAIBBJ010000170.1 GCA_019694735.1 Gemmatimonadaceae bacterium | reverse complement strand
GTCCCCGCCGCCGCAGCGCCGATCACCGCGAGCACCCCGGGCGGCACCGCCGCGCCCGCCCCGGCGGCGGCGCCGGCCGCGAACCCCACGGCCACCGCTGCCCAGGTCGTGCAGAAGCTCGCGCCGCAGATGGATCTCCGCGTCGGCGAGGGTGACCAGGGCCTCCGCCTGAACGGCACCGTCGGCGTCGTCGTGATGCTCGGGATGATGAGCCTCCTCCCGACGCTCGTCCTCATGACCACCGGCTTCACGCGCATCCTCGTGGTGCTCTACTTCCTGCGCCAGGCGCTGGGCACGCAGACCTCGCCGCCGGCGCCGCTGATCGCCGGCCTCGCGCTCATCCTCACCGGCTTCGTGATGGCCCCGACGATGACGCAGGTCAACCAGCAGGCGATCACGCCCTGGCTCGACGGCCGGATCGACCAGGTCGCCATGCTCGACCGCGCCTCCGGCCCGATCCGCGACTTCATGCTCAAGCAGACGCGGCCGTCGGACGTGCGGAAGATGCTGCGCCTCTCGCGCCAGCCCGCCGTCGCCGGCCAGCCGGTGCCGTTCATCACGCTGATGGCGGCGTTCACCGTGAGCGAGCTGCGCACGGCGTTCGCGATCGGCTTCGCCCTCTTCCTCCCCTTCATCGTCATCGACGTCGTCGTCGCGTCGGTGCTGATGTCGCTCGGCATGTTCATGCTCCCGCCCACGATGATCGCCCTGCCGTTCAAGCTGCTCCTCTTCGTCCTCGTGGACGGGTGGGCGCTGATCACGCAGAGCCTCGTGGCCGGCTTCCGGTGATGCCGCGATGAACGACCAGGTGGTCCTCGACCTCGCCCGCCAGGCGCTGCTGATGATGCTGCAGCTCGCGGCGCCGTTCCTGCTCACCGCGCTCGTCGTCGGGCTCGTCATCGGCATCCTCCAGTCGCTGACGCAGATCCAGGAGCAGACGCTCACCTTCGTCCCCAAGCTCGTGGTGATGGGGATGGTGTTCGTCCTCGCGCTGCCGTGGATGCTGCAGAGCATCGTCGGCTACACGCGCTCGATCCTCGTCGGGCTGGCGGACCTGCCGCGATGACGCCGGCCACGGGGCCCTGGGACCTCCTCGCCCCCGGCGCCGCCGAGATCGCGATGCTCGCGGCCTGCCGCGTCGGCGGGCTCGTCCTCGTCGCCCCGATGTTCGCCTCGCGCACCGTGCCGATGCCGGTGCGCACCGCACTGCTGCTCGTGCTCACGCTCGTGCTGCTGCCCGCCGCGCAGGCGAGCGCGCTCCCCGGCGCCCACCTGACGCCCGCGGCGTTCCTCGCCGAGTCGCTGATCGGCTTCTCGATCGGGCTCGGCGCGGCGCTGCTCGTCGGCGCGGCCGAGCTCGCCGCCGACCTGTCGTCGCAGGCGATCGGCCTCTCGGGCGCCGCCGTGATGGACCCCCTGGGCGGCCACCAGACCTCGGCGCTCGGCCAGTTCTTCGGCCTCCTCGCGGCGACGCTCCTCCTCGCGAGCGACGGCCACCACGTGATGCTCGAGGCCGTGGCCCGCTCCTTCGCGCGGGTGCCGGTCGGCGCCGAGCCGAACGTGGGCGAGGCGCTCCGCGTGCTCGTGCGGCAGGGCGCCGTGCTCTTCTCGCTCGGCCTCCGCTTCGCCGCGCCCGTGATCGCCGCCGCCCTCGTCACCAACGTCGGCCTCGGCGTGCTCTCGCGCGCGGTGCCGCAGCTCAACCTGATGAACCTCGCGTTCCCGGTGCAGATCTTCGTCGGGCTCGGCGCCCTCGTGGTGTCGCTGCCGTTCCTCGGCCTCGCGACCCGCGGCTGGGGCGACCAGGTACGCACCATGGCCGGCGCCGTGATGAACGCCCTGCTGCGCGGGAGCTGAGATGGCCGAAGACTCGGACGCCGGCGAACGCACCGAAGAACCCACGCCCCGACGACGCCAGGAGGCGATCGACGAGGGACGGATCGCGCGCAGCCAGGAGGCCAGCGTCGCCGCCGCCGTGCTCGGCGCCGCGGCGGCGATCGGCCTGCTCGCGGACGATGCGGGGATGGCCCTGCGCGACCTGCTCGGCAGCGGGCTCGCCCGCGCCGGGTCCGTGTCGCTCGACGAGGCCAGTGCCGTCGGCATGCTCCGGGAGACCGTCGCCCGGTCGGCCGTCGCCGCGGGCGCGGTGCTCGGGACGATCCTCGCCGCGACGGTCGTCGTCGCGGTCGCGCAGTCGGGCTTCCACGTGTCCCCGAAGGCGCTCAAGCTCCACTGGGAGCGCCTCAACCCGATCGCGAACGGCAAGCGGCTGCTCTCGCCGTCGCAGGCGGTCGAGACGGTGAAGGCGCTCGCCAAGGTCACCGTCATCGGGCTGCTCGTCTGGAAGGCGCTCGCCGCCGCGCTCCCGACCGCACCGCTCCTCGCGACCACCGGCCCGCTCGCGCTCGCGCCGTGGCTCGGCCAGCATGTCGGCCGGCTGCTCCTCACCGTCGGCATCGCCTACGCGACGATCGCCGCCGCGGACTACTTCTGGCAGCGCTTCCAGCTCGAGAAGAGCCTGCGCATGACGAAGGAGGAGGTGAAGCGCGAGAACAAGGAGGACCAGGGCGACCCGCAGATCAAGGCGGCGCGCCGGCGCTTCGCGCGGGAGGTCGCCTTCGGCCAGATGCTGAAGGACGTGAAGAAGGCGACGGTCGTGGTCACCAACCCGACGCACATCGCGGTCGCGATCCAGTACGACGACACGGATGCGCCGGTCCCGGTGGTGCTCGCGATGGGCCAGGACAAGGTCGCCGAGCGCATCAAGGCGATCGCCGCCGAGGCCGGCGTGCCGATCGTCGAGAACAAGCCGGTGGCCCGCGCGCTCTTCAAGGCGGCGAAGGTCGGCTCGGTCATCCCGGTGGAACTGTACCTCGCGGTCGCCGAGATCCTCGCCTACGTCTACCGCACCCGCCAGCAGCGCGGGGCCTGGCGCGGCAGCGCGATGGCGTGATCCCTCCCGGGGGCGGCCCGGCCACGCCGCGCCCCTGCCCACCCGGGCTGCGGCACGGCCAGTTGACGAGGAGCCCGACGCGACCGTGACGCGCCGGGCTCTCGCGTTCCCGCCCACGGAGCGCCCCGGCCGAGACTGCCGCCGCCCGCACGGCAATTCGTGCCGCCCCGGGGGTGACCACATCCCACTAGGCGAATTCTTCCGCCCACGAGAAACCACTCTAAGTCTTTAACTGACAAAGCGTTAGAAGTCGCTTCCGCGTGGCACCGGCCCTGCATTTCCGGCTAGGCCATGAGCCCCACTGCGTCTGCCAAGGCCACCCGCAACACCGAAGTCTGGACCGCCGTCGGCGTCCTCTTCGTGTTGGCACTGCTGATCGTGCCGCTGCCGGGGCTGTTGGTCGACCTCTTCCTCGCGCTGTCGCTCGGCGCCGCCATCATCGTCCTGCTGGTCGCGCTGCAGAGCACCCGGCCGCTCGACTTCTCGAGCTTCCCGACGGTCCTGCTGCTGCTGACGCTGTTCCGGCTCGCGATGAACGTGAGCTCGACCCGCCTGATCCTGTCCGGCGGGCACGCCGGCGAGATCATCCCGGCCTTCGGCGAGTTCGTGATCGGCGGCAACTACGTGGTGGGGCTGATCCTCTTCCTCATCCTGGTCGCGATCAACTTCATCGTGATCACGAAGGGTGCCGGGCGCGTGGCCGAGGTCTCGGCCCGCTTCACCCTCGACGCCCTCCCCGGCAAGCAGATGGCGATCGACGGCGAGCTGGCCCACGGCGCCATCGATGCGATGGAGGCCCGCCAGCGCCGCGAGATGGTCGGCCGCGAGGCGGACTTCTTCGGTGCGATGGATGGCGCCAGCCGCTTCGTGAAGGGCGACGCGATCGCCGCGCTGATCATCACCGGCGTCAACATCGTCGGCGGCATCATCATCGGCGTCGCGCAGCAGGGCCTCTCGCTCCCCGACGCCGCCGCGAAGTTCACCATCCTCACCGTCGGTGAGGGCCTGGTCTCGCAGATCCCCGCGCTGATCATCTCGACCGCCGCGGGCATCATGGTGACGCACGCGGCGGAGGGCGCACAGGTCGGCACGGTGCTGTCGAACCAGATCGCGGCCCATCCGCGCGCGCTCCGCCTCGCGGCGTGGGTGATCGGCGCGTTCGGCCTCGTGCCGGGCCTGCCGAAGATCCCGTTCATCGGCATCGCGATCGCGCTGGCGCTGCTCGCCACCGGCGCCGACGCCAAGCAGTCGAAGGCGCAGGCCGCGGCGGCCCCGCCGCCGGCGGCCGCCGCGCAGCCCGCCGCCCCCGCGGACCCGCTCGACGACCTCCTCCAGATCGAGCCGATCGAGCTCGAGGTCGGCTACCTGCTCATCCCGCTCGCCGACCAGTCGCAGGGCGGCGACCTGCTCAAGCGCATCGGACTGCTCCGACAGCAGTGCGCGCAGGACCCCGGCATCCTCGTGCCGCCGGTCCGCATCCTCGACAACCTCGGCCTCCCGGGCGGCACCTACGTGGTGAAGGTCCGCGGCACCGAGAAGGCGCGCGGCGACGTGATGCCGCAGTTCCTCCTCGCGCTCGACACGGGCCGCGTGACCGCGGCCGTCGAGGGCATCGACACGATCGACCCCTCCTTCGGCATGCGCGCGAAGTGGGTCGCCTCGTCGCGCCGCGCCGACGCGCAGGCCGCGGGGTGGGACGTCGTCGAGCCCTCGACCGTGATCGCCACCCACCTCATCGAGACCGTGAAGCGCTCGGCGGCCGAGCTGCTCGGCCGCCAGGACGTGCAGCAGATGCTCGACGCGCTCAAGAAGACCCACCCCGCGGTCGTGGACGAGGTCGTCCCGGGCAAGCTCTCGCTCGGCACCGTGCACCGCGTGCTCCAGCGCCTGCTGCGCGAGCGCGTGCCGATCCGTGACCTCGTCACGATCCTCGAGGCGCTCGGCGATGCCGCCGACGCCACGAAGGACCCGGTCCTCCTCACCGAGCACGTGCGCCGCGCCCTCAGCGACGCGATCGCCCGCGCCTACCTCGACGAGAACGGCGTCCTGCCGGCGATCACGCTCGGCGCGCGGCTCGAGGGCCAGCTCGGCGCACTGCTCGCGCCGCGCCAGGGCCAGCCGGCGCCGTCGCTCACCCCGGAATCCGTCTCGCAGCTCATCCGCGACCTCGAGCACCTCGCGTCGTCGCGCGCCATCGACGGCCGCGTGCCGCCGCTGGTGGTCCCGAGCGCGCTGCGCCTCGGCATCCGCAACGTCCTCGAGCCGGTCCTGCCGCACCAGCCGGTCATCTCGCTCGCCGAGCTCCCGCCGAACGTGCAGCTCTCGGCCATCGCCACGTGGGAGGTCGCCCGTGCCGCTGCCTGAGCGCCTCCCCACCACCGGCGCCTGGTCGTCGGCGCCGCGCCGCCCCGTCGGCACCGTCGTCGGCCGCATCCCCGCCGCCCGCCCCTCGCGCTCCCGTGCCCCGCTCGGGGTGCTCGTCGCCGCCGGCGAGGAAGGCGTCGGCGCGAGCGTGACGGCCGCGCTCCTCGCGCGCGAGGCACGCGACCACGGCGCCAGGGTGCTGCTCGTCGGGCCGCAGCTCCGCGCCCAGCGGCTCGCCGCGCTCTTCGGCGTGGCGCTGCCCGGCCCCGACTTCCCGCCGGTCGTGGTCGAGCGCGACATCGAGGTGGCCGACCGCGTGCCGAGCATCACCGACGCGGACGTGATCCTCCTCGTCCCCGGCGCGCACGTCCCGCAGCTCCTCGACGCGATCGACGAACTCGCCGCGCGCACCGCCCCCGCGAAGAGCGTGGTGCTGGCGCCCGGCGGCGGCGCCTCGCTCGCCGCCACCTTCGCCGTCCTCAAGCTCCTCGTCGGCCGCCGTCCGCAGTGCGCGGCCACCGTCCTCCCGTGGGGGGATGCCGACGTCACGCCGTTGCGGGACGCCGCCGAGCGCTGGCTCGGTCGGCCCCTCCCGACGGCCCCCGCGCTGCCGATCGACCCCACCCTCCCGGTCGCGCTCCGCGCCGGCATCCCGCTCGCCGAGGCCGTGGCTGACACGGCCCTCACCACCGCCGCCGGAGCCCTCTGGACGGCCCTCTCCACCTCCGCCTCCACCGGAGTCCTCTCGTGAACACCCCTTCCGCCCTCTGGACGGCCGCCGCTGCCGGCGACCTGGACGCACGCGACACGCTCATCAGGGAGAACCTGAGCCTCGTGCACCACGTCGCGCAGGGCCTCGCGCGCACCCTCTCCACGGAGATGGACATCGATGAGCTGGTGAGCGCCGGCACGCTCGGCCTCATCCAGGCGATCGAATCCTTCGACCCGTCGCGTGGGCTGGCGTTCAGCACGCTGGCGGTGCCGCGCATCCGCGGCGCGATCCTCGACGAGCTCCGCCGGCTCGACAACGTGCCGCGCTCCATCCGTCGCCGCGCCCGCGACATCGCGGGCGCCCGCGACGCCCTCGGCTCGAAGCTCGGCCGCGCCCCGACCGACACCGAGCTCGCCGAGCAGCTCGGGATCGACAAGCTCACGCTGTGGCGCTGGGAGGCCGACCTCGAGGCCGGCATCCGCGTGCCGCTCGAGCGCTCCACGAAGGACGACGGCGAGTCCACCTACACCGAGTGGGAGGGCGCCTACCACGATGACGCGCCCACCATCGAGGACACGCTGACCGCGGAGGCCGAGCAGGAGAAGCTCCGCGAGGCCCTCGGCCAGCTCAAGGAGCAGGAGCGCACCGTGCTCGCGCTCTACTACTACGAGGAGCTCAAGATGCACCAGATCGCCTCGGTGCTCGGGCTCACGGAGTCGCGCGTCTCGCAGATCCGCTCGCGCGCCATCGCGCGGCTGCGCGGCGTGATGACGCCGGTCCGCAGCGGCGCGCCGGCGGCCGCCGAGCCCGATTCGGGGCCAAGCGCGAAGCCGATCACCTCCGCCCGCTCCGCGGCGCGCCGCACGGGCACGCCCGCCAACGGCTACCGCCAGGTCGCGCCGTGACCGCCCCCGTCTCCGGCCTCACCATCGCCGCATCGGCGATGCGCTCCGCCGAGCACCGGATGGAGGTGGTCGCCAACAACCTGGCGAACGCCTCGACCGACGGGTTCAAGGCGGAGCAGGCGTTCGCGCGGCTGCTCGACGCCACGCAGGGCGCCCCGACGGTGCAGACGCGCACGGACCTCTCGCAGGGCGTGCTGCGCGACACCGGTGCACCGATGGACCTCGCGATCGAGGGCGACGGCTTCCTCGTCGTCGACTCGCCGCGCGGCGAACGCTGGGTCCGCGGCAGCAGCATGACGGTGGACCCGGCCAACCGGCTCACGATCGGGGGCGCCCCGCTGCTCGGCGAGCGCGGCCCGATCGTCCTCCCGCCCTCCTATCAGGACCTCTCCATCGGCCGCGACGGCACCGTGCTCGTGGACGGCGAGGTCGCCGGCCGGCTGCGCGTGGAGCGCCCCGCCGACCCGACGGCCGGCGTCGTCCACGAGCCCCAGGGCACGTTCGTGCCGCAGGGCCGCGTCGCCATCCCGCCCACCGAACGGCGTGTCGAACAGGGCGCCCTCGAGTCGAGCAACGTCAACTCCGTCTCGACGATGGTGGACATGCTCGGCATCCAGCGCCACCACGCCCTGCTCGAGAAGGCGATCCGCGTGCTCGACGAGACGCGCGAGACCGCCGCCACCCAGCTCGGCAAGCCCGTCTGACCGCCCGGAACCCGAGGACCCCACGATGAATCCCGCCCTCCGCACCGCCGCCACCGGCATGGCCGCCCAGCAGACGCGCACCGAGGTGATCGCCAACAACCTCGCGAACGTCAACACGACCGCGTTCAAGGCGAGCCGCGCCGCGTTCGAGGACCTGCTCTACCAGTCGCTCCGCGAAGTGCAGGCCGTGGACAACGCCGACGCCTCCTCGCTCGGCGCCATCCAGGTCGGCCGCGGCGTGCGGCTCGCCGCGATCAACCGGATCCACGCCCAGGGCACGATGGAGAACACCCAGCGCCAGCTCGATCTCGCGATCGAGGGCAACGGGTTCTTCGGCCTCCGCTCCAACACCGGCGCGACCGTCTACACCCGCGACGGCAACTTCGACGTCTCCGACCAGGGGGTGCTCGTGAACAAGCAGGGGCTCACACTCGAGCCGCGCATCACGATCCCCGAGGACGCGACCGACATCACGATCGGCCCGTCGGGCATCGTCAGCGCGGTGCGCCCCGGCGGCACCATCGTCGAGGTCGGCCGCATCCCGCTGTACAAGTTCCCCAACCCGTCGGGCCTCGTCTCGATGGGCGGCAACCTCTACCAGGAGTCCCCCTCCAGCGGCACCGCCACCATGGGCGGCGCGACCGAGGAGGGGTTCGGCACCATCAACCAGGGCTACCTCGAGGCCAGCAACGTCGAGATCGTCACCGAGATGGTCGAGATGATCTCCGCGCAGCGCGCCTACGAGATCAACTCGAAGGCGGTGAAGGCCGCCGACGAGATGTCCGAGGTCGCCACCCAGCTCGTCCGGTGACCGCCATGCGCACCCTCCGTCCGCCGACCCTCGCCGCCGCGCTCGCGAGCTTGCTCGCGACGGCGCTCACGACCGTGCTCGCCCCCGCGGCGGCGGCACAGGCCCGGGGGGCCCG
>JAIBBJ010000184.1 GCA_019694735.1 Gemmatimonadaceae bacterium | reverse complement strand
GCGACGGACGACGAGATCAAGCAGGCCTACCGCAAGCTCGCGATGCAGTACCACCCGGACCGCAACGGGGGGGCGAAGGAGGCCGAGGAGAAGTTCAAGCAGATCACGGAGGCGTACGACGTCCTGCGTGATCCCCAGAAGCGTGCGGCCTTCGACCGATATGGCGAGGCGGGGCTGCGCGGGGGTGGGGCCGGCGGCGCGGGCGGGTTCCACCACGTGGACCTCTCCGAAGCGCTCAACATCTTCATGCGGGACTTCGGTCTCGGCGACCTCTTCGGGGCGGGTGGCCGCGCGCAGGCGGGCCCTCGCTCGGGCGCCGACGTGAAGGTCGACCTCGACCTCACCATGGTCGAGGTCGCGACGGGCGTCTCCAAGAAGGTCAAGCTGAAGCTGCTCGACCCCTGCGAGCGGTGCGCCGGAAAGGGAGCCGAGCCGGGGACCGCCGTGAATCGGTGCACCACCTGCAATGGCCAGGGCGAGGTGCGCCGCGCCCAGCAGAGCTTCTTCGGGCAGTTCGTGAGCGTGGCGCCGTGCCCGGCCTGCCGCGGTGAGGGCGTCGTGATCCAGACGCCCTGCAAGAGCTGCCGCGGGGAGGGACGTCAGCGTGGTGAGCACTCGATCGAGCTCAAGGTCCCCGCGGGCGTGTCGTCGGGGCAGTACATGCACCTGCGCGGGGTGGGCAACGCGGGCGTACGGGGCGGCCCGCGCGGCGACGTGATCGTCGTATTCGACGTGGTCGAGGACGACCGGTTCGAGCGTGACGGCGAGGATCTGTACTGCGAGGTGCTCATCACCTATCCGCAGGCAGTGCTGGGCGCCGACATCGAGGTCCCCGGCATCACGGGGCCGCTCAGCCTGCGCGTGCCCGAAGGGACGCAGAGCGGGCACGTCTTCACGCTGCGCGGCCGTGGGCTGCCTCGCGTGAATGCGAGCGGCGTGGGCGACCTGCATGTGCGCGTGCAGGTGTGGACGCCGAAGGAGCTCGGCAAGGAGGAGGAGCGCCTCATCGAACAGCTGCATGAGGTGATGTCGAAGCCGCCCGAGAAGCGCGAGAAGGGCTTCTGGGCCAAGATGAAGGAAGCGATCGGCGGCTGAGCCCCGGATCGCCCACGCCCAGCCCCGCCTCGCATGTGGCACCGCATCCAGGTCACGCCGTCCTCCCCCGAACGGGGCGAGGCCCTCGCCGCCGCCATGTTCGACGCGGGCGCGGAGGGCGTCCACGAGGATGGAGGGCGGCTGATCACGCATCTCCCTGCGGAGGCGGACCCGCAGGCCTTCGTCGTGCGGCTCCGCGCGGCGGACGCCGCCCTGGTCGCGGAGCATGCGGCGCTCGAGGATGTGGACTGGAGCGAGCGGTGGCGCGACCGGATCACCGCGCACGAACTGGGCGCCCTCACCGTCACTCCACCATGGCTCGCCGCAGGGCGCGACCCTGCGCGTACCGTGGTCATCGAACCGGCGATGGCGTTCGGCACGGGGGAGCACCCCACCACGCGCGGCGTCGTGCGCCTGATGCAGGCGGCGATCCGTGCGGGCGACTCGGTGGCCGACCTCGGGGCCGGCAGCGCCATCCTCGCCATCGCGGCGGTGAAGCTCGGCGCCGCACGCGCCTTCGCGATCGAGAACGACCATGACTCCATCGCGAACGCCGAGGAGAACGTGGAGCGCAACGGCGTGTCCTCGCAGGTCGCCGTGCTCGAGGGGAACGCCGAGGAGTTCCTCCCGCTGGTCGCGCCCGTCCGGCTGATCCTCGCGAACATCATCTCCTCGGTGCTCCTCGAGCTCCTCCCCACCATCCGGGCCGGGCTGGCCCCCGATGGTGAGGCGATCCTGAGCGGGATCCTGCTCGAGGAGCGGCCCCGCATGCTCGAGGCGCTGGCGTACGCCGGGTGGACGGTCCTGGCGGAGGACGCGGAGGAGCAGTGGTGGAGCGTCCGGGTGCGGCCGTGAGCCTGCCGACCTTCGTCACCGACGAGCCCTTCGCGTCCCAAGGCGCGGTCACGCTCGGCGAGGACGCGGCGCACCACATGCGGGTGCGGCGTCTCGAGACCGGGACGCGGGTCGGGCTGCTCGATGGCGCGGGGACCCGCGGCGACGGCATCCTGACGCAACTCGCCAAGCGGCACGCCGTCGTCTCGGTCGAGCGGGCCGAGTCGGTGGAGCCCGCCCCCCCGGTCCACCTGCTGCTCCCGGTCGCGGACAAGGAACGGATGCTCTGGCTCGCGGAGAAGGCGACGGAACTCGAACTCACGAGTTGGCGGCCGGTCCTGTACAAGCGAAGCCGCCACGTGAACCCACGTGGTGAGGGGCCGACGTTCCAGCAGAAGGTGCGGACGCGGATGGCGTCGGCACTCGAGCAGAGCCGCGGCGGCTGGCTGCCGGTCATCCATCCGGAGGCCACGTTGGAGCATGCCCTCGCGGCTCGCCCGGAGGGGCCAGCCTTCGTGCTGCAGCAGGGTGCCGACGCAGGGCTCGCCGCCTGGGCGGCGTCGACGGCCGCGCGCGAGTCCGCTGCGGCAGGAATGCTCGGGGTCACGCTCGCCGTGGGCCCGGAAGGTGGGTTCGAACCGGCGGAGCTGGAAGCGCTGGAGGCATCGGGATTCACCCCGATCGCGCTCGGGCGTTCAATCCTCCGATTCGAGACCGCGGCCCTCGCGGCCCTCGCGGCGACCCGGGCGGTCCTCGACTCCTCGCCATCGGCGTAACGATCCGTTCCAGTCATCGCATCGAATCGTGGTAGGGTTCGTGCGGCGTCAGAGTCTCAAGTCTTTGCCCTGTAACGGCTTGAGACTCAGGCGCTCGTGGCATCTGGCTTGCCTTTCCGTGCAGTGCCCCGATGGATCATCCCACTGCACTGCACACCAGGAGCACTCCGATGCACGCGCGACGCCGTCTGTTCTCACTCGTTCTCATCAGCGCCCTCAGTGCCGCCTGCGCTGACAACGGGTCCCCGCTGTCGCCGCTCGACCGCGCGGCGACGGATATCGCGGCCGCGAAGGGCGCTGGTGGCGGCGGCGGCGGCGGCGGTGGTGGTGGTGGTGGTGGTGGCGGTGGTGGGGCGAGCACACCGGTCGGTCGCATCCAGCGGGCGTCGGCCGGCGCCGTCTGCGATGCGGGCACGATCATGGGGGTGACGATCCGTGACGGCATCCAGAACCGCGCCGAGGTCGTCATCACCGTGAATAGCCCGGTCGATGGGCCGACCGCGCCGGACGGGCACGTGCCCTTCTGGACCTTCCGGATCGAGGACGTGGACACCGGCGCTCGGCTCCTGGCGTTCGGGACCAGCGGTCAATACCGCGGCGTGACGGGGCAGCTCACGATCTCGGGTGCGACGACGACGCCCGGCGTGCACACCTTCCGCTTCGTCGCGGTGAACCATGACCTGGCCTCGCTCGCCGATGTCTCGACGGCGGAGACCGCGCCTGCCATCGAGAGCTGTGCGGCGTCCGTGGTCGACTCGGCGCGCTGAGTCCTCCAGCCCCGGCGTGCGGCGTCAGCCGTGCGTCGGGGCTTGCGCGTCGCACCACGGCGTGCGCAAGGCGACACCGCTCGACGTCGCGTCGGCCCTGCCGCATCTTGGCTGGGCGCGGCGGGGCCGCGCGCCCACCCGAGCAAGGAAGCAAGATGGAAGACTGCCTGTTCTGCCGGATCGTTCGTGGCGAACTCCCCGCGGCGAAGGTCGCCGAGAGCGAGACCTGTCTCGCCTTCCGCGACATCGCCCCCAAGTCGCCGGTCCATGTCCTCGTCATCCCGAAGGTGCACTACGCCTCACTGGAGGAGGTACCCGACGCATCGGTGTTCGGTGCGATGTCGATGCTCGCGCAGCAGGTGGCGCGCCAGGAGGGGGTGGCGACACGAGGGTATCGATGCGTCGTGAACACGGGCGAAGACGGCGGGCAGACGGTCGGGCATCTCCATCTGCACCTGCTCGGGGGGCGGGCGCACGGGTGGCCCCCCGGCTGACCGATCGGCTCGACTGCGGACTCGGCCGGGTGGCCGTCGCGCGACCCGGATGGGGCGAAGGGCGGGTGCGGGGGCGGGGCGGACGCGACGGGAAATGGGGGGGGCGGTCCGGTCAGACGACGCGGCGCTGGTCGCGTGGGTTGCCGCAAGGTGCCGCAGGACCTACGTTTAAAGGCTACCACCACCCGCCACCCCAGCCGGCGCACAAACGCCACGAAGGGGGGAAATCCAGTTTGTCGGAAGTCATCATCCACGAAGACGAGAACTTCGAGCGCGCGCTGAAGCGCTTCAAGAAGAAGTGCGAGAAGGCCGGGATCCTCTCGGATCTCCGCAAGCATCGCCACTACGAGAAGCCGAGCGAGAAGCGGAAGCGGAAGCTCAACGCGGCGCAGCGCAAGAATCGTCGGACGCGCTCGCACTGATGTCGGAGTTGGCGGCGCGGCTGCAGGGCGAGCTCAACGCCGCCCGCAAAGCGCAGGACAAGGAGCGCGTCCTGCTGCTGGGCACCGTGCTGTCGGACGTCAAGAATCGCGAGATCGAGGTCAAGCGGGTGCTCGTCGACGACGATGTCGTCGAGGTGCTGCGCAAGGCGATCAAGCGTCGACGGGAGTCCGTCGAGATGTATGAGCAGGCGGGACGCGGCGAGCTCGCCGCGAACGAGCGGCGGGAGGCCGAGGCGCTGAGCCTGTGGCTTCCCGCCGCTCCGTCCGACGACGTGGTCCGTGCCGCGGTGCGCGAGGCCGTCGCCGGGGGCGCGAAGAACGTCGGCGCCGTGATGGGCAAGGTGATGCCGCGTTTCAAGGGCCGCCTCGATGGCTCGGTGATCAACCGGATCGCGCGCGAGGAGCTCGGGCCGCAGTCGTGAGTTTCCAGGCCCACGCCCTCGAGGTCCTCGAGTTCGCGCGGCTCCTGGATCATGTGGCCGGCCACGCGTCGAGCAGCCCGGGCGCCGCGCGCATCCGCGCGCTGCGCCCGTTGCGCGTCGGGGGCGCGCACCTCGACCGCGCTGAGGCGCTGGAGGCGCTCCGCGCGGAGCACGGCCGCGTGGCGGCGATGCGCGCGCTCGTGACGAGCGAGGCCGGCTGGCGGCCGGAGGCCGTCCCGGACCTGACCGACGCGCTCGGCCGGTTGCGGATCCCCGGCACATCGTGGACTGCATCCGAGCTGCGGCAGGCGATCGTGCTGCTCCAGTCGTCGCGGCGCACGCAGGCGGCGCTCATGGACGAGGCCCGCCATCCTGCGGCGCGCGCGCCGCTGGCGCGCTACGCGGACGACCTCATCGCCCGTCCCACGGTGGAGGCGCGCCTCGAGGCGGTGCTCGCGGAGGACGGGACGATCAAGGACGACGCCTCGCCGGCGCTGCGCCGCATCCGCCGAGAGCTGCGCGGCGCCGAGGGCGAGCTCGTACGGCTGCTCGAACGCCTGATGGCGCGACTCGAGGCACACCACCGCGTCGAGGATGCCTCGGTCACGCTCCGCAACGGCCGCTACGTCATCCCGGTGCGCCGGGAGGGTCGAGGATCGCTCGGCGGCATCGTGCACGACAGCTCGCAGTCGGGGCAGACGCTGTTCGTCGAGCCGCCGGCCGCCGTGGAGGCGGGGAACCGCATCCGGGAACTGGAGGCCGAGGAGCTCGCCGAGTGCGACCGGATCCTGCTCGAGCTCACGGAGCTGCTGCGGCCCGACCGCGATGCGCTCGTCGCCGCCCTCGAGTCGCTGATCGCCCTCGACGCCCTGTACGGGCGGGCGCGATATGCGCTGGCGGCACGATGCCACGACGCGGAGCTGGTCGCGGCGCGCGAGGGCTTCGCAGTCCGCGAGGGTCGCCACCCGCTGCTGCTCGCGCAGGGGATCACGGTCGTACCGTTCGACCTCGCGATGGGGCCGGATGAGCGCACGCTGCTCGTCTCCGGCCCGAACACGGGTGGCAAGACGGTGCTCCTCAAGGCGCTCGCCCTCTGCGCGTTGATGGCGCAGAGCGGGATCCCGGCCCCGGTGGGCCCCGAGAGCCGACTCCCGTGCTTCGACGACGTCTTCGCCGACATCGGCGACGAGCAATCGCTCGAGGCATCGCTGTCGACCTTCTCGGCGCACCTGCGGCACCTCACGGCGATCCTCGGGCACGCCTCGGCCGATGCCCTCGTGCTGATCGACGAGCTCGGTTCGGGCACGGACCCGCTCGAGGGAGCCGCGCTCGGCGGCGCGATCCTCGAGGCGCTCACCGACCGCGGCACGACGACCATCGCCACGACCCACCTTGGCGCGCTCAAGGAACTGGCGAGCGAGGTGGCCGGGGTCGTGAACGCCTCGCTCCAGTTCGATGCCGAGCGACTCGCGCCGACGTACCGGCTGATCAAGGGCATCCCGGGGCGGTCGTACGGGCTCGCGATCGCGCAGCGGCTGGACATGCCCGCCGCGGTGCTCGCGCGGGCCGAGGCGCGGGTGCCGCGGATGGAGCGCGACCTGAGCGCGCTGCTGGCCGACGTGGAACGGCGCGCCGAGGCGCTCGGCACGCGTGAGCGGGAGGTGGGGGCGCAGCAGGCGGATCTGCAGCAGCGCGCCGCCCGGCTCGCGGAGCGCGAGCGTGCGCTCGCGGAGCAACAGCGTCAGCTCGAGCGGGACCAGCGGCGCGACACGCGGCGCTACCTGCTCGAGGCGCGGAAGGAGGTCGAGCGCACGATCCGCGATCTCCAGGCGGCCGGGGCGCACGCGATCGCGGAGACGGCGGCCGAGGCGCGGCGCGCGCTCGAGGCACGCGCGGCGGGCGAACAGGAGCGCCTCGAGGCGCTGGAGGCGGCCGAGCGCGTCGCGCAGCTCGCGGCGGCGCGCGAGCGCGCGGCGGAGGTCTCGGCAGCGGACGGCCGCGGCGTCGCCCTCGCCGTGGGCGATGCGGTCGCCGTCGGCACGCTCGGCGGGAAGGTCGGCCGGCTCGTGGACCTCCGCGGGGGCGAGGCGGTCGTCGCGGTCGGCGCGCTCAAGCTCACGGTGCCGCTCGACACGCTGCGGCGCCTGTCGGCGCGTCACCTCAAGGAGGAGCGGGTCGAGGTCGCGATCCTCGACATGCCCGAGGTCGAGGCGAAGCCCGAGGTGGACGTGCGCGGGATGCGCGTCCACGAGGTCGATGACGCCGTGCTGCAGGCGATCGACCGCGCGGTGCGGGCCGACCTCGGCGCGCTCCGGATCATCCATGGCAAGGGTACCGGGGCGCTGCGGGAGCGCGTGAACGCCCTGCTCAAGCGCGAGAAGCGGGTCAAGCAGTTCCGCCTCGGGGCGTGGAACGAGGGTGGCGCCGGCGTGACCGTCGCGGAGTTCGCATGATCCCTGACGAGGTCGTCCAGCAGGTCTCGGCGCAGGCCGACATCGTCGCGATCATCAGCGAGCACGTGAAGCTGAAGAAGACGGGCTCGGTGTGGCGCGGGCCGTGCCCGTTCCACCAGGGCACGAACGCCAACTTCTCCGTCGTGCCCGGCGGCGGGTACACCTGCTTCGTCTGCGGCGAGAAGGGCTCGGTCTTCACCTTCGTGCAGAAGCGGCTCGGCATGAGCTTCGCCGAGGCGGTGAAGTACGTTGGCGAGAAGAGCGGCGTGGAGGTGAAGGAGGTGGACCGCCGCCGCGAAGGCCCCGACCCGCGCGAGCCGATGTGGGAGCTCAATGCCACCGTCGGCGAGTACTTCCAGCGTGTGCTGTGGGATGCTCCGGGCGGCCAGGCCGCGCGCGACTACCTCGCGGGGCGGGAGGTGACGCGCGAGGTGGCGGAGCGCTTCGGGCTCGGCTTCGCCCCGCGCGAGATCGGCGCCCTGCGCACCCACCTCAACGGCCTGGGCTACGACGACGCCCGCCTGCTCGCGGCGGGCCTGCTCGTGCGGCGGGAGGAGCAGGAGGAGCCACGGCCGCGCTTCCGTGACCGCCTGATGTTCCCGATCCACGACCCCAGCGGGCATCCGGTGGGATTCGGCGGGCGGCTCCTCGGCCCGGGGGAGCCGAAGTACCTGAACTCGGCCGACTCGGAGATCTTCAATAAGGGGCGCATCCTCTACCACCTGCACGGGGCGCGGAACGCGATCCGCCGCGACGAACGGGTGATCCTGGTCGAGGGGTACTTCGACGCGTTGCGCCTCGTCGCCGCGGGGATCGAGTGCGTCGTCGCACCGATGGGCACCGCCCTCACCGAGGCCCAGGCGGAGCTGCTCGCGCGCTACACGCGGCAGGTGTTCCTCCTCTACGACTCCGACGGGCCGGGCCAGAAGGCCACCTTCCGCGCCGCCGACGTCCTGCTGGCGAAGTCGCTCGAGGTGCGCGTGGTGACGCTCCCCGAGGGCGAGGACCCGGACACGTTCGTGCAGAAGCAGGGCCGCGACGCCGTCGAGCGGCAGCTCGAACAGGCGATGGACGTCTTCGACCGCAAGGTGCAGCTGCTCGAGCGGGCCGGATGGTTCCGCGACCTGCAGCACAAGCGGCGCGCGCTGGACCGGCTGCTGCCCACGATCCGTGCGGCGAGCGACCCGGTGACGCGGGACCTCTACCTCGCGCGGGCTGCGGACGCCGCGGGCATCGCCCGCGAGGTGCTCTTGAGCGAGTTGCATGCGACGCGGCGCGGGCCCGCGGCGCGCGC
>JAIBBJ010000178.1 GCA_019694735.1 Gemmatimonadaceae bacterium | reverse complement strand
GCGATGCCGATCGCGTCGGGCATCGAGAGGATCTTGTTCGGGCCGAGGCCCACCGCGCGGTCGGAGGAGATGCCGCGCAGCTGGCGGTGCACCTGCTGGATGCCGATGCCCGAGCGCAGGGCGAGGGAGATCAGGCGGCCCACCGCCTCGGCGTCGGCCATGGCCGAGCCGCCGGCCTTGCCGAGGTTGATGAAGACCTCGAACGGCTGGCCCTTGTCGTCCTCGGTGATGTGCACGAACATCACGCCGAGCGGGGTCTCCTTGCGGATGGCCGTCGAGCGGAGGACGTCCGGGCGCGACCGCTTCTGGCGGCGCTGGAGGTTCTCGGCCTCGGCGTCGAACAGGAGCTTCTTGAGGCGGTCGTTGTCCGAGGTGATCTCGGCGATGGTGCCCTTGAGCTCGGCGAGCTCGCGCTTGGCGGCCGCGTCCTCCTTGGCCCCGTCGCGCTTGGCGGCGGCGTCGGCGGTCGCGCCGGTCGAGAGCACCTGGCCGTCGCGCGAGCCGTCGCGGTAGACGGTCACGCCCTTGCACTTCATCTCGTACGCGAGCTCGTAGATCTTGCGCACGTCCTCACGGCTGGCCGTGTGGGCGAAGTTGGTGGTCTTGGAGATCGCCGAGTCGCAGTGCTGCTGGAAGGCGGCCTGCATGCGGATGTGCCACTCGGGCGTGATGTTGTTCGCGGTCGCGAACACATCCTGCCACTTCTTCGGCACCTCGGGCTGGATGACCGAGCCGGTCTTGGCGATGCGCTCCATCAGGGCGTCGGTGTACCAGCCCTCCTTCTTCGCGATCGCGACGAAGTCCTCGTTGACGTCGGGCATCATCACGCCGGCCTGGTTGCGCATGAAGGCGACGGCGAAGAGCGGCTCGAGGCCCGACGAGCAGCCGGCGATGATGGAGATGGTGCCGGTGGGCGCGACGGTGGTGACGTTGCAGTTGCGGAGCTTCTGCATCGGGCGGATGCGGTCGCCGTTGGCGTCGCGCGCGCAGGTCTGGTCGGGCCCCCAGATGGACTGCGCCCACTCGGGGAAGCAGCCGCGGGCCTCGGCGAGGCGCTCGGACTCCTTCTTGCCCTCGACGTCCACGAACTCCATCACCTTGCGGCCGAACTCGACGCCCTCGGGGGAGTCGTACTTGATGCCGAGGCGGATGAGCGCGTCGGCGAAGCCCATCACGCCGAGCCCGATGCGGCGGATGCGCTTGGCGAGCGCGTCGATCTCCGGCAGCGGGTACTTGTTCGCGTCGATGATGTTGTCGAGCATCCGCGTGGACAGGTGGATGTCCGCCGCGAAGGCGTTCCAGTCCATCTTCCCGTCCACGACGTAGAACCCGACGTTGATCGAGCCGAGGTTGCAGACGTCGTACGGGAGCAGCGGCTGCTCGCCGCAGGGGTTCGTCGCCTCGTAGGCGCCGAGGTGCGGGACCGGGTTGTACTTGTTGGCCTCGTCAATGAAGAAGACGCCGGGCTCGCCGGTGCGCCACGCCCCCTCGATCATCCGGTCCCAGACCTCCTTCGCGTCGGCCTGGCCGACCACATTCCTGGAGATCGGGTCGATGAGGTCGTACGAGCCGCCGGCCTTGAGGGCCTCCATGTACTTGGCGGTGACCGCGACCGAGATGTTGAAGTTCGTGATCTGGGTCAGGTCCTCCTTGCACGTGATGAACTCCATCACGTCCGGGTGGTCCACGCGGAGGATGCCCATGTTGGCGCCGCGGCGCGTGCCGCCCTGCTTCACCGCGTCGGTGGACGCGTCATAGAGCTTCATGAAGGAGACCGGGCCGCTCGCCACGCCGGTGGTCGAGCGCACCATCGAGCCCTTCGCGCGCAGCCGCGAGAACGAGAAGCCGGTGCCGCCGCCCGACTGGTGGATCAGCGCCATCGAGCGCAGCGTGTCATAGATGCCGCTGTGCCCGTTGGAGAGCGCGTCCTCCACCGGGAGCACGAAGCACGCCGAGAGCTGGCCGAGCGGACGCCCGGCGTTCATGAGGGTCGGCGAGTTCGGCTCGAACCGCCGCTGCGTCATCAGCTCGTAGAAGCGGTTCGCGATCTCCTCGACCTGCTTGTCCGTCGCGCCGTAGCGCCGCTCCGGCTCGGCGACCGTCGTCGCCACGCGCCAGAACATGTCCTCCGGCGTCTCCACCGGCTTCCCGCTGCGATCCTTCACGAGGTATCGCTTCTCGAGGACGGTCCGGGCGTTCTGGGACAGCGTCGCGGGGGTCGCAGGGGGATTCACCGGAAGCGGCATTGCACCTTCTCCAACGTGGTGAGTGGGGTTGCTATTGGGCCAAACCCGAAAGCAGCCTGGCGGGTCCCAGGGAGAGACCCGGTCGGTTCGGGGGTCGAGGGCGCACAAGCTACGGCTATCGTGAGGCCGCGCAAGATTTTTGTAACTGACTACGGAACAACGGGTTACAGCGGGTCAATCACGAATCGGTCACGGCGTGTGTCTTTTCCACGCGATCGGCACTGTCGCCAGTGCCCGGCAGACCCACGACACCGTACCGCCACCTGTCGCGAGTCGCGACAGTGTCCGCAAAAGCTTACCAGTGAAAGACTTACATCGCTCCGCAGGCATTCACCCTTCGGGCGCGTTTCGCAGAGGGGCGGGAACCTACCCCTGCCACTCCGTGCACGCCAGTCCTTGCTCCGAAGCGCGAATTGTCCTACGGCAGACGGCGCATAGTCGCGGCGCGCAACTAATCACGCGCGCCACGGCGGTCACGACGTGGTCACGGCGCCACCGGCGCGCGCACACCACCGGCGCGCACACCACCGGCGCGCACACCAGCGCCGCACGGCCGTGCGTCACTCACGCGCCGGCCCGCATCCGCGACTTCAGCTCGACGTACGTCCTCCACGAGTAGTCGAGCCGCTCGCGCTGCTCCGGCGTCAACGCCCGCAGCACCCGCGCCGGCACCCCCGCCACCAGCGCCTCCGACGGCAGCACCTTCCCCTCGCTCACCACCGCCCCCGCCGCCACCAGCGTCCACGACCCCACCTCGGCGCGCGACAGCACCACCGCCCCGATCCCGATCAGCGCGCCGTCGCCCACCGTGCAGGCGTGCACCACCGCGCGGTGCCCGATCGTCACGCGCTCCCCCACGAGGCAGGGCTGCCCCGGGTCGCAGTGCAGCACGGCGCCGTCCTGCACGTTGCTCCCCTTCCCGATCACGATCCGGTCGCGGTCGCCACGGAGCACCGCGCCCGGCCACACGCTCACGTCCTCGCCGAGGGTGACGTTGCCCATCACCACCGCGGTCGGGTGGACCCAGGCGGTCGGGTGGATCACCGGCGTGCCGAACGGCGTCGTCTCCACGGCCATCAGAACGAGCTCCCCAGCGTGATATAGAAGGTGGTCGGGCGGAGGGCGGCGCCGGTGCCGCGCACCGGGTGCGCGACGCCGAGGCGGAAGCGGTACGGCGTGTCGTAGTCGAGCGCGGCGTCGAGGCCGAGCTCGCCGCCCACCGACGCGAGCGTCGCCGGGCGGCCGCCCGTGGTGCAGATGAACGAGTCGGTCACCGCGAAGGTGCACCACCCGGCGCCCGCGTCGGCGAAGCCGGTGAGCGAGAGCTTCTGCAGGTACGTGGGCAGGAGCCGCACGCCGCGGCCGACGCGCGCGAGCGGCGCGCGGTACTCGACGCTCGCCGCGGCGGCCCGCACGCCGAGCTGCGCCCCCTCCGGGAAGCCGCGCACGGCGAAGGTGCGACGCGCGCCGCCCACCACCACGCCGGGCAGCACCTCCAGCGACGACGCGCTGGTGCCCCCCACCGAGAACGCCGTCGTCGTCGCGTGGCCGGTGACGCCGTACGCGGCGCGCACGGCGAGCACGTGCCGCGCATAGCCCGGGAGCGGGAGCGAACGGGCGGCGCTCATCGCCACCACGGTCTCCGACACGTCCTCGAACTGGATCCCCGCGTCGAAGCGCTGCCGCTGCGTGAGCGAGAGCGTGATGCCGTCGGACGGAGAGACGGCGTTCGCCGCGCGCTGCATGGTGCTGAGCCCGACGCTCGCGTACGCCGACGCGGTGCGCACCCCGTCCTCGTAGGCCCCGTTGGAGAGGCCGGGGAGCAGCGCCGCCGGATAGGTGCGGAAGGTGTACTGCTCCACCGAGCCGCCGAGGACGAGCCAGCTCGACGCGCGCACGCGGGGGCGCTCGAACACGACGTCGAACGCGCCACGCAGGTGGCGCTGCGCGAGGTAGCCGACGAAACCGCCACTGACGTCGGTCACCACGCCGTGCGTCCAGTCGTGATCCACCGACCCGACGAGCACCGGCACGCCGAGCCCGGCCCACGCGTAGCTCGCGTACCCCGTGAGCTCGCCGTACGTGGGCTCGTAACGCGCCTCGGCGCTGTACGCGTGGCGGCCGAGCACGTCGGTCATGCCGATCTCGAGGCCGAACGAGGTCTCGCCGGTGCCGGTGCTCACCACCACGGGGAGCCACCAGCTGGGATAGAGCTGCTCCCACGCGGAGTAGCGGCGCTCCACCGCCTCCCGGTCCTGCACCTCCACGGCCGGCACGACCGGCGCGTCGGGGAGCGTGTCCGCCTCGGGGAGCGCGAGCGGGATGCCGGTGGGCGTGTCGCGCAGCACCACGTGGTAGCCGTCGGCGGCGAGCTCGACCGCGGCGATGCGGCGGCCGTCGGGGCTCACGTCGGGGGTGTTCAGGCCGGTGGGGCTCGCCCAGAGCCGCCCGTACGCGCCGGTGCGGAGGTCGCCCCGGTAGATGAAGGCGATCCCCTCGTGGTCGCTCACGAAGAGGAGCGTCGAATCGCCGGGCTCGAAGACGGGCGACGAGACGATCGCGAGCGGGCGGCCGCGCGGCGCGAAGGTGCGCACGGGGCGGCCGTCGCGGTCCATCACGACGACGGCCGAGCGGCCACCGCGCTCCCACCGCACGGCGGCGACGCGCTGCCCGTCGCGCGACCAGCGCGGCTCCGACCAGGTGCGGTCGAGCGTGCCCTCGGCGATCGTGCGTTCGATCAGGCCGTCGGCGTCGAGGCGCACGAGGCTCGTGGTGCCGGGCCCGGTGCGCACCGCGACGGCCGCACCCGACGGCTGGTGCACGTCGGGGGACGAGAGGCGCTCGCCGCGGCTCACGCGGCGGTGGCCGACGCCCTCGCCGCGGAAGAGGTCGCTGCGGACGGAGTAGGGATCCTCGTACTCGAACTCGCCCTGCAGGGTGCGCTGCCCCGCGACCGGACTGCTGACGTCCATCGAGTTGCGGCGGCCGAGGCGCCGGCGGCGGGCATCGAGGCCGAGCGCATAGAGGCCGGTGACCTGCTTCGCGTCGTTGGCGACGTACACGAGCGCGGTGTCGGCGACGAAGCGCGGGAAGCGCGCGGTGAAGCCGTGCGTGGTGAGCGTGGTGGCCGCGTCGCCCGCGCGGCGGACGCTGGCCTCGACGCGCTGCACGGAATCGCGCCATTCGCGCCAGCGCGCGGTGAAGGTCTGGCCGAAGGCGTCGCGGGCGTCGGCGTCGAGGCGCCAGGGGAGGAGGCGCACGCTGGAGGCCTCGACGAGGCGGCCGAGGTCGGCGGTGTCGCTGCGCGAGACGAGGTAGGCGCCGTAGAGGTAGGCGGCGTCGCCCGAGGGGAAGAACGGCGTCTCGATGGAGAGCGCGTCGAGGGGCGGGAGCGCCCCGGCGCGGGCGGCGGCGCGGACGTACATCGGGAACTCGGTGCCGGCGAGGCGGCCGCCGCCGGTGAGCTTCGTCTCGTAGTGGACCGCGAGCCCCTCGGTGAGCCAGCGCGGGGCGTAGCTGTTGGGGAAGAAGGGCGCGGCGCGGCCGAAGACGCGCTGGGCGAGGCGCCAGGGCCCGCGCACGCGGTCGAGATGGAAGATGTGCGTGAGCTCGTGCGTGACGAGGAGCTCGTGCCAGTCGGCGTGGTTGCGGAGCGCCATCGTCTCCACCGGCGGCCGCGCGTACACGACGATCCGGTTGGCCGGGTAGGGCGTGGCGTAGCCGTTGGCGTAGTCCACGTTGTCGGCGACGACGATGTCCACCGTGGTCCGCGGGGGCGCGAGCTCCTCGCTCAGGCGGTCCCACGCGCGCTCGGCGTGGGCGGCGATGCGGCGGGCGAGGGGTTCGAGCTCGGGGGTGAAGTGGACGCGGAAGTGCGCGGTCTCGAGGGTGCGCCAGGGGAGGTCGGGGCGTACCTGGGCCGCGGCGCGGTCGAGGGGCGCGGCGAGCAGCGCGGCGAGCAGCGCGGCGAGCAGGGCGGCGGCCCGGGCGACGAGGCGGAGGCGCAGGCGGGGGCGCATCCGCCAAGGATAGCCCGCACGGGAATCCCGTGCATCCGCGACCGGGGCCCAGGCCATCGTCGGGCCGGTCGGCCCGCGCCTCCTCCCGACCCGCGCGCGCCATCCGTATATTCGCCGGATTCCCTCAAGCCCCACTCCCGTGACCCGGTGCGCCGTCTGCGGCCGTGAGAACGACCCGGCCTCGAAGTTCTGCATCGACTGCGGCAAGCCGATCGCGGTGAGCGGCGCCGTGAGCGCGGCGCTGGGCGAGACGGTGGGCGGGATGTCGCACGGGGACCCGTCGAAGGGGAAGTTCGGGGTCCCGCCGACGCGGGTCTCGAAGGCGGCCGGGCCCGAGGCGACGTCCGCCGGCGGGCCGTCGCCGGCCGCGCGGGGCGCCGCGCTCCCGCCCCTCTCCACGATGCCGCCGGGCAAGGCCCCCTGCCCCACCTGCCACACGCCGGTGGACCCGTCGCTCCCCTTCTGCCCGAAGTGCGGCGGCCGGATCTCGGCGACCCCGCCGACGCCGATGCCGTCGCGCGCGGTCTGCAGCTCGTGCGGCGGCGTGGTGACGCCGGGCGTGGACGTCTTCTGCGCCCGCTGCGGCACCCGCGTGGCGGCCACGGCCGCGGCCCCGACCCCACCCGTGGGCACGGCCGTCTTCTCGGCGTCCGGGACCGGGAGCGGGCCGCGGCTCGCGATCCTCGACGGGCAGGGGCAGCTCAAGAAGCACGAGACGCTGCCGGGGCCGGAGAGCACGCTGGGGCGGTCGGACGGCGACCTGCGCTTCCCCGACGACCCGTTCATGAGCCCGGTGCACGCGCAGTTCTCGCTGCGCGACGGGCAGCTCTACATCCGCGACCTCGGCTCGCGGAACGGGACGTGGCTGTTCATCCAGGAGCCGTACAAGCTGCAGGACGGGGACACGGTGCTGATCGGGTCGCAGCTGCTGCGGTTCCGGCGGCTGGGGTACCCGGGCCCGCAGCCGGCCGAGGCCGATGCGACGCGGCGGCTCGGATCGTCCACCCCGAGCGCGGACATCGCGGTCCTGCAACAGCTCCGGGCGGACGGGAGCGCCCGGGACAACTGCCACCTGTCGCCCGGACGCAACGTCATCGTGGGGCGGTCGGAGGGGGACTGGATCTTCGCGTATGACAAGACGATGAGCGGCCGCCACTGCGAGATCCGCAGCGAGGACCTGGATTTCATCGTGATCGACCTCGCCAGCCGGAACGGCATAGCGATTGCTGTTCGGGGGGAGCGCCCCGTGAAGCCGGGCCAGAAGCTGCTGATCGGGGACCAGACCCTGCGTGTGGAGAGCCTGTGAGCGAACAGAAGATCTGCCCGACCTGCGGCACGGAGTACCCGCTCAGCGAGCGGTTCTGCCCGCGCGACGGGACGGCGCTGCGGTCGTCGAACACGCAGGACCTGCTGGGGTCGGTGATCGCGGACCGGTACCACATCATCAAGAAGCTGGGCGAGGGCGGCATGGGCACGGT
This sequence comes from Gemmatimonadaceae bacterium, assembly GCA_019694735.1. Classification (GTDB taxonomy): domain Bacteria; phylum Gemmatimonadota; class Gemmatimonadetes; order Gemmatimonadales; family Gemmatimonadaceae; genus Pseudogemmatithrix. The sequence goes on along the minus strand of JAIBBJ010000178.1, from coordinate 891 downwards.
GTACCTCGCCGAGCACGTGAAGATGGGCCGCAAGAGCGCGCTGAAGGTGATGAACCCGGGGATGAACACGGACCCGGACGCGATCGCGCGGTTCAACCGCGAGGCGGCCAACGCGTCGCGGCTGTCGCACCCGAACGTCTGCGCGATCTACGACTTCGGCGAGACCCCCGAGGGGCTGATCTACCTCGCGATGGAGTTCATCGAGGGCGGCGCGCTGTCGTCGCTGATCGAGAAGGCGGGGGCGCTGGCGCCGGCACGGGCGGCGAGCATCGTGCACCAGACGGCGGACGCGCTCCAGGTGGCGCATGACGCGGGGATCGTGCACCGCGACCTGAAGCCCGACAACATCATGGTCGCGAAGAACCGCGACGGGTCGGACCAGGTGAAGGTGGTGGACTTCGGGATCGCCAAGGCGAGCTCGAGCGACGCGCAGAAGGTGACGAAGACGGGCCTGGTGGTGGGCACGCCGGAGTACATGAGCCCGGAGCAGCTGGCGGGCGACAAGCTCGACGGGCGCTCGGACATCTATTCGCTGGGGCTCGTGGCGTTCAACGCGCTGACGGGGCTGCTGCCCTTCCCGGCGCAGACGGCGCAGGAAGCGATGATCATGCGGCTCACGGACCAGCCGAAGACGCTGGCGGAGCTGCGACCGGACGTCGCGTGGCCGGCGGAGCTGCAGGCGACGCTGGACCGGGCGCTCGCGCGCGACGCGGCGGAGCGGTACGCGAGCGCGGCGCAGTTCGGGCGCGAGTTCGCGGCGGCCGTGCAGGGGATGCCGTCCACCGCGGCGACCGAGGCGAAGACGCAGGTGATCGGCGCGGCGGGCGCGGGGGCGGCGAACGCGAAGACCGCGGCCGCACCGGCGGTGCCGCAGACGCGGATGGGCGAGGC
>JAIBBJ010000109.1 GCA_019694735.1 Gemmatimonadaceae bacterium | reverse complement strand
ACCCCTGGTGCGTCCCCGACTCAACTGCGCACGGATCTCACCACCGCCTGCACGGTGATTCCGTACTCCGCATAGAGCTTCTGATAGGGCGCACTCGCCCCGAACGTCTCGATCCCGACGATGGCGTCCCCTTCCCCCACCCATCGCTCCCACGACATCGGATGCGCCGCCTCGATCGCCACCCGCCGCACCCCCTTGGGCAGCACCGACGCCTGATATGCCGCATCCTGCGCCCCGAACACTTCCATGGAAGGCACCGATACCACCCGCGTCGCCACGCCAGCCCCCGCGAGCTCCCCCTGCGCCTTGAGCGCGATCTCCACCTCCGACCCGCTCGCCAGGATCACCGCCTGCAGCGCACTCCCCGCCGGCGCATCCTTGAGCACATAGGCGCCGCGGAGCGCCCCTGAGACCGGCGCATGCGTAGCCCGGTCGATCAACGGCAGCTTCTGACGCGTCAACACGATCGCGCTCGGCCCCGACGTGTACCGCAGCGCCATCCGCCACGCCTCCGACGTCTCCGCCGCGTCCGCCGGCCGCAGCACGAGCAGCCCAGGGATGCACCGCAGCGACGACAGGTGCTCCACCGGCTGGTGCGTCGGACCGTCCTCGCCCAGCCCGATCGAGTCGTGCGTGAACACGTAGATCACCTGCTGCTTCATCAGCGCCGCGAGACGGATCGCCGGCCGCATGTAGTCCGCGAACACCAGGAACGTCCCGCCGTACGGGATCACCCCGCCGTGCAGCGCCATCCCGTTCATGATCGCGCCCATCCCGTGCTCGCGGATCCCGAACCGGAAGTTCCGCCCGTCGCGCTTCGCCGCCGAGAAGATCTCGGCGCCCTTCACGTCCGTCAGGTTCGAGCCCGTCAGGTCCGCCGAGCCGCCGATCAGCTCCGGCACCGCGCCCGCGAGCGCGTTGATCACCGTCCCGCTCGCCGCACGGCTCGCCACGTTCCCCGTCTTCTCGTCGAAGACCGGCAGCGACTTCTCCCACCCGGCCGGGAGGTCGCGGTGCCAGCGACGCCCGAGCTCCTTCGCCTCGTTCGGGAACGCCTTCGCGTACTCCGCGAAGCGCTTCATCCACTCGGCCTGCAGCGCCACGCCGCGCGCCTTCGCCTCGCGCCAGTGCGCCAGCGCCGCGTCCGGCACGAAGAACGGCTCGGTGCTCGGCCACCCGTACGCCTGCTTGGTCAGCAGGATCTCGTCCTTGCCGAGCGCCTCGCCGTGGGCCTTGGCCGTGTCGGCGCGGTTGGGGGAGCCGTAGCCGATGATCGTCTTGGTGCAGACCAGCGTCGGACGCTGCGTGTCGGCCTTCGCCTCGGCGATCACCCGGTCGATGGCCGCCTGGTCGTTCACGTCGGCGAGGTGCAGCACCTGCCAGCCGTACGCCTCGAATCGCTTCGCGACGTCGTCGCTGGAGGCGAGGGAGACGCGGCCATCAATGGTGATGTTGTTGTCGTCCCAGAAGCCGATGAGCTTCCCGAGCTTCTGGTGCCCTGCGAAGCTCGCGCTCTCGTGCGAGATGCCCTCCATCAGGCATCCGTCGCCGGCGATGAACCAGGTCCAGTGGTCCACGATCCCGTGGCCCGCCTTGTTGAACTGCGCCGCGAGGTGCGCCTCGGCGACCGCCATGCCGACCGCGTTGCCGATCCCCTGGCCGAGCGGGCCGGTGGTGGTCTCGACGCCGGCGGTGTGGCCGTACTCGGGGTGGCCCGGGGTCTTGGAGCCCCACTGCCGGAACTGCTTGAGGTCGTCGAGCGAGAGGTCGTAGCCACTCAGGAAGAGCGTGGAGTAGAGCAGCATGGACGCGTGGCCCGCCGAGAGGACGACGCGGTCGCGGTCCTGCCACTTGGGGTCGGCCGGGTTGTGGCGGACGTGGCGCGTGTAGAGGGCGTACGCGAGGGGCGCGAGGGCCATCGGCGTGCCGGGATGTCCGGACTCGGCGGCCTGCACGGCGTCCATCGAGAGCGTGCGGACGGTGTCGATCGCGAGCTTCTGGAGCTCGGGGGCGACGGTCGGGGCGTTCACGAGGTGGGGCTCCACGGATGAGGCGCCCGCGGGGCGTCGCGGGCTCGGGGGACGCGCGGGTGGGGGGCAGCGTCCGTCGGGAAACTTAGCCGTACCGGTCCCCTTGTGGCACGGTCGCCCACCTGTGAACCATATTCCGCCCGATGACCCGCGCCGCCGCCGCCGGGGAGGCGACGACCCTATCCCGCGAACTGTCGGAGTTCCTGATCGAGCTCTCGATCGGGCTCCACAAGAACGCCATCTACCCGCCCGGCCACCCGCTGCTCGAGAACACCTCGGCGGAGCTCCAACGGCGGCTCGACACGCTCCTCAAGGAGCGCCAGGCCCTCTCGCTCGGCGTCGCGCGCCACCAGCTCATCATCGAGGGCGTCGCCACCGAGGACACCAATCCGGTGCTCCGCGAGCTCGCGATGCGCCTCCACCGCCACCACCTCGGCGCGGTGAAGTTCTCGCAGGGCGTCGCGGAAGCCGAACTCGTGGACATGCTCGCCACGGTCTCGGTGGACGCGGGCCGCCTGCCGCGCCCGCTCGGCCTCGAGGGGCCCGAGGTCCTTGCCCGCTGGCAGCACATCCGCCTCTTCCCGATGACGTTCGCGCAGCTGCAGCTGCTCGACGAGCATCCGAGCGCGGACCCGGGGCCGGACGGCGTGGAGGACCAGATCCGCGCGGCCGGCAGCGGCAACCGCGCCGCCCAGCTCTGGATCGGCCTCGCGCGCGCGGCGCTCGTGAAGCAGTCGGGCGCGGTGGTGGACCCGGACGACCCGGAGTCCACCGACCCGGAGAAGGTCGCGCAGGCCATCGAGGAGGTGAAGCGCGACAGCGCCTATGACCAGGTGGTGGTGGGCTACCTCCTGCAGATCGCCGAGGAGCTCAAGACGAAGGGCGGCCGCGACGCGGCGGCGCTCCAGAAGCGCGTGAGCTCGCTGGTGGAGACGCTCTCGCCGGAGACGCTGAAGCGGCTGCTCACGATGGGCGGCGACCTGCGGCAGCGGCGGAAGTTCGTGGCGGACGCGGCGCAGGGGATGGCGGTGGACGCGGTGGTGGACCTGGTGAAGGCGGCGGCCGAGACGAGCCACCAGAACATCTCGCACTCGATGGTGCGGATGCTGAACAAGCTTGCGGCGCACGCCGACAGCGGCGCGCCCGAGGTGCGGATGCAGGCGGATGGCGCGCTGCGCGACCAGGTGCAGCGGCTCCTCTCGGGGTGGTCGCTCGACGACCCGAACCCCGACGGCTACCGCCTCACGCTCGAGGGGATCGCCAAGCGCGCGCCGCTCTTCGTGAATCCCGACAAGCAGATCGGGATCGAGCCGGAACGGCTGCTGGCGATGGGGCTCGAGATCGAGACGCTGGGCGAGCAGGTGTGGCGCTCGGTGGACGTGATGGCGTCGCGGCCGGACCTGACGCCGCTGCTCGACCTGGTGGACGGCGCGCCGGCGGCGTGGATGAAGGGCGTCCTCTGGCGGCACATCGCGACGCCGGCGCGGCTGCGCGGGCAGCTCGCGCTCGACCCGCCGCCTGCGGCGGTGTTGCCGCGGCTCGCGGCGCAGATGGGGGCGGCGGCGGCGGAGCCCCTGCTGGAAGCGTTGGAGGCCGCAGCGGACGATCGCACGGTGGAGCGGCTGATCACCGTGCTGGAAGCGGCCGGCGAAGGCGCCGCGATCGAGGTGGTGGCGCGGCTCCCCGAGGTGCGCTGGGGGCTGGTGCGCCCGCTGATCGCGATGCTCGGCAAGCACCCCGAGTGGGCCTGCGGCTACGACCCGGCGGTATTCCTCACGCACCCGGACGGCCTCGTGCGGCGCGAGGCGCTGCGCCAGCAGCTGCGCGCGCCGGCGACGCGCGAGGATGCGATCCTGCGCGCCCTCGCCGACGGCGACGAGGCCACGCTCCGCCTCGGGCTCGGCGCCGCGATGCGCGATTGCCCGCGCGACGCGGCGGCGATGCTCCGCGTCCGCGCCGACGACACCACCGTGAACGCGGACCTCCGCGCGCTCGGCATCCGCGCGCTGGCGTCGTACAAGGCGAACGACACGGCCACCTGGCTGGCCGCGCGCGTGGTGAAGGTGGGGAAGCTGCTCAAGCGCCCGGCGCTGGCCGGGAAGACGCCCGAGCTGCTGGCGGCGATCGAGGGGCTCGCGACGCACTGGCGCGAGCATCCGGCCGCGCGCGAGGCGCTGGCGCTCGCCGCCGCGAGCGCGGACTCCGAGATCCGCGAGGCGGCCGCCCCGCGCGGCGGTGGGCAATGAGCGAACCGGTCCGCTTCCTCACGGCGTTCGCGCAGTCGCTGGCGACGATGTCGCTCTATGGCGACGGGCATCCGCAGCGCGAGCGGGTCATTGACGGCGCGTTCGGCCAGCTGCAGCGGCTCCTCGAGACCGACCCGCGGCCGCGCTTCAGCTTCCTCGGCGCGGACGTGATCCACGGCGAGGTGGCGCTCCGCGAGCTCGGCGACTGGGGCTGGGGCGTGCGGCTCGCGAACGCGGGCGTGCAGCGGCTCGAGTTCGAGCGCGGGACGACGCGCGAGGAGTTCGAGGCGTTCCTCGAGGAGGTGCTCGCGCGGCTCACGCTGCAGGCGGTGGACAGCGCGACGCGCAATCCGGAACGCCGCTCGACGATCAAGTTCGGCGCGATCGGCGTGAAGGGCTCCGACGAGCAGGTGCGCCCGATGGAGATGGGCCCCGTGAAGACGGCCGGGCTGCGCTTCTCGCTCACGGAGGAGGCGGAGGCGATCCGCTGGATCCACGACGAGGTGCAGATGACGGGCGAACTGCCCCTCCTCGACGCCGAGGGGGTGGTGCGGTCGCTGTCGGTCGCCATGCACGGGGACCAGAAGATCGTGATCCCGCTGCTGCAGCTGAAGGAGTTCGACCAGTACACCACGACGCACAGTCTCAATGTGAGCGTGCTCACCATGGCGCTGGCGGAGTGGATGGGGATGGGGGACCGCGAGGTGCGGGCGTTCGGCGTGGCCGGACTCTTGCACGACCTCGGCAAGGTGCGCATCCCCAAGGAGGTGCTCACCAAGCCGGGGAAGCTGACCGATGAGGAGTGGACGATCATGCGGCGGCACCCGGTGGACGGCGCGAAGATCATCTACGAGAGCGACCGTGACCTGGACCTCGCGGCCGCGGTGGCCTACGAGCACCACATCATGATCAACGGGCAGGGCTATCCCCGGCGGCACTTCGACCGCGGCGTGCACGCGGCGAGCAAGCTCGTCCACGTCTGCGACGTGTACGACGCGCTGCGCACGCACCGGCCGTACCGCGAGGCGTGGGAGTCGGACCGCGTGCTCAAGAACATCGAGCAGGGGATGGGGACGGACTTCGACACCGAGGCGGCGACGGCGTTCATCGCCATGATGCGGAGCTGGGACTCGCGGCTCGCGGTGGTGGACGACCAGGCGCCGCTGCCGCTCGGGCTCGGGATGGTGGGGTCGGTGCCGGGCGGGGCGCCCGGTGGCGCGCCCGCCGAGGGCGCGGCGCCGGCCGCGGCCATTGCCGCCCCGGCCACGGGCGAGCCGCCCAAGGGGGATGCATGAACCCGCGATTCCGTTCGCTCGCCGACCCGGCGACCCTCGTCTCGCTGGTGCAGAACCTCCGCGAGGCGATCTACATCACCAATGGCCGCGGCGAGATCCTCGACGCGAACCCCGCGTTCATGACGATGCTCGGCGTGCGCTCGCTCGCCGACCTGCAGAACTACGGCGCCAACGAGCTGGTGGTGGACGCGTCGCGGCGGATGCAGCAGCTGGAGCAGATCGACCGGCACGGCTTCGTGCGCGACTTCGAGCTGCAGCTGGTGCGGCCCGACGGCGCGATCCTCACGGTGCTCGACACGGTGTTCTCGGTGACGGACCCGGAGAGCGGCGAGCCGCTCTACCACGGCGTGCTGGTGGACATCACGGCGCGCAAGCGGATGGAGGAGGAGCTGCGCCAGCAGTCCATGCGCGACCCGCTCACCGGCTGCTTCAACCGGCGCTACCTCGCGGAGATGGACGAGGAGCTCTCCCCGAGCGACGGCTCGTGGGGCTGCCTCTTCATCGACATCGACCACTTCAAGCACTACAACGACACGCACGGCCACGCGATGGGCGACAACACGCTCATCCGCATGAGCCGGTTCCTGATGCGCCAGGTGCGCGCCGAGGAGCCGGTGATCCGCGTGGGCGGCGACGAGTTCGTGATCCTGCTGCGCGGGGCGAGCGAGGCGCAGACGATGATGGTCGCGCAACGCATGCAGGCGGCGGCGCTTCGGACGGCACCGGTGCCGTTCTCGCTGGGGTGGGCGTCGCGGCAGCCGAGCGAGAACCTGATGAACACGATGCACCGGGCCGACCAGAACCTGCTCGCGGTGCGCGTGATCGTCCGGACCCCGTCGCGGACGCAGGGCGTCCCGGAGCCCTAGCGCTCCAACCCGTTGCGGGGCAACGGGTTATGGGCGATGTGCAAGTTCCACCCCGGCCGGCGTCTCCTAGGCGACCTGAACCGGGAGTTCCCGTGGATCGCCTGCCCCTCCTCCTCCGCCGCGCGCTGGGCGCGGCCCTGCTCCTCATCGGCGTCGGTGCGCCGAGCGTCGCCGCGCAGGCCAGCTGCGTCGAGCCCGGGCCCTGTGGCCCGCGCGGGTGCCAGCGGATGCCCTGCGAGATGGTCCCCGCGCGCGACGGCGTGCTCCGCACGTCGCGCGAGGTGCGCGTGACGCTCGAGGGGCGCGTGCTGCGCTACGAGGTCACCGAGCAGTGGACCAACCGCGGGCGCGGCATCGGCGAGGCCGACTACGTGCTGCCGTTGCCGAAGGGCGCGGCGTTCGAGGACCTCGCGCTCGAGATCGACGGCGAGATGGTGACCGGCGAGGCGCTCGCGGCCGGCGAGGCGCGGCGCGTCTATGAGGAGATCGTCCGCCGGCAGCGCGATCCGGCGCTCGTCGAGTGGATGGGGCTCGGCGTGCTCCGCACCCGCATCTTCCCGATCCAGCCGGGCGAGACCCGCACCGTGAAGGTGCGCTTCCGCGCGGTGGCCGAGCGGGAGGGCGATGCGCTGCGCGTGGACGTGCCGGCGCCCCGGGGGCAGGGAACCGGGCGCGGCACCGCGCTGCTGCTGCGCGTGCCGGTCGGCGAGGGGTTCGGCGAGCCCTGGTCGCCGACGCACCGCGTGGTGGTGGGCCGAGAGGCGGACCGCCGCGTGGCGCGCGTCGAGGATGCGAACGGCACCGTGACGATGCTCGTCCCCGTGCGCGATGCGGACCGCGCGGCGATCAGCGTACTCACGCACGCGCCGGGCGGCGAGGACGGGTACGCGCTGATCACGCTGGCGCCGCCGGCGGTGGTGCGCCGCACCACGCCCCGTGACATCACATTCGTGATCGACGTGTCGGGCTCGATGAGCGGTGTGAAGCTCGCGCAGGCGAAGGCCGCGGGCCGGCAGCTGCTCGGCACGCTCGGCCGCGACGACCGGTTCCGGCTGATCGCGTTCTCGAACGACGTGGAGGTGTACCGCGGCGGCTTCGTGCCGGCGACGGCGCAGGCGCGCGCGCGGGCGGAGGAGTGGCTGGAGGACCTCCGCGCGAACGGCGGCACCAACATCGCGGGGGCGCTGGAGGCGGCGCTCGACGCGACCGACGGCGACGACGACCGGCGCGTCGACGAGCGCGACGGCCGCGGCTTCGGGCGCGAGGACGATGGGCGCCGGCGCCAGGAGCGCGAGCCGCTCTGGGATGGCGAGATGGGCAATGGCCGCCAGCCGGCGCGCGGGCGGATGGGCCTGGTGCTCTTCATGACCGACGGCGCGCCGACGGTGGGCGAGCGGCGTCCGGAGCGGATCGCGGCGCGCGCGGGCGCGCTGCGCGGCGACGTGCGGGTGTTCACGTTCGGCGTGGGCGCGGACCTCAACGCGGCGCTGCTCGAGCAGCTCGCGCTGGACGGCGCCGGCACCGCGCACTTCGTGCGGCCCGAGGAGGATGTGGAGCGCGTGGTGGGTGTGGTGGCGCAGCGGCTCACGCGGCCGGTGGCGACCGACCTCCGCGTCCGCGTGAACGGCGTGCAGCTCCTCGCGGTGCAGCCCGCGGGGCGGCTCGACCTCTTCGCGGGGCAGGAGCTGACGATCCTCGCGCGGTACCGCGCGAGCGCGATCCCCGTGACCTGGGGCCAGCAGGCGAGCCAGCGGATCACGATCACCGGCCAGACGCCCGACGGCCCGGTGACCTGGGAGGCGCGCGCGAACTTCCCGGCGCGCCGTCCGGCGGACGCGTTCGTCGGCCGGCTGTGGGCGACGCAGCGGGTGGGGTGGCTGAGCGCCGAGCGGCGCCGCAACGGCCCGTCGCAGGAAGTGGATGCGGAGCTGCGCGCGCTGGGCGAGCGGTGGAGCATCCCCACGGAGCTCACCTCGTACCTGGTGCTGGAGCCCGGGATGCAGCCGACGCGGGCGCTGGACGTGGCGAGTGCGCGTCGGCTGGGGCAGGGGACCACGACCGGGGGTCGCGCGCAGCCGAGCACGGTGAACGCGTCGGCGCCTGCGACGGCGGGGGTGGCGGGTGGCGTGGCCGGTGGCGTGGCTGCCGGCGTCGCGTCGAGCGCGGATGCGGGGCGTGCCGCGAACGTGGCGCCGCGAGCGGGCGAGTCGGCGCAGCGCCGCGAGTTCGAGGCGGCGAAGGCGGCGGCGGAGCTGCGCGACGCGCGCACGGTCGCGGT
>JAIBBJ010000070.1 GCA_019694735.1 Gemmatimonadaceae bacterium | reverse complement strand
GCCAGTCCTGCGGCGAGCGCGAGCGCGACCGCGGCGCCCGCGCGCGCCCGCCGGGGGTGCCGGGCGCCGGTCACCAGTCCTTCTCCCCCGGCGCGCGCGGCGTGCGGCTGCCACGTTGCCGACGCGACTGCGTCTCGCGCTCCTCGCGGGCTGCCGCATCGAGCAGCGCCTCGGCCTGCTGGCGGGACATCCGGCCCTGCGGCTCCGCCCGCGGTGACTGCGACTGCTGTTGCTGGGGGGGCGGCGCACCGCCACCCCCACCGCCGCCTTCCGGCGCGCGGAGGGCGAGCTCGTAGTTCCACTGCGCATCGGCGTCGCCCGGTCGTTCGAGCAGGACGGTGCGCAACGCGCGCCGGGCATTGCGCAGGGCCTGCGTCCGTGCCTCGCCCTGGGCGCGCAGCCCGCGGCGGAGATACGCGGTCCCCAGGTTGTAGAGCGCGCGCGAGCGCAACTCGGGCTGCGGGGCGAAGGACGCCCGCTCGAGGGCGTCGATCGCGGCGTCGACGGAGTCGGCCGCGAGCAGTGCGGTACCGAGATCGTAGAGCACGACGGGGCGCCGGTCCCCCGCGCCGATCGCGTCGCGGTAGGCGCGGATCGCGGGCAGGAGGTCCCCGCGCTGATGCGCCCGGATGGCGTCGCGGAGCCGGTCGCTCCCCTGCGCGTCGGCGCGCGCGGGCATCGCCGCAAGACCGACGACGCCGACCGCGAGCGCGAGCGCCCCGATGCGCGGGAGGCGTCCCCCGTCGGCGAACCACGCATCCAGCAGGAGGAGCAGCAGCGCGAGGCCGACGAACCACTGGAACTGCAGCGGCCGCGCGAGCCGCTGCTCCTCCTGCCGGCGCTCCGACTGGAGCTCGGCGAGTGCCCGGCGCACGCGCATCCCCTTGTCGGTCGCCTCGGCGGGGATGAACTCGCCGCCCGCCTCCTCGGCGAGCTCCCGGAGGAACCGCTCGTCATAGCGCGTCACCACGACCTCGCCGGCGTCGTCGCGCTTGACCTCGGTCCCCCCCGACTCGAGGAGCGGGATGGGCGCGCCGCCCGGCGTGCCGAACCCCACGGTCACGAGATGCACGTCGCGGGCGCGGGCCTCGCGCGCGAGCTGGCGGGCCGCCGCCTTGTCCCCGAAGTCCTCACCATCGCTCATCACCACCAGGGCGCGGTCCGCGCCGCCCTGGCTCACCGAGAGGAGCTCGATGCCTTGCCGCAGGGGAGGCGCGAGCTGGCTCCCCGCCTGCCCCACGATGGTGGGGTCGAGATTCTCGAGGAACAGCTCGAGCGCCCCGTCGTCGCTCGTCAACGGCGCGAGGATGTAGCTGCGCCCGGCGAACGCGATGAGCGCGACGCGGTCGCCCGGCGCGCTCGCGCGGAAGCGACGCACCTCCTGCTTCATGCGCTCCAGCCGGCTAGGCCGCTCGTCCTCGGCGAGCATCGACATCGAGACATCGAGCGCCAGCGCGACGTCGATCCCCTCCGAGTCCACGACGGCGCTCCCCTGCCCCCAGCGCGGTGCCGCGAGGGCGATGCCGAGGCCGGCGGCGGCGAGGCCGAGGCGCATGGCGCGTCCGCGGGGGATGCGGTCGAGATCCGGCGGCCCGAGCCGCGTGAGCGCCTCGGGCGAGCCGAAACGGGCGAGGCGCGCCCGGCGGCGCCGATGCCCGGCGAGGACGGCGTAACCGGCGAACAGCGCGGCGCAGAGCGCCGCCGCGAGCAGCCACGGATGGTCGACGAAGCGCGTCACGGCAGGGCGCCCCGGCGCCAGACGAGTACCAGTTCCAGCAGCAGCGCGACCGCCGCCACCGCGAGCGGCCACTGGAAGAGCTCGGTGAAGCGCACGTAGCGCGTCGCACGGATCGGCGCGCGCTCCAGCTGGTCGATCTGCTCGTAGATCCGCTTGAGTGCCTGGGCATCGCGCGCGCGGAAGTACCGTCCGCCCGTCTGCCGCGCGATGTCCTCGAGCAGGGCCTCGTCGATCCGCACCGGCCGGTTCTCGTACCGGAGCCCGAAGACGCCGCGTCCGACCGGCACCGGTGCGACGCCCTCCGTGCCGACGCCGATCGTGTACACGCGCACGCCCAGCGCCGCGGCCGCCTGCGCCGCGGTGCGCGGATCGATCGTGCCCCGGTTGTTCTCGCCATCGGTGAGCAGCACGACGACGCGCGACCGGCCGGCCGCGTCGCGCAGCCGGTTCGTCGCCGTGATCAGTCCCGTCCCGATGGCCGTGCCATCCTCGAGCTGCCCCGGCTGCAGGTTGTCGACCGCCGCGAGCAACACCGGGTAGTCGAGCGTCAGTGGCACCTGCGTGAGCGCTTCGCCGGCGAACGCGACGACGCCGACCTGGTCCTGCGACCGCCCGAGGATGAACGCCTTGATCGTCTCCTTCGCGACCGCGAGGCGGTTGTCCGGCTGGAAGTCCTCGGCGAGCATCGAGGTGGACACATCGAGCGCGAGCACGATGCTGATGCCGTCGCCGCGGACGGTCTCCGCCCGCGCACCGGCGCGCGGTCGCGCGAGGGCGACCGTCGCGGCGACGAGCGCGAGCAGCCGCAACGCGAGCGCGGCGCGCGCGCTCCACTGGCCACGTCGAGGCCCGGACGCGAGCAACTCCGCACGGGCGTGCAGCAGGGCCGGCGGCCGGCGACGGCGCCGCCAGACGAGCCACAGCAGGAGCGGCAGCGCGGCGACGAACGCCCACGGCGTCGTGAAGTCGAGGACGGCCCAGTTCACAACGGCCTCCGGCGCGGCCGACGGTCGCGGTCCGCGCGCGCCTTGAGCGCCGTCTCCACCTCCTGAACGATCGCCCGCGCCTCGCCGGCGACCCCCCGGGCCTCGTCCGCACTCACGGGGGCCCGCGCGAACGCGATCGGCTCGACCCGGAGGACGAGGGCCGCCACGCGCTCCGGCAGGATGGGGAATTCGCTGCCGACGAGAGCGGCGGCGAGTTCGCGTGCCGTGCGCGAGGGCGCGGCCTGCGGGAAGCGCTCGGCGAGGTAGCGCCGCATCACGGCGACGTGCGCCAGCGCGAACCGGCCATGTTCCCCCGCCTCGAGCAGCCCGAGCCGTCCCGCGTGGTTGAAACCATCGCGTGCGACCTCGGCGGCGTCAGGGCCGAGCGCGGCGCGCGCCGCGCGCCTCCGCCGCCAGGCGCGCCAGCCGAACGCGCCGAGGGGCAGGATCACCGCCGCGGCGACGAGCCAGCGCCACCACCCCGCCGAGAGCGCGATGAGGTCGCGTCCGGCTCGCGGCACCCGCCGCGCGCTGTCGGCCGGCAGCACCGATCGCACCGACACGGGAGGGAGCCGAACGGGATACCGCACCGTCGCCCCGGCGGTCGTGACCGTGATGTCGGCGAAGCGGAGAACGCGCTGGCCCGTGTCCCACGCGATCAGCCGGTAGAGCGCCGTCCGGTCCAGCACCGACGCGGTCGACGCGTCCCGTACGGCGCGCGGGTCCAGGGGTTCCACGACGTCCGACGAGTCGGGCAGCGCCGGGAAGCGCACCTCGGCCGAGATGGGCGCGCGCACCCGCAGTTCCACGGAGAATGGCTCCCCGACACCGACGGAGTCGGGGATGATGCGCGCCGTGACCTGCGCGCCCCCCCCCTGCGCCCCGACCACGCGCGCGCCCGCGAGCAGCGCGATCACGAGCGACGCCCGCAGGAGCCGCGTACCCGCGTGCCGAGCGCCGATGCGGCGCTCCGCCGAGGCCCCGCGACTCCCCCCGTGCCTCCGGGGGCGCCCCCGATCGCTCACCGGCGGCGCGCCCGCGTCTCGCGGGTGCGGAAGAAGCGGAGGAGCGGCTCCACGTAGCCCTCCTCGAGCGGCACGACGACCTCGTCGATCGCGAGGCGCCGGAGCAGGGCCCGGCGCTCGTCCAGCTCGCGCCTGACGAGGGCGGCGTACCTCGCCCGCACGCGCGGATCGCTCGTGTCGATCTCCACCAGCCGTCCCGTCTCCGCATCCCGCAGCCGCGCGACGCCGGCGTCCGGGAGGACCCGTTCGGCCGGGTCGTCCAGCACGACCGCCACGACGTCATGCCGCTGCGAGAGCCGGGTCAGCGGCTGCTCCAGGGCCGGGCTCACGAAGTCGGAGAGCACGAACACGATCGCGCGGTGCGCGAGCAGCCGCGCCGCGTAATCCATCGCGGCACCGAGGTCGGTGCCACGCGAGGTGGACGGCCACGCGAGCACGTCGCGCACCATCCGCAACGCGTGCCGGCGCCCCTTCCGCGGCGGCACCACGTGTTCGACGCGGTCGGAATGGAGGAGCAGGCCGACGCGGTCGTTGTTGCGGGTGGCGGTGAGGGCGAGCACCGCTGCGAGCTCCGCCGCGACGCCCTGCTTGTCACGCACGCCCGCCCCGCCGCGACTCGAGCCGGAGCAGTCCACGATGAGCAGCACCGTGAGCTCGCGCTCCTCGACGTAGCGCTTGACGAAGAGCCGCCGCATCCGCGCCGACACGTTCCAGTCGATCGTGCGCACCTCGTCCCCGGGCTGGTACTCGCGCACCTCGGCGAACTCCATCCCCATCCCCTTGAAGACGGAGTGGTACTCGCCGGTGAAGCGCGAGTTCACGAGGCCGCGGGTGCGCAGCTCGATGCGCTTCACCTGCCGCAGGATCTCGGCGGGGACCGCGCGGCCGCCGCGCCGCTCCGCCCGACCGGGAGCGGCCGGCGCCGTCACGGCGCGGGGACCGCGGCGAGGATCCGGCCGATCACCTCGTCGCTCGAGACGTTCTCGGCCTCGGCCTCGAACGACAGCAGCACGCGGTGCCGCAGCACGTCGGGGGCCATGGCCTTCACGTCGTCCGGGGAGACGAACTCGCGGCCGCGCAGGTACGCGTGCGCGCGCGCCGCCTGGGCGAGCGCGATCGTCGCCCGCGGACTCGCGCCGTACTCGACGAGCGGCACCAGGTCGGCGAGCCCGGCGTCCTTCGGCGCGCGCGTCGCGTGGATGAGATCCACGATGTAGTCGCCGAGCTTCGGGTCCAGGTAGAGCGCCGCGATCTGCCGGCGCGCCGCGAGCAGCTCCTCCGGCCCCGCGACGGGCTGCACCGGGATCGCCTCGCCCCCGGCCATGCGCCGCATGATCTCGCGCTCCTCGTCGCGGGTGGGGTAGCCGACCCGCAGCTTGAGCATGAAGCGGTCCACCTGCGCCTCGGGGAGCGGGTACGTCCCCTCCTGCTCGATCGGATTCTGCGTCGCGAGCACGAGGAACGGCTCCTCCAGCACGAAGCTGGTGCCGCCGATCGTGACCTGCTTCTCCTGCATCGCCTCGAGGAGCGCCGCCTGCACCTTCGCCGGCGCGCGGTTGATCTCGTCGGCGAGCACGATGTTCGCGAAGATCGGCCCCTGCTTCACCGAGAAGGTGGCGGTCGCCTGGTCGAAGACCTGCGTGCCGATGACGTCGGCCGGCAGCAGGTCCGGCGTGAACTGGATGCGGCTGAAGGTCGTGCGCACCGTCTCGGCGAGCGTGCGCACGGTGAGGGTCTTCGCGAGGCCGGGGACGCCCTCGAGGAGTACGTGACCGCCGGTGAGCAGCGCGATGAGCAGGCGCTCGACCATCGCCTGCTGCCCCACGACGCGCTGCGAGACCTGGTCGAGGATGTCCTGCGGGAGGCGCGACGGCGTCATCAGCGGGTCTCGGAGTGGGTCAGGGCCAGGAGCAGGTCGCGCTCGCGGGCCGTGAGCGGGCGGGAGGCCCCGGGCGCGAGCGCGCCGAGCGTGACAGGGCCGAACGACGTGCGCACGAGGCGGAGCACCTCGAGACCGACGGCCTCGCAGAGCCGCCGGACCTCGCGGGTCCGGCCCTCGCGGATGGTGAGCGAGAGTTCGAACGCGCGCGGCACGGCCGGGGACGGCGTCACCGTCACCTCCTCGGGTTGCGCGAGTCCGTCCTCGAGTTCGACGCCGGCGCGGATCGCCTGCGCCGCGGCCTTCACCGCCCCGCGGACGGTGGCGACGTACCGACGCGGCACGCCGGAGCTGGGATGCGTGAGCCGATGCGCGGCATCGCCGTCGGTGGTCAGCAGGAGCACGCCCTCGGTCATGTAGTCGAGGCGCCCGACGTACGTCAGCCCAGGATCGGCGGGCACCAGTTCGAACACGGTCGGCCGCCCGTCCGGGTCGGACCGTGTGGTGAGTACCCCGCTCGGCTTGTGGAGGACGTACCAGCTCGCGGCCTTCGGCTGCACGACCGGCCGGCCGTCGACCGTGATGGCGTCCCGCGCCGGGTCGACGCTCTGCCCGGTGCGGGCGACGACCCCGTTCACCCGGACGCGGCCGGCAGCGACGAGCTCCTCGGCCTTCCGCCGCGACGCGATCCCTGCGCGGGCGAGGGCCCGGTGGATCCGCATCGCCTCGTCGCTCATGCCCCCTCCGCAGCCTCGTCGGCGGCGCCGGGCGTCGGGGGCTCCTCCAGCGCCACGGCGGTCTCGGCCTCCACGACCGTCGCCGACGCGACCTCCGCACCGCCGTCGGGCGAAGCACTCGCGGGCACACCTTCGACCGGCGACCCCGGCAGCGCGGGCTCGGCCTCGGCCTCCGCCTGCCCGGGCTTCCGCAGCGCGATCGCGAGCTCGTCGACGCGGGGCAACTCTTCGAGGTGCCGCAGGCCGAACTGCTCGAGGAAGTGCGGCGTCGTGCCGTACAGCAGCGGCCGTCCGAGCCCCTCGGCGCGGCCGACGACATCGATGAGGCCCCGTTCGTGCAGCGACTTGATGATCGCCCCCGCGTCCACGCCGCGGATCTCCGCTACCTCGGCCCGGCCGATCGGTTGGCGGTACGCGATGATCGCCAGCGTCTCGAGCGCCGCCGCCGAGAGGCGCTGCGGTCGCGCGGCGAGCTGCGCCCGCTCGATCGCCTCGGTGTACTCCGGACGGGTCAGGACCTGCCAGCCGCCGCCCACGTCCACCAAGGCGACCCCGTGGCCGTCCACATCGTAGTGCTCCCGCAGCTCGTCGAGTGCCGCCTGCAACGCAGCCGGCGAGGCCTCGGGTTCGAGCGCGGCGAGCTCCTCGGTCGGGATCGGACGAGGGCTCGCGAAGAGCGCGGCCTCAAGCAGCTTCGCCAGCGAGTTCACGACGGATCTCCACGTCCGCGAACGGACGATCTTGGGTCAGGTGGAGCTCGCTGCGCTTCGCGAGCTCGAGCAGGGCGAGGAGGGCCGACAGGACCTCCCACGGCTCGGCATCGTGCCGGACGACGTCGCGCCAGCGCGCCTGGGCACGCAGCGCGAGGACCTGCCGCACGGTCGTGATGGCGCCATCCACGTCGAGGGCCCGCGGCACCACCTCGTGCACCGTCGGCTTCCGCGCCGCGCGGAGCACGCGGTCCACCGCGACGAGCAGGTCGGACAGGGAGAGGGCGAGCGGCGCCGGCGGGGGAGCCGCCGGCTGCTGCGTGTAGGCCCGGCCGAAGCGGCTCCGGCGGTCCTCGCCGAGCTTCTCCAGCACGTCCACCACCTCACGCATCTGCTGGTACTCAAGGAGCCGCCGCACCAGTTCGGCGCGGGGATCCTCCCACCCCTCGTCGCCCTCCTTCCGCGGCAGCAGCATCTGCGCCTTGATGCGGATGAGCCGCGCAGCCATCTCGAGGTATTCCGCCGCCTCGTTGAGCTTGAGCTCGTGCATCCGCGAGAGGAATTGCTCGCAGATGCGCGCGACGGGGATGTCGTAGATGTCGAGCTGCTCGTCGCGGATCAGCGAGAGCAGCAGGTCCAGGGGACCGTTGAATCCGTTGATGTCGACGACGAACGACGCGTCGGTCGGCTGGGGCTCGACCGCGGTCATCGGGGCGCCGAGGGACGGTGGGTTGCAGCGAACGAGGACAAGCGCGGCGCGGCTGGAGTGAGGCCCGTCACGGGCAGTCGGGCCGTAAGGTAGACCCCGGCCGGGCGAGAGTCAAAGCACCGTCGTCCCTTGACTTACGGGTCTTTCACCCCTAGGCTTCCCGAGCTACGGGCGCCGCAGGAGCGTCCGGCCAATACCCTCTGGAGATCGAGTCAGTGCCGAGAATCGCGTCCGCGAAGAAGAACATGCGCAAGGCCAAGGCAGCGACCGCTCGCAACCGGTCGCAGCGTGCGGCGCTCCGGACCGCCCTCAAGACCGCGAAGAGCGCGACGTCGAGCCCCGCCGAGAAGAAGAAGGCGACGCAGCTCCTCGACCGCGCGGCCCGCAAGGGGCTGATCCACCGCAACGCGGCGGCGCGGCAGAAGTCGAAGCTCGCGAAGACGAAGTAGCCCTCGCGTCAGCCGGGAACGAGTCGGGCGGCCCCTCGGGGCCGCCCGTTCGATTTTCCGGAGCTCGGGGCCGCGCGCGCCCACGATCAGAGGGCCGCCAGCTCGCCCCCACAGCGCTCGCAGTACCACTCCGTGGGATAATTGAGCGTCCCGCACTCCTGGCACTTCAGGGTCTTGATCGCCTGCGACGTCCGTGGTGTCGGACGGCCGAGCGGCCCCGACGGCGCCGAGTTCGGCTCCACGTCCGCCGACTTGACGTTCGTCGTGCCGCGCGCCGGCGGTTGGGGCGGCTGCGGGACGGCCCCGCTGGGCCGCGGCGACGGAGCGTCCTCCTGCTTCTGCGGCATGGAGACGCGTCCGACCACCGAGTTCAGGAAGGCCAGTTCGTCGAACGACGGGCTGCCCACCATCGGGGCGGCCGGCTTCGGTGACGCGGACGGCGCCTCCACGATCGGCGCCGAGGGCTCCGGCGCACTCGAGGCGGCCGCCGTCCGTGGCGGCGGAGGCGCGGGCGACGGGGGCACCGGCAAGCCCGCCGCGGTGGCGCGCGCCGGCGGGACCGGGAGGCCCGCCGGAGTCGCCCGGGCCGGCGGCACCGGCGGCACGCCCGCGGGCG
>JAIBBJ010000123.1 GCA_019694735.1 Gemmatimonadaceae bacterium | reverse complement strand
GCTGGTCGGTGGACAACCAGCCGTACGGCACCTGGTGGGAGCGCCTGCCGGCGCTCTGCTTCCCGCCGGCGCACCCGTTCCACCACTCGCTCATCGGGTCCATGGAGGACCTGAGCGCGGCGAGCCTCGAGGACGTCGCCGAGTTCTTCCGCACGTACTACACGCCGGACAACGCGGTGCTGACGATCTGCGGCGACTTCGACCCGCACGGGGCGCACGCGATGGTCGCACGGCACTTCGGGCCGATCCCGCGCGGGGCGGGGCGCCCGCCGCTGCCGCCGATGGCGCTGCCGCCGACGTTCGGCCGGTGGTTGCGCGACGAGGTGGAGGATGCGGTGGTCGCGCCGCGGCTCTTCCTCGCCTTCCGCATCCCCCCGGCCGGCGCGCCGGACTGGTACGCCGCGAGCCTCCTCGGCGCCGTGCTGGGGACCGGCGAGGGGAGCCGGCTCCAACGGGCGCTGGTGCGCGAGCAGCAGCTCGCGTCGGACGCGACCGCCTTCACGTTCGACCTGTCGAAGGGGAGCGACCTCCTGGTGTGCGATGTCACGGCACGTCCGGGCGTGCCGGCGGCGCGGCTCGAGGCGGCGGTCGTCGCCGAGATCGACCGCCTGCGGACCGCCGGCGTGCCCGCGGCCGACCGCGAGCGGGCGCTCGCCCTGCTGGAGACTTCGTGGGTGTCCGGGCTGCAGACCGTCGGCGCGCGCGCCGATAAATTGTCTCAGTTCGCTACTTATAGAGGGGACCCGGCGCTCGTCAACGACGAGCACGCGCGCCATGCCGCGGTCACGGTCGAGGCGCTCGAGGCATGCGCGGGCACGCTGCTCGGGCCCGACAACCGTGCGTCGCTCCTCTATGTGCCGCGCCCCGCGGCGGCGGAGGCCGCGTGAGCGTCGACGTCCGGGTGATGCCCGCCGCGCTCCCGCGCCCCTCGGCGGCTGCGGCGCGGCCGTATGAGTTCCCGACGGTCCACCGCCATGTGCTCCCGAACGGCCTGACCGTGCTCGTCGCGCCGATGCCGCGGCTGCCGCTCGTGACGGCGCTCGCGCTGGTGGATGCGGGCGCCGCGACCGAAGCTGCCGGGCAGGAGGGGATCGCGGCGCTGACCGCGCGCACGCTCGCCGAGGGGGCGGGCGGCCTCGACGGGGCGGCGCTCGCCGCGGCCTTCGAGCGGCTGGGCACGGTGTTCGAGGGCTCGGCCGACTGGGACGCCAGCCTCGCGCGGCTCACGGTCACGCGCTCGCGCTTCGACGAGGCCTTCGCCCTCTTCGCCACCGTGCTGCAGGGGCCCGCGTTCCCCGCCGCCGACGTGGTACGCCGGCGCGATGAGCGGCTCGCCGAGCTCGCGCAGCAGCTGGCCGAGCCGCGCGGCCTCGCCGACGAGCGCTTCACGGGATTCCTCTACGCACCGACGCACCGCTACGCGCGCGATGCCGGCGGCACGGCGACGAGCGTCGCGGCGCTCGACGCCGCGGCCGTGCAGGCCTTCCACGCCGCGCACTACGGACCCGCCACGACCACGCTCGTGCTCGTCGGCGACCTCACCGAGGATGCGGCGCTCGCCGCCGCTGCGCGGGAGTTCGGCGCCTGGCGCGGCGGGAGCCGGCCTGCGGTGATGGCGCCCGCGGCCGCCGCCGCGGCCGGCGGACGCGTGATCGTCGTCGAGAAGTCCGAGGCGCCGCAATCGGAGCTCCGCGTCGGCCACGTCGGCGTGCCCCGCGCGCATCCCGACCACCTGCCGATCGTCGTGATGAACGGCCTCCTCGGCGGATTCTTCTCGTCGCGCATCAACCTGAACCTCCGGGAGCGGCACGCCTTCACGTACGGCGCGTCGTCGGCGTTCGACTGGCGCCGGGGCGCGGGGCCGTTCGTCGTCAGCACCGCCGTGCGCAGCGACGTCACGGCGCGCGCGGTCGAGGAGATCCTGAAGGAGATCGATGCGATGCGCGCCGCGCCGCCGACGGCCGACGAGATGACGCTCGCGACCGACTACCTCGCCGGCGTCTTCCCGATCCGCTACGAGACGACCGCCGCGGTGGCCGGTGCGCTCGCCGCGGCCACGATGTTCGCGCTGCCCGCGGACTGGTTCGCGACCTACCGCGAGCGCGTGCGCGCGGTGACCGCGGACGCGGTGCACGCCGCCGCGCGCGCTCACCTCGATCCGGCGCGCCTGCTCGTGCTCGCGGTCGGGGACCCGGCGATCGTGCGCGACGGACTCGCCGCGCTCGGGCGCGGCCCCGTGCAGTGCGTCACCAGCGACGACGATCCCTCGGAGCCCCGATGAGCGAGTCCCTCGGCCGCGTGGACGGCCACCGCATCTGGCAGCACCGCTTCCTCGATGCACACCTCGACCAGGTACGCTATCCCGACGGATCGGTCGGCGAGCAGGTGCTCATCCACCACCCGGGCGCGTCGGCGGTGGTGCCGTTCCTCAGCGACCCGCGCGGCGACGATCCACAGCTGCTCCTCATCCGGCAGTACCGCTACGCGACCGGCGGACACCTGTATGAGATCCCGGCCGGCCGGCTCGAGCCCGACGAGGCCCCGCTCACCTGCGCGCACCGTGAGCTCCTCGAGGAGACCGGCTGCACCGCAGCGACCATGGAGCACCTCACGGCCTTCTGGACCACACCGGGCTTCACCAACGAGAAGATCCACATCTTCCTGGCGAGCGGACTCACGCGCGGCGCGACCGCGCACGAAGCGGACGAGTTCATCGAAGTCGTGCCGATGTCCCTCCGGGAGGCGCTCGCGAAGATCGAGGCCGGCGAGATCACCGACGCGAAGACGATGATCGGGATCCTCTTCGCCGCGGGGTTCCGGGCAGGGCGGTGACAGCCGAGGTCGTCCTCTATAGAGGACGCGTGTCTCCGAAAAGCGGGACATCTGACGACATTAGGAAGTGATTAAAGCGTTGTAAATCAACGACTTATGCCCGTGTGCGCGGTGGCACGCCCGATGCTCCACTATCGAGCGGGGATTGGCCACCGTACTCCAGAACGACGGAGGAGCACATGGGGACCGCCGCTGTGAAGTCGACCGCGAAGCGCCTGCAGTTCATCCCGCTCGAGAACCTCAAGGCGCTAGATGATGGCGCGTTGGTGAGCGAATACTTGGCCGGTCAGCCGCGTGCCTTTGAGGCGCTCGTCGACCGCTACCAGGCCCGGCTCCTCAACTTCATCTACCGGACGGTCGGCGATCGGGAGCGCGCCGAGGACCTCGTGCAGGAGGTCTTCATCCGCGTCCACCGGCATCTGGCCCGCTTCGACCGGTCGAAGAAGTTCTCGACCTGGATCTATACCATCGCCTCCAACCTGGCGAAGAACGAGCTCCGCAACCGCTCGCGGAATCCGGTCGTGCTCTTCCAGACCATGACCTCCGGCTGGGAGGACGAGGAGCGTCCGCTGGAGTTCGAGGACACGCAGTCGCGCCCGGACGACCTCTTCCGCAAGCGGCACATCCGCTCGCTCGTCGAGCAGACGGTCGCCCAGCTGCCGCAGCATCACCGCGAGGTCTTCGTCCTCCGCGAGCTGGAGGGGCGGTCGTACGAGGAGATCGCCGAGATCACGCATTGCAACCTCGGCACCGTGAAGTCGCGCCTGAACCGGGCGCGGAGCTCGTTCGCCGAGATCATCGAGCCGGCCCTGCAGTAACGCCTCGTGAAGGGGGGTGGGACCTCCGAAGGAGCGCAGGCCGGAACGCGGAACGTCCTCCCGGGGTACCGGGGGGGCGTTTCGTTTTCCGGCCACCCCCACCGGCCCGGTCCCCACCGATGCGCTGTCCCGAGTTCCGCTCCCAGCAGCTCTCCTGGCTCGACGCCGCCCTCGATCCCTCGCGCGCCGAGGCGATGCGGGCCCACGCCGACGCCTGTCCCGCGTGCGCCACCTACGACCGTCAGGTCCGCGCGGGGCTGTTGCTCGCCCGACACCTGCCGCCGCTCCGTCCGTCGCCCAAGCTCCGGCGCGCGCTCCGCGCCCTCGGGACGCGTGCCACGACGCCGATCGCGACGCCCGTCGCGACGCCCGTCGCTGCGGAATCCGGGGCCCCGCGGACCGCTATATTCCCGCCGTATG
Source organism: Gemmatimonadaceae bacterium (assembly GCA_019694735.1). Taxonomy (GTDB): domain Bacteria; phylum Gemmatimonadota; class Gemmatimonadetes; order Gemmatimonadales; family Gemmatimonadaceae; genus Pseudogemmatithrix. The sequence goes on along the minus strand of JAIBBJ010000123.1, from coordinate 37,708 downwards.
GCACCCGTGACGATGAAGGCGTTCAAGGTCGCGCTCGAGACCGGGCGGCTGGACCCCGTCTACCTGTTCCACGGCACGGATGACTACCTGAAGGAGGAGAAGGTCCGGGCGCTGATCGCGCGCGCGCTCGATCCCTCCGTGCGGGACTTCAATCTCGAGCAGTTGCGGGGCGCCGAATGTGACGCGGCCCGCCTGTCCGGTGCGCTCGAGGCGCTGCCGATGCTCGCCGAGCGCCGCGTGGTGATCCTGCGCGAGCCCGATGCGATGAAGAAGCCGGCGACCGAGCGGCTGGAGCGCTATCTCGCCTCGCCCGCGAGCGACACCTGCCTCGTGCTCGTGGTCCCCGGCGGGACGAAGCCGGATGCGGACTGGCTCAAGGCCGCGAGCAGCGTCGAGTTCCGCGCGCTCTCGGATGACGAACTGCTGCAGTGGATCGCGCACCAGGCGCAGACGGCCAACGGCACGACGATCGCCCCGGAGGCGGCCGCGCTCCTGGCCACCTACGGCGGCAACGACCTGGCGTTGCTCGCCGGCGAGCTGCAGAAGCTGAGCGCCTACGCCGATGGCGGACCGATCGGCGTGGACGCGGTGAAGGCGGTCACCGGCGTGCGGCCCGGCCACACGCTCGCCGACCTGCTCGACCACGCGGCCGCGCGCGAAACGACGCAGGCGGTGGCGCTGGTCGAGGAGGTGCTGTCGCAGCCGAAGATGTCGGGCGTCGTGGTCGTGCTCGCCCTCGCGGCGCAGACCCTCGCGATCGGCTGGGGCGTGGCCGCCAAGGCACGAGGCCTCGCGCAGTCCCGAATGGAGTCGGAGTTCTTCAACCTGCTCAAGGAAGGCGGCAGCGTGTACACCGGCCGCCCGTGGGGCGATGCGGTGAAGTGCTGGGCGCGCGCGGTCCCCAAATGGACCGCGGCCGACGTGGACCGCGCGCTGCCGCACCTGCTCGCCGCCGACGCGGCGCTCAAGGACACGAAGGTGTCGAGCGAGGCGCAGATCATCACCTCGCTGCTGCTGGCGATCACGCCGACGGCGGCGCGACGGAGGGCCGCGTGATGGACCGTGGGAGGATCGCCCGCCGCATGGCGCGGCGCATCGTGCGGCGTGCCGCGGCCGGTGCGTTGACCGTGACCCTCGCCGGCGCGCTGCTCGCCGGCGATCCACGTCCGGCGCGCGCGCAGGGCGCGCCGGTCACGCGGGCGGACTCCGCGCAGGCGGTCTTCCGCCGCGCGCAACGGCTCGTCAATGACGGGCAGGGCACCGAGGGCCGTGCGCTGGCCGATTCGATGCTCAATGCCGCGGAGCCGGGGTCGCCGGAGGAGGCCGAGGCGCTCTACTGGCGCGCGATGCTCGCCGAGAACTGGGACGCCGCGCAGCGCGACTTCCTGCGCATCATGCTCGAGCATGACCGGTCCGCCCGGGCGGGCGACGCGATGCTCCGGCTCGCGCAGGGGGAGCTGGCCCGCGGCGACCGCGAGGCGGCGATCCGCTACCTCGAACGGCTCGCGCGCGAGGCACCGGATGCGCCGGCGCGCGCCGAGGCGGCGCTCTGGCACGGGCGCATCCTGATCGAGCGGGGCGACCGCGATGCCGGGTGCCGCGTGCTGCGCGACGGCCGGGACCGCGTCGCCGCCGGCGCGATCGAGCTGGAGAACCAGTACGATTTCCTCCTGCGCGGCTGCCTTGACCCGAGCGTCACCCCAGCGATGCCCGCCGCGCCACCGACCGCGCCGCCGAGCGCACCGACACCCGCCGCGACGACCAGGCCCGCCCGCGACACCGCCCGCCCGCCCGAACGCCCGGCTCCCCGCGCGTCGAACGGCGCCCCGATGTGGTCCGTGCAGGTCGCCGCGATGAGCACGCGCAGCGAAGCCGAGGCCCTCGTGCGGAAGCTGCGCGACCGCGGCTACGACGCCCGCGTGGACGGGACCGCCGCGCCGTATCGCGTGCGCGTCGGCCTCTTCCCGACGCGCGCGGCCGCCACCGCCGCGCTCGAGCGCTACAAGACCCGCGAGAAGAGCGCCGCCTTCCTGGTCGAGGTCCCGCGCGGGTGAGTGGGGCGACGGCGACGCCGCTGATGGCGCAATACCGGGAGATCAAGGCGCGGCATCCGCACGCGATCCTGTTCTTCCGGATGGGCGACTTCTACGAGATGTTCTACGAGGACGCCGAGGTCGCCGCGCGCGCGCTCGACCTCACGCTCACCTCGCGGAACAACGGCGGCGCCACCGAGGTGCCGCTCGCCGGCGTGCCGGTGAAGGCGGCCTCCGAGTACCTGCGCCGCCTCGTGCAGCAGGGCCATCGCGTCGCGATCTGCGAGCAGGTGGAGGACCCGAAGCTCGCGAAGGGGATCGTGAAGCGCGCCGTCATCGAGACGGTGACCCCGGGCGCGGCGTTCAGCGACGACCTCCTCGACACCGGCCGCAACAACTGGCTCTGTGCCGTGCGCGCGGCCGGCGACGAGGTCGGCATCGCCGCGGCCGACCTCTCCACCGGCGAACTGCGCCTCGTGCGCTGCGCGCGACGCGATGCGGACGCCGCACTCGCGCGCCTCGCGCCGCGCGAGGTACTCGTGCCGGCGGGTGGGGACGGCGCCGCCGAGACGCTCGCGGGCCTCGCCGGTGCGCTCGTCACCACACGCGAGGGCTGGGAGTTCGAGCCGGCGCTCGCCGAGGACGCGCTCGCGCAGCAGTTCGCGGTGCGGTCGCTCGAGGGCTTCGGCATCGGCGCGGCGGACGCGGTCGCCACCGGCGCGGCCGGCGCGCTGCTCCGCTACCTCAAGGAGCTGCAGCCGGGCGGGCTCCCGCACCTCGCGCGTCCCGTCGTCGAGCGCCCGGGCGGCACGATGCCGCTCGACGAGATGACGCGCCGCAACCTCGAGCTCGTCGAGTCGCTCCGGGCGCGCGACGACACCAGCGGCACGCTCCTCGGCGTGCTCGACCGCACCGCGACGCCGATGGGCGCGCGGCTGCTGCGCCAATGGATCCTCGCGCCGCTGACCGACGTCGCGGCGATCACCGCGCGGCTCGATGCCGTCACGGCGCTCTTCGACGACGCGCTCGCCCGCGCCGCGCTGCGCGAGGCGCTCGACGGCGTGCGCGACGTGGAGCGCCTCGCCGGCCGTACCGCCGCCGGCCGTGCGACGCCGCGCGACCTCCGCGCCCTCGGCGACTCGCTCGCCCGGCTGCCCGAGGTGATCGCCGCGCTGCGCCGCACGCGGCTCGACGGCGCGTTGCGCGCGCTCGCCGACGGATGGGACGACGCGGCCCCGCTCGCCGCGGAGATCCAGGCCACGCTCGTCGCGCGGCCGCCGATCGCGTTCGGCGACGGCGAGACCATCGCCCCCGGCGTCAGCGCGCCGCTCGACGAGCTGCGGGCCATCGCCACCGGCGGCAAGGACGCGATCGCGGCGCTGCAGGCCGAGGAGCGCACGCGCACCGGCATCGCGTCGCTCAAGGTCGGGTACAATCGCGTCTTCGGCTACTACATCGAGATCACCAACGCGCACCGCGGCAGCGTCCCCGCCGACTACCAGCGGCGGCAGACGCTCACCGGCGCCGAGCGCTACATCACGCCGGCGCTGAAGGAGTTCGAGGAGAAGGTGCTCCACGCGACCGAGCGCATGGAGGCGCTGGAGCGCGAGCTCTTCGAGGCGCTGCGCGCGCGCACCGGCGCCCAGGTGGCGCGGCTCCAGGCGATCGCCCGGCGCTGCGCCGAGGGCGACGTGCTGGCCGCGCTCGCCGAGGTCGCGGCGCGCGAGGGGTACGTGCGCCCCGTGGTGGACGACGGCCCGGCGCTCGAGATCGTGCGCGGCCGCCACCCGGTGGTCGAACGGATGATGCCGCGCGACCAGTTCGTCCCGAACGACGTCACGCTCACGCCCGACGCGCGGATGATCATCCTCACCGGCCCCAACATGGCCGGCAAGAGCACGATCCTCCGCCAGATCGGGCTCCTGGTGCTGATGGCGCAGATGGGGAGCTACGTCCCCGCCGCCGCGGCGCGCGTCGGCGTCGCCGACCGCGTCTTCACCCGCGTCGGCGCGAGCGACAACCTCGTGCGCGGCCAGTCCACCTTCATGGTGGAGATGGCCGAGACGAGCGCGATCCTGCACACCGCCACCGCGCAGAGCCTCGTGCTGCTCGACGAGATCGGCCGCGGCACGGCGACCTGGGACGGCCTCTCCATCGCCTGGGCGGTGAGCGAGCACCTCCACGAGCGCGTCGGCTGCAAGACGGTCTTCGCGACGCACTACCACGAGCTCACCCAGCTCGCCGACGAATTCGTATCGGTGCGCAACTATAATGTGGCGGTGCAGGAGGCCGGCGAACGGATCCTCTTCCTCCACCGCCTCAAGCCGGGCGGCGCCGACCGTTCCTACGGCATCGAGGTCGGGCGGCTCGCCGGGCTGCCCGCGCCGGTCATCGCGCGGGCACGCGCGCTGCTCCGGGTCCTCGAGGGGGAGCAGCTCGTGCCCGCGCTCGGCGGCCGGCCCGGTGCGCGCCGGGCGACGCCGGCCGGGGGCGCCGCCGCGCCGGCGGACCAGCTCGCGCTCTTCGCCGTGCCCGACCCGCTCGTCGCACGGCTGCAGGACCTCGACCCCGACACGCTCACGCCGCTGCAGGCGCTCGCGCTCCTCGCCGACCTGTCGGCCGAGGCGCGGGCTCGGCGGTAGATTGGCGCCAGGCCCCTCCCCCCTCCCTCCCATGACCGACCATCCCCGCCACCGCCAGCCGTACGCGAACGTCCTCGAGACCATCGCCTGGACGCCGCTCATCCGCCTCACGCGGGTGACGCAGGGCTTCCGGACGCCGGTCTACGGCAAGGCCGAGTTCTTCAATCCGGGCGGGTCGGTGAAGGACCGCATCGGCCTGCCGATCATCGCCGAGTTCGAGCGCACGGGGCAGCTCAAGCCGGGCGGCACGGTCGTCGAGGCGACGAGCGGCAACACCGGCGTGGGGCTCGCGATCGCGGCCGCGCTCAAGGGCTACAAGTGCATCTTCACGATGCCGGACAAGATGAGCCAGGAGAAGGTGCGGCTCCTCAAGGCGTTCGGCGCCGAGGTGATCATCACGCCGACCGCGGTCCCGCCGGAGCACCCGGACAGCTACACGTCCATGGCGAAGCGGATCGCGGGCGAGACCCCCAATGCGGTGCTCGCCAACCAGTTCTACAACATGACGAACCCGCAGGCGCACTACGAGACGACGGGGCCGGAGCTCTGGGAGCAGACGGGCGGCCGGATCACCCACTTCGTCGCCGGTGCGGGCACGGGTGGCACGATCAGCGGCACCGGGAAGTACCTGAAGGAACGGAACCCCAAGGTGCAGATCGTCGGCGCCGACCCGGTGGGCTCGATCCTCGCCGAGGTGTGGCGCTCCAACGGCGCGAACAAGCCGCAGGGTGCGCCGTACAAGGTGGAGGGCGTCGGCCAGGACAAGGTGCCGGGCGCGCTCGACCTCTCGGTGATCGACGAGTACCAGTCGGTGAGCGACCGCGATGCCTTCGCGATGGCGCGCCGGCTCACGCGTGAGGAAGGGCTCTTCGTCGGCGGCTCGGCCGGGATGATCGCCCACGCCGCGCTCAACGTCGCGCGCCGCATCAATGACCCCGACGCCTGCGTCGTCACCGTGCTCTGCGACACCGGCGAGCGCTACCTCTCGAAGCTCTTCAACGACGAGTGGATGCGCGAGAACCAGCTGCTCGATCCCGAGAAGATGACCCTCGGCCAGCTGCTCGCGATGAAGGGCGGGGACATCCCGGCCCTCGTCAGCGCGGCACCGGGGATGTCGGTGCGCCAGGCGCTCGGCCTGATGAGCCTCCACAACGTCTCGCAGCTGCCGGTGATGGACGGGCCGAGCTGCGTCGGCTCGGTGAGCGAGAGCGTGCTGAGCGTGCGCGGGCTCGAGGACACCAAGGTGCTCGAGCGCACGGTGAGCGACGTGATGGACGGCCCGTTCCCGGTGGTGGACGCACCGATGGCGGTGGACGCCGCCGTGAAGCTCCTCGGCCGCAACAACCCGGCGGTGCTCGTGCGCGACCACGGCACGGTGCAGGGGATCCTGACGCGGTCGGACCTGCTGCAGTACGTGATGGCGCGCTGATGGCCCCGCTGAAGATCCTCCTCCTCCAGGGCGGTGATTCGGCCGAGCGCGAGGTCTCGCTCTCGAGCGGCGGCCGCGTGGCCGCCGCGCTGCGCGCGAAGGGGCACGCCGTCACCGAGGCCGACCCGGCCGGCGATGCGTTCGCCGTGCTGCCGGCCGCGCGCGCCGCGGACGTCGTGTGGATGGCGCTGCACGGCGGGGCCGGCGAGGACGGCACCATCCAGGCGATGTTCGACCTCGCGGGCGTGCGCTACACCGGCAGCGGGCACCTCGCGAGCGCGCTCGCGATGGACAAGGACCTGTCCAAGATCGTCTTCCGGGCGGCCGGTGTGCCGACCGCGGACTGGCGGATGCTCCGGCCGGGCGACCGGTGGCCATGGCGGACCACGCCGTTCGCCGAGGAGATGGCCGGGGCGCTCGGCCTGCCGCTGGTGGTGAAGCCCTCCAAGCAGGGGTCCACCGTGGGGCTCTCCATCGTGAAAGCGACGCAGGCGCTGTCCGAGGCGGTCGCGCTCGCGTTCCGCCACGATGACGAGGTCATGCTGGAGACGTATGTTCCCGGGCGGGAACTGACGGTCGGGATCCTCGGGGACTGGGTGATGCCGGTTGGCGAGATCATCCCGAAGCACGAGATTTACGACTACGAGTGCAAGTACACGGCGGGGATGGCGGAGGAGGTGTTCCCCGCGGACCTGCCGCCGGCGGTGCGGGACGAGACGCAGCGGCTGGCGCGGCGCGCGTACGAGGCGCTCAAGCTGCGGGGATGCGCGCGGATCGACTTCCGCCTGCATCCGGACGGACGGTTGTTCTGCCTGGAGGCGAACACGCTGCCGGGCATGACGGGAACGAGCCTCGTGCCACAGGCGGCGCAGGCGGACGGCGTGGACTTCCCGACGTTGTGCGAGCGCATCGCGCTCGACGCGCTCGGGGCAACGGCAACGGGAACGGATCGATGACCGACGTGGGATCGGTGGTGGCAGCGGCGCTGGCAGGGGTCCCGGCAGGGGTGCAGTCCCTCGGGCCCTGGGCGGGGCGTCGGCAGCTCTTCGTGCGGTTCGCGGGCGAGGCCGAGACGGCGACGATGTACGTCGCGCCGGCGCTCGCGCGCGAGCTCGACCGGCAGCTCTCGCGCTCGAGCTTCCACTCGATCGTGATCGGCGGGCGCGACCCGCTCGGGAGCGTACCGTTCCTGCTCGCCGCGCTCGAGGCGGTGAAGCCGAGGATCCCGGTGATGCTCGACACCGACGGCCAGCGCCCCGAGGCGCTCGCCGAGCTGCTGCCGCAGCTCGCCCTGGTGCAGGTGACGCTCGAGTTCCTCTCCAATGAAGCGGCGACGGACCGCGCGATCGAGACGCTCCGCGTCGCGGCCGCGGGGGGGCGCGACCACGCGCTCGTGCTCGCGGCGCGCGAGGAGACGCCGGACTCCGTGCTGCTACGGCTGGTGCAGGAGGCGCACGCGGTGAGCGCCGCGACGCAGGTGGTCATCCACCCGTTCCAGGCGCCCGACGCGTACAACGTGCTCGACCGGCGGTGGGCGACGCTGCTCGAGCAGGCCGTGGGTGTGCACGCCGACACGCGGCTGGGGCTCCGGCTCCCGCCGCCGACCGGGCTCCGCTGACGCGATGACGCCCGACCGCGTCCCGCTCCCCGAGGCACGAGGCGCGTCGCCGCTCCCGCGGCTGCCGCGCATCTCGGCGTGGGTCGTGGCGCTGCTCGTCGCGGTCGAGTTCCTCCAGTGGACCGTGGTGCTCCCCGCCGACGTGCAGGCGGCGCTCGGGTTCCACCGGGAGGACCTCGAGGTGGGACGCTGGTGGACGACGCTGACCTTCCCGCTCGTGCACCGCGACCTGACGCTGCTGCTGCTCAATGCGTACGCGATCGCGCTGTTCGGCTCCCGGCTCGAGGTCGCGTGGGGCGCGCGGCGCTACCTCGCCTTCCTCTGGCTCGCCGGGCTCGGCGCGTGGATGCTGCAGCTCCTCACCGGCAGCGAGGGCGTGCTCCTCGGCGCGTCCGCAGCGGCCTTCGCGGTGCTCGGCGCGTACGCCATGCGCTGGGGCGGCGACGTGCACGGTACGGCGGGCGGCCTCGAGATGCGCGGCCGCTGGCTCACCGTGCTGGTGGGGACCATGGTGCTGCTCGTCGGGCTCCGGAGCGGGGATGGCGGCGGGCTGCCGTTCCTGGCGCACCTCGGCGGGCTCGCGACGGCGTGGCTCTTCGTCCGCGCCACGCCGGTCCAGCTGGCCGAGACGCTGCGCGACGGCGTGACCGCGCTGCCCGACGAGCCGCCCGAGGACCAGCTCCCCCGCGCCGTGCCACGCACCGCGCCGCGCTCGCGCGCGAAGGACCGCGACTCGATCGACGACGTGGTCTCGCGCACCAACGCCGCGGCCGCGCGCCGCTCCAGCGCGCCGCGCCGGCGCGCCAAGCCCGAGGCGCCCCCGGCGGCCCCGCCGACCGTGGATGCGATCCTCGACAAGATCTCCGCGGAGGGGATCGACCGGCTCACCGACGAGGAACGCCGGATCCTGCAGGACCACGCGAAGCGGATGCGCGACGGCTGAGCCGCGCGCGTCCCGGACCCTGACATGCCGCAGCCCGAACTGCTCGAGACGTTCCCCAATCCGTATCCCGACCGGGACTACGAGATCTTCATGACGACGCCGGAGTTCACGTCGCTCTGCCCGCTGGGCGGCGTGGAGTCCGATGCGGCGGAGCTCGCCCTGCTCAAGGGCGGCGCGCCCGACTTCGCGACGATCAACATCACGTACGTGCCGGCCGCGGCCTGCCTCGAGCTGAAGAGCCTCAAGCTCTACCTCTGGAGCTTCCGCAACGACGGCATCTTCTACGAGCGCGTCGTGAACCGCATCCTCGACGACCTCGTCGCGGCGGCGCAGCCCAGGCGCCTGAAGGTCGTCGGCGACTTCAACGTGCGCGGCGGCCTCAAGTCGATCATCACCGCGGAGCACGTCGCGCGGTAGGTCGCGCGCGTCACCCCGACATCGCGCGCCAGCCGATGCTGCCGCGCCGCCCGGGGTTCCACCGCGGGTAGGTCCCGATCGCCCGGCCCTCGGCGGCCGCCGCGAGGACCTCGCGCACCACCGTGTCCGCCACCGGGTCGCCCGCCTGGTGGTCGAACTCGATGAAGAAGCGGTACGTCCACGGCGCGCCGCCCGGGCGCGACTCGAGCCGGCGGATGCTCGTGCCGTGCCGCGCGAAGGGCGAGAGCGCGGCCAGCAGCGCGCCGGCATCGTCGCTCGTGCGGAGCACCAGCATCGTGCGCGCCGGCGTGCCGGCCGGCAACGGCGCCGGCGCCGCGGCGACCGCGATGAAGCGCGTCTGGTTGTCGTCGCGGTCCTCGACGTCGTCGCGCAGGATCGCCAGCCCGTAGCGCTGCGCGGCGCGGCGGCTGGCGAGCACCGCGAGGGCCGGGTCCGCGACGCGCGCGACGTCGAGTGCGGCACCCGCCGTGTCGTACGCGGGGCTCACGTCGACCTCGGGGTGCGCGGCGAAGAAGCGCGAGCACTGTGCGAGTGCCACCGGGTGCGCGAACACGCTCCGCACCGTATCGAGCGTGACGCCGGGCGCCGCCAGCAGGCAGTGCCGCACCGCGACCACCGTCTCGGCCACCACCGCGAGCCGCGCGTCGGCGCTCAGCGCGTCGTGCGCGCCGGCGATCGACCCGACGATCGTGTTCTCCAGCGGGAGGACGCCGCGGTCCGCCTCGCCCGCCGCGACGGCGGACGCCACGTCGGCGAGGTCGCGGCAGGGACGCCGCTCCACATCGCCGCCCCACAGCTGCTGGATCGCCTCATCGCTGAAGGACCCGAGCTCGCCCTGGAGCGCGATGCGGAGCGGCGCGACCGCACTCACGGCTGCACGAGCTCCGCCACCGTGCGCACGGTGACCGGCCCGAGCCGCAGCGCCTCGATCCCCGCCCGAATCCGCGCGAGGTCGCCCACCACGATCACGTAGCCGTTCTCCGCCGGCACGTACTGCCGCGCCACGCGCTGCACGTCGGCGGCGGTCACCTTCTCGATCCGCTGCACGTACTCCTGCAGCCAGGTGAGCGGGAGGTTCCAGTTCGCGAGCGACGCCATCTGCCCGGCCACCTGTGACGTGGACTCGAAGTCCCCCGGCAGGCCGAGGGTGATGTACGCCTTCGCGCGCGCGAGCTCGTCATCGGAGACCGGCCCGTCACGGATGGCGCGCAGCTCCTTGAAGAGCTCGACGAGCGACGAGTCGGTCACGTCGGTGCGCACTGCGGCGCTCGCCGTGAACGGCCCCGGCAGCGGCCGGTACGCGAACCCCGAGCTGGCACCGTAGGTGTAGCCCTTCGTCTCGCGGAGGTTGGTGTTGAGGCGCGACGAGAAGGAGCCGCCGAGGATCGTGTTCATCACGTCGATCGCGGCGAGGTCGGCGCTCGTGCGCTCGACGCCCGTGGTGCCGACGGTCACGATGGACTGCGCGGCGCCGGGCTTGTCCACGAGGATGACCTGCAGCCCCTGCGGCCGCGCGGCGGCGGTGAGGACCGGGGCCGGGCGCCGCTCGGGCCCCGTCGCGCGCCAGCCGCCGAAGCGCCGCGCGAGCAGCTGCTGCGCCTCGGCGGTCGCCAGGTCGCCGACGACGTAGAAGGTCGCGCGCCCGGGCCGGAAGGCGCCGGCGTAGAAGTCGCGCACCATCGCCGAGTCGAGCGGCGCGGTGGAGGCCGAGTCGCCTCCGAGCGACTGGCGGTAGGGATGGCCCTTGGGGAAGATCGCCTGCGCGAGCGCGAGGCCGCCCAGCGAGGCGGGCTGGTCGCGCTGCTGCAGGATGCCCGCGGCGCGCAGGTCGCGCTGGCGCCGCACCTCGGTGGCGTCGAACGTCGGGCGCAGCACCACGTCGGCCATCAGGTCGAGCGCGGGCTCGAGGTTCCGCCGCGCGACCTTCAGCGAGACGGTGATCGCATCCCACGACGCCCCCGTGCTGAGCGAGGCGCCGAGGTACGCGAGCTCGGCCTGCAGCGCGTTCGCGTCGCGGCGGCCGGCGCCCTCGTCGAGGAGGTTCGCGGTGAAGCTCGCGAGCCCGGGGCGGTCGTTGTCGAGGCGGCCGCCGCCGGCGATGGTGAGCGTGACCTGCACGAGCGGCAGCTCGCGGTGCTCGACGACCTGCAGGGCCGGGCCATTGGGGAGCCGGGCGGCATGCACGGTGGGCACCACGAGCGGCGCGGCGGCGCCGAGCGCCGGCGGCCGCGTGCGGTCGAACGCCTGCGCGTCGGCGCTGCGGGCGCCGACGGCGAGCGACGCGAGCGCGAGCGCACCGGCGACCGCCCTGGCGACCGCCGTGGCGACCGCGGCGGGGAACGGACGGAGGGTGGTGATCACTGGACGATCCTCCGGGTGGCGGCGAGCTGCGGCTTCCCCTGCGGCACGATGCTCAGGGTGACGCGGCCGGCGAGGAGGTACTGCCGCACCACGCGCTGCACGTCGGCCGCGGTCACGCGGCGGTAGCGGTCGAGGTCCTGCTGGAACCAGTCCGCCGTGCCCTTCGCGTAGAAGTACGCGTTGAGCTGGTCGGCCTTGGCCGAGGTGAACTCGAGGCGGTTGAGGAACGACGCCTCGATCGCGTTCTTCGCCTGCTCGAGCTCGCGCGCCGTCGGGCCGCCGGCGGCGAGCGTGCGCAGCTCGGCGTCGATCACCGCGCGGAGCGTGTCGAGCGCGAAGCCGGGGCGCGCCGTCGCGACCACCTGGAAGTCGCCGTCGAGCCGCTTGCTCGCGTTGAACGCGCTGGCGTTCGTCGCGAGCTCGCCGCGGAAGACGAGCGCCTGCGTGAGTCGGGCGTTGCGCGCGCCGGCGAGCACGTAGGCCGCCACGTCGAGCGCGGCGTCATCGGCCGAGAACTCGGGGACGGCATGCCATGCCAGGTAGAGCCGCGGGAGCTGCACCCGGTCCTCGAGCACCATCAGCGTGTCGCGGACGGTGAACGGCGCCGGCGTCGGGCGGGTGATCGCCGGCCCGCGCGGGATCTCGGCGAACAGCGTCCGCACGAGCGCGCGGACCGAATCGGCCTTCACGTCGCCGGCGACGACGATCGTCGCGTTGTTCGGTGCGTAGTAGGTGCGGAAGAAGTCCTTCACGTCCTCGAGCGAGGCCGCCGAGAGGTCGGCCATCGCGCCGATCGTCGTCCACGAGTACGGATGGCCCTTGGGATAGAGCGCGGGGGCCATCGTCTCGAACGAGAGCCCGTACGGCTGGTTCTCGTAGCTCTGCCGGCGCTCGTTCTTCACGACGTCGCGCTGCAGGTCCACCTTGGGTGCGTCCATCGTCTCGAGCATCCAGCCGAGGCGGTCGGCCTCGAGCCAGAGCATGAGCGGGAGGCTCCCCGCGGGGCCCTCCTCGTAGTAGTTCGTCCGGTCGGTGGTCGTGGAACCGTTGTTGTTGGCGCCGGCAGCCTCGAGCAGGCGGTCGAACTGCGGGTACGGCGCGTTCTTCGAGCCCATGAACATCAGGTGCTCGAAGAGATGCGCGAAGCCGGTCCGGCCGACGCGTTCGTCGCCGGAGCCGACGTGGTACCAGACGTTGGTCGTCACCACCGGGACCGAGTGGTCCTCGTGGACGATGAGCGTGAGCCCGTTGGGGAGCGTGTCCACCGTGACCGGGACGCGCAGGGCCGGGCCCTGGGCGTGGCCGACCGCCGGGACGGCGAGGGCGACGAGCGCGAGGAGGCGTCGGAGCATCGGGAGAGGGCTGGGGATGGTAAGGAAGATACTGCCGCCCCCCTTGGACAGCGGGCCCCGGGAACGCCGTTGCCCCGGGGCCCGACAAGCGCAGTGGGGCCGCGGTCGCGGTGGGGCGTGCGTCCCGTGCGCACATCCCGCGCGTTCCGCCCGCGCGTTCAGCCCGCGAGCTCCGCCCGCCGCGCCTCCCACTCTGCGAGCCACGCCGGAAGTCCCGCCGCCGGCATCGGCCGCGCGATGAAGTACCCTTGCGCCACGTCGCAGTCGAGCTGGCGCAGGAGGTCCCAGTCGGCGCGGTCCTCCACCCCCTCGGCCACCACCCGCATCCCCAGGTGCCGCGCCATCGAGATGCTCCCCTCGAGGATCGCCCGGCTCGCCGCATTCCCCGCCGCCCCGTGCACGAAGCTCCGGTCCACCTTGAGCTCGTCGAACGGGATGTCGCGCAGCTGCGCGAGCGACGAGTGCCCCGTCCCGAAGTCGTCGATCGAGAGCCCGATGTGCTTGAGCCGCAGCCGCGCCACGATGTCGAGCGACGCCAGCGCGTTCGTCATGAGCCGGCTCTCCGTCACCTCGAGCACGAGCGCGCGGTTGGTGGTGCCGAGCCGGGCGAGGGTGCGCGCCACGAAGTCCGGGAAGTCGAGCGCGGCGAGATTGTCCATGGACACGTTCACGCCGACGTGGAACGCCAGCCCCGCGCCCTGCCACTCGTGCGCCTGCGCCACCGCCTGCTCCAGCACGGTGCGCGTGAGGTCGTCGATCAGCCGGTGCTCCTCGGCCAGCGGGATGAACTGGTCGGGGAAGACCATCCCGTCGTCGGGATGCTGCCAGCGCACCAGCGTCTCGACGCCGATGACCTCGCCGGTCGCGAGTGCGACCTGCGGCTGGTAGACGTTCACGAGCTCGCCGGCGGCGATCGCCTGGGCGAGTCGGTCGGCGGTGTAGGTCTTCCGCGCCGCGCGCGACCGGCGCGGCCCCGTGCCGGGCGGCCCGAGGAGCGCCGAGAGCTGCTCGGGAGTGATCGGCTTGTGCAGCGCGCCACGCACCTCGAGGTCATGGGCGCGCGCGAGCCGGTGCGCGGTCTGCAGGATCCGCTCGTCCTCGCCGCTCACCAGCGCGACGCCCCCGGCGAAGCGCAGCCGCGCGAGGTGCCGCACGAACTCCACGCCGTCGATCCCCGGCATCTGCAGGTCGAGCAGCACCATGTCGAACTCGGCCACGTCGTGCTCCAGCCGCTCGAGCGCGTCCTCCGGACGGGCGAGCGCGGTCACGTCCGTGAAGCCGAGCTTGCCGAGCTGGTGCGTGGCGAGCCGGAGGGCGAAGGCGTCGTCGTCGATGACGAGGATCCGCATCGGTCAGGGGGCGGGGGCCAGGAGTTCGTCGAGCCGCTGCTCCACGCGCGCCAGCTCCTGCGAGAAGAGCGGACAGTACGCGTCGAGGGCGGTCGCGTCGTGCCGCTTGGCGGCGGACTCGACCTCGGAGCAGAGCTCCCCGAGCGCGAGTGCACCGACCGCGCGCGACGACGACTTGAAGGAATGTGCCGCGTTGGCCAGCGTCTGGTAATCCTTGCCCAGGTACGCCTGCATCAGCTTCTGATGGTAGGTCACGGCGGACTCCCGGTACCCGACGAGGAACTCGCGGACGATCTCCTCGTCCTCGCCGATGTAGCGGCGGAGGATGTCGGTGTCGAGGATCGGATGCGGCGTGGTCGTGCCCATGGTGGCCGCGCGCGCCGCGACCGCTGCCCGGACCACCGCGCTCGGCGACGGGCCCGACGAGCCGCCGCGGGTCGGGCTCGCGTCGCTCCGGTTGGTGCCGCCGGCCTCGTCCGCGTTCAGCCAGTGCCGGATGGCGCGCTTGAGCTCCTTGAGCCGGATCGGCTTGGTCAGGTACTTCGTCGATGCCGGCCGCCTTGGCGCGCAGCTCCTCGCCGCGCAGCGCGTTCGCCGACAGCGCCACGATCGGGAGCCGGTCCGTCGGGTCCTCCTCGGCGCGGATCGCGGCGGTCAGCGCGTAGCCGTCCATCTCCGGCATGTGCATGTCGGTGATGAGCATCGCGTACTGGCCGCGCCGCCACATCGCGAGCGCCTCCTGGCCGTCCACCGCGACCTCGGCCGCGTGGCCCAAGAGCTCGAGCTGGCGCAGGATCACCTTCTGGTTGATCTCGTCGTCCTCGGCGACCAGGATGAGCGAACCCTGGGCGCGCGCCTCCGAGACCGTCATCGGGCGCGTGTCGGGGTCCACCAGCGGCGCCTCCGCCTCGAGGTCGTGCACCTCGGGCGAGGCGCGCCCGGCAGCGATCGCGACCGCGCGCAGGAAGCTCCCCTCGCGCACCGCGAGCTGGTCGAGCACCACGAAGTTGGGCGACACCACGCGCGCCGTGCGGCGCTGCCCGTGCGTGATCCGCAGGTGGCGCACGCCGTCGGCGTCGGGGCGGATGCCGCCCCGCTCGTCGCCGATCCGCGTCCACTCCACCAGGACGACCGGGTCGCCCTGGCCCTGCGCCACCCGGAAGGCCTCCTCCGCCCCGTCGATCACGACGGTCCGCGCGTGCGCGTGCCGCAGGTACGCCGCCATGTCGTCCGCGCGGCCGAAGTCGTCGGGGGTGCGGACCACCACGCAGGGGAGGCCGGTGAGGTCGGGGAGTGCGCTCGTCGGCTGCTCGTCGGAGGCGGTGGCCGGCATCTCCACCGTGAAGGTCGAGCCCTCGCCGGGGACGCTGGTCACGCCGATCGTGCCGCCGAAGAGGTCGGTGAGGCGCTTGCAGATCGCGAGGCCGAGCCCGGTGCCGCCGTAGCGGCGCGTGGTCGAGGCCTCCGCCTGCACGAAGGTCGCGAAGAGCTTGCCCTGCGCCTCGGGCGAGATGCCGATGCCGTTGTCGCGGACGCTGAACCGCAGCCGCAGCGGGTCGTGCCGCGCGACCTCGGCGCGCACCACCACGCGGCCGAACCGCTCGAGGCGGCCGGCGCTGAACTTGATCGCATTGCCGCAGAGGTTGAACACGATCTGCCGCAGCCGCGTCGCGTCGGTGCGGATGCGCTGCGGCACGTCGGGTGCGATGAAGAGGGCGAGGTCCACGTGCTTCGCGTCCGCCACCGGCCCGAGCGCGGCGACCACGCCGTCGAGCACCTCGTGCAGGTCGGCATCCACCAGCTCGAGGTCGAGCCGGCCCGCCTCGATCTTCGAGAAGTCGAGGATGTCGTCGATCAGCGTGAGGAGGTTCGCCGCCGAGTTGCGGATGGTGCGCACCGCGTCGGCCTCGCGCACCGGCAGCGGGCTCTGGGCGAGGATCTCCGCCATCCCGATCACGCCGTTGAGCGGCGTCCGGATCTCGTGGCTCATCACCGCGAGGAAGGACGACTTGGCGCGGTTCGCCTCGTCCGCCGCCTCCTTCGCGCTGCGCAGCTCCTGCTCCGCCGTGCGCCGCGCCGTGAGGTCCTGGAAGGTGCCGACCGCGCGCACGGCGAGCCCGTCCGGCGCGCGCTCCACCACGCGGCCGACCGTCTGGCCCCAGATGTACGTGCCGTCCTTCCTCCGGATGCGGAACTCGATGTGGCTCACCGCGTCGCGCCGGAGGTCGTGCAGCAGCTGGCGCAGCGTCCGCTCCCGGTCCTCGGGATGCAGGTGCTCGCCCCATGCCGCGCCGGAGGTCGGGAACTCCCCCGGTTCGTATCCGAGCAGGTTGAGGTACTCGCGCGAGTAGTTCACCTCGTCGCTGGCGAGGTCCCAGTCCCAGATGCCCTCGTTCGACGCGGCCATCGCGAACGCGAACCGTTCGTCGCTCGCCGCGACCTGCCGATACGCCTCGGCGAGCTCCGCGGTGCGCGCGTCCACCAGCCGCTCGAGGTTCCGGCGGTGCTCCTCCAGCTCCTCGGTGAGCCGGAGCCCGTCGGTCACGTCCTGCGACGAGCCGATCGCGCGCACCGGCTGGCCGTCGGCGCCGTACTCGACGCGCATGCGGAAGCGCACGTGGCCGACGTCGCCCGCGTCGGACCGCTGGCGGGCCACGGTGTCGAGCGGCGTGCGCGACGCCACCGCCGCCTCGAACGCCTGCCGCACCCGCTCCCGGTCCTCCGGCACCACCCGCTCGAAGATCGCCTGCGCCGAGTGCCCGGCGCCGAACTCGGCCTCGATCACGGGATCGGCGAAGTGCACCTCGCCGCGCGCGAACTCGTACTCCCACGCGATGAGCCGCGCGATCGCCTGCACATCGGTCGCGAGGCGCTGGCTCTGCCGCAGTTCGGTCAGGTCCACCCAGCCGAGCAGCAGCTCGTCGCCCACCCGCGTGACGTAGCCCTGCACGATGCGCGTGCTGCCGTCGCGGCAGTGGGCCACGATCGGCGGCGACGCCGCGCTGGCGCCCGTCTCGCCGAGCCGCGCGACGTCCTCGGTGAACACCTTCATGATCTGCGCCCGGTACTCCGGGTCCGGATAGAAGCGCCCGATGAGCTCTTCGATCGTCCGGCCGTCCGCCAGTGAGTAGCCGAAGAGCGCCGTGAACGCGCGGTTCATCCGCTGGATGCGCCCCGACGCGGCGTCCACCACGTACATCGCCATCGGCGACGACTCGAAGAGGCTGCGGAAGCGCGCCTCCTCGCGGCGGAGGGTCCCCGACGTCTCGTGCGCGGCGATCACGAGGCCGAGCAGCCGGCCCGTCTCGCCGAGCAGCGCCACCTCGTCCGCCCCGAAGAAGTCGCGTTCGGCGGCGAAGAGCGACACGAGCGCGCAGACCTCGTCGCGGCGGCGGATCGGGAGCACGATCGAGGACCCGAGCCCGAGCTGCTCCGCGAACGCGCGCGTGGCGGGGGTCGCGGCGTCGCGGTGGTAGTCGTTCACCACGACCGGCGCGCCCGCGGTGTACGCGCGCAGCCCCGGCTCGTGCCGGTCCGGCCCCTCCGGGTCGAGCGAGAGCGTGAGGCCGAGCGTGCGCTCGCCCTCCCGGCCGGCGGCGTGCCGCACGCGCATCACGCCAGCCTCGCGGTCGATCACGCCGACGCCGGACAGCACGAAGAGCCCGTCGCGCACCGCGGCATCGCAGAGGCCCTGCAGCGCGTCCTCCACCGTCGGTGCCGAGTAGATGACCTCGCTCGTGTGGCTGAGGAAGCCGTAGAGCCGGTTGGTCCGCTCGATGCGGCGCTGCGTCGCGAGCTGCTCCGTGATGTCGCGCACGAACGCCACCGACCGGTTGCCGCCTGCGTCGCGCAGGTAGCGCGCGCTCACGTCCACGTCGATCACGCGGCCGTCCTTGCAGCGCCACTTGCTCGTGTAGTGCGAGACGCCCTCCTCGCGGATGCGGGCGAGCGCGTGCGCCGCCGACTCCGGATTGCCGTCCTCGGGGTGCTTCAGGTCCCCGATCGCCATCGTCATCAGCTCATCGGCGGGGAAGCCGGTCATCGCCGAGAGCGCGGCATTCGCCTCGACGATGCGCCCCGACTCGTCGAGCGCCAGGAAGCCGTCCAGCGCGGTCTGCACGACGCGCAGCGCGCGGGTGCCCAGCCGCGCCTGCAAGGCCTCGAACGCGCGCCGCCGCTGCAGGTACATCGTCCGGCCCACCAGCGCGGCCGAGACGGCGAGGAGCAGGAACGTGACCAGCGCCGCGAGGCGCGCGAGGCGGATGCGGCCCTCCGCCAGCGTCTCGGGGATCTGCGCCACGACCACCCACGGCGTCTCCGGGACGGTGGCGGCCACCGCGTGCACGAGTTCGCCGCCCGCCGCGAGCCCCGGAGGGAGGGCCACCGTCGTGGCGCTGCCGAGCGCCGCGACCGCGCCGCCGGCCGCGCGCGCCGCGCGCACCGCGACGTACGCGGAGTCCGTCGGGCGCAACAGCACGCCGGCCCGGCCATCGCCCCGCACCGCGTCGGCGTGGCCGTACACCACGAAGCCGGTGTCCGTCCGCTGCACGAGCGCCAGCGAGGCGCCCGCCGCCGAGATGTGCGCCGCGCTCGTGTCCGGCAGCAGCCGGCGCTCGGCGGCCGTCACCAGCAGCACCGCGCCCACCACGCGGCGCGTGCTGTCGCCGTCCTCGAACACCGGGGCCGCGACGCCGAACTCCAGCACGCGCTCGCGGTCCACGTAGAGGTCCACGAGCTGCCGCCGCCGGTCGCGGATGGTCGCCTCCAGGGCCCGCCGTACGCTTGGCTCGTCACCGTCGTCGTGCTCCAGCGAGAGCACCGGGCGGAGCGCGGAATCCACCACGCCGATGTTGCGGTAGCCGTACGCCGTGCGCAGGTGCCGCATCCGCTGCAGCAGCCGCGCCTCCAGCTCCGGGCGCGCGAGTCCGCTCGCCGCCGGATCCGACAGCAGGCTGATCGCGCGCTCGAAGGTCGTGAAGAGCCACGCGTCCGCATGCCGCTCGGCGAGGTCCGCCTCGATCGCCTCCGACCGGTCGCGCGCCTCGGCGGCGAGCAGCGTCTCCATGGACTCGCGTGCGCGGCGCGTGTACTCGCTGAGCGCGAGGAGCAGCACCACGGCGACGGCCGCGAGGCCGAGCGCGAACGCCAGCGTCACCCCGGTCCTGGGCTCCGGCGGGCGCGGCGGGGTGGGTGGGGTGGTCGCGTGCTCTGGCATATGGTTGACTAGCCTACCTATAGGGTCGTCCAGGAGGTGCGATTGGGCAAGCGGTGGCCTGACAAGGGGTTGGCGAACCCCTCGGGCCCATTTACCTTTCGGGTCGCGGCTAGGTAGCTCAGTTGGTAGAGCAGCGGACTGAAAATCCGCGTGTCGGCGGTTCGATTCCGTCCCTAGCCATCCCGAGGCGCCCGGTCGAGAGACCGGGCGCTTCGTGCATCCGAAGGGTGCCCCGGACCGGTGGGCGACCCCGCGGCCGGGCCCGGGTGGTGCCAAGGCGACCGGCGGGCGCATCTTCCAGCGACCGCCCGCCCACCCCGCACCGCCCTCACATCATGACACCGCCGACCGCCGCTCCCGCCGCCCCGGCCGCCTCCGCCACCCCGGCCGCCACCGATCTCGAGGCGCTGTGGATGCCGTTCACCGCGAACAAGGCCTTCAAGGCCAAGCCGCGGCTCCTGGTCGGCGCGAAGGACATGCACTACCGGTCCGACGACGGCCGCACGATCCTCGACGGCACCGCCGGCCTCTGGTGCGTCAACGCCGGGCACTGCCGCCAGCCGATCGTGGACGCCATCGCGCGCACGGCCGGCACGCTCGACTTCGCGCCGAGCTTCCAGATGGGCCACCCGCTGAGCTTCCAGCTCGCCAACGCGGTGAAGGCGATCCTCCCCACCGGCCTCGACCACGTCTTCTTCTCCAACTCCGGCTCGGAGGCGGTGGACTCGGCGCTCAAGATCGCGCTCGCGTACCACCGCGCGAACGGCCAGCCCGAGCGCACCCGCTTCATCGGCCGCGAGCGCGGCTACCACGGCGTCGGCTTCGGCGGCATCTCGGTCGGCGGCATCGCCCCCAACAAGGCGGCGTTCGCGGCGCAGCTGCTCCCGCAGGTGGACCACCTCCCGCACACGCACGACCTCGCGCGGAACGCGTTCACGCGCGGGATGCCCGCGCACGGCGCGGAGCTCGCCGATGCCCTCGAGGCGATGGTCGCGACGCACGGCGCGCACACGATCGCGGCGGTGATCGTCGAGCCGGTCGCCGGCTCCACCGGCGTGCTCATCCCGCCCAAGGGATACCTCGAGCGGCTGCGCGCGATCTGCGACCGCCACGGCATCCTCCTCATCTTCGACGAGGTGATCACCGGCTTCGGGCGGCTCGGGACCCCGTTCGCGGCGCAGTACTTCAATGTGATGCCCGACATGATCACGCTCGCCAAGGGGATCACGAACGCGGCGGTGCCGATGGGCGCCACGGTGGTGCAGCACCGCATCTACGACACGGTGGTGCAGGCCACGGAGAAGGGGATCGAGTTCTTCCACGGCTACACCTACTCGGGGCACCCGCTCGCGTCGGCGGCGGGGATCGCGACGCTCGGGCTCTATGCGGCCGAGGGGTTGCTGACGCGCGCGGCGACGCTGGCGCCGGTGTGGGAGGAGGCGCTGCACTCGATGCGGGCGCTGCCGCATGTGATCGACGTGCGGAACCTGGGGCTCGTCGGCGGGATCGAGCTCGCGCCGCGGGACGGGGCGCCGGGGATGCGGGCGTACGACGTGCTCGTGAATGCGTTCGCGGAGCAGGATGTGCTGATCCGGACCACGGGGGACATCATCGCGCTGTCGCCGCCGCTGATCATCTCGGAGGCGCAGATCGGGGAGCTGATCGAGCGCGTGGGGCGGGCGATCCGCGCGGTGGCGTGATGCGGGGGCTCGTGGTGGGGCTGGCGTTGGTGCCGCAGATCCTCCTCGCGCAGGCGACGGCGACGCACTCGGGGCAGCCACGGGCGCGGGAGCTCGGGATCTCGGCGCTCATCGGCGGGACGCCGGGGCGGTTCGATGCGATCACCGACGTGGCCGGTGTCGAGGTCGGGCACGCCACCATCATCCGCGGCGCAGCCGGGCCGCTCGTGGTGGGGCAGGGGCCCGTGCGCACCGGGGTCACCATCGTGCATCCGCGCGGGCAGCGCGCGGACGATCCCGTCTTCGGGGCGTGGTTCACGCTCAACGGCAACGGCGAGATGACCGGCACCACCTGGCTCGAGGAGGGCGGCATCCTCGAGGGGCCGATCGGCATCACCAACACCAACAGCGTCGGCGTCGTGCGCGACGGCATCCTCCAGTGGCAGGCCGGGACGCCCGGGATCCAGCCGTGGGGCCTGCCGGTGGCGGCCGAGACGTGGGACGGTGTGCTGAACGACATCAACGGCTTCCACGTGAAGCCCGAGCACGTGCGCGAGGCCATCACCTCGGCGCACGGCGGTGCGGTCACCGAAGGCGCGGTCGGCGGCGGGACCGGCATGGTCTGCCTCGGCTTCAAGGGCGGCATCGGCACCGCGTCGCGGAAGCTCCCGCCGGAGCAGGGCGGCTACACGGTCGGTGTGCTCGTGCAGTGCAACTTCGGCCTGCAGCGGAACCTCATGATCGCCGGCGTGCCGGTGGGGCAGGAGATCACCGACCTCGCCGAGTGCCGCACGGCCGCGGTGCCGCCGGAGGCGGACGCCGACATCCGCGCGATGCCGCGCTGCGGCGCGGGTGCGCCGCGCGACGACGCCGCCGAGCCGCAGGAGTTCGGCTCGATCATCGCCATCGTCGCGACCGACGCGCCGCTGCTGCCGCACCAGCTCAAGCGCATCGCCACGCGCGTCTCGCTCGGCGTCGCGCGCACCGGCGGTTACGCGTCGAACGGATCGGGCGACATCTTCCTCGCCTTCTCCACCGCGAACGCGAGCGCGCCGATGGGCCGCGACTCCGCGCAGGTGACGATGCTCTCCAACGCGCGCATCTCGCCGCTCTTCCAGGCGACGATGCAGGCGACCGAGGAGGCGATCGTCAACGCGATGCTCGCCGCGCCGACGATGGAGGGCGCGAACCACGCCCGCGTGTACGGCCTCCCCGCCGACCGCGTGCTCGCCGCGCTGCGCAAGTACGGCCGCACGGTGCGCTGAACGGCGCGCCGGTCGGCGCGCTGGCCGGCGAACTGGCCGGCACGCCGGCGGCGCCTCCCGCTAGCGCAGCACCGGCATCGTGAACGACGCGCCCGCGGTCCCCTCGGGCCAGCGTGTCGTGACGGTCTTCACCCGCGTGAAGAACCGCACGCCGTCCATCCCGTGCTGGTTGTGGTCCGCGAACGCCGACGCCTTCCACCCGCCGAACGAGTAGAACGCGAGCGGCACCGGGATCGCCACGTTGATCCCCACCATACCGCAGCGCACCCGGTGCGCGAAGTCGCGCGCCGCGCCGCCCGAGCGCGTGAAGACCGCCACGCCGTTGCCGTACCGGTGCGCGTCGCAGAGCGCCAGCGCCTCCTCCGCGCTCCCCACCCGCACCACGCAGAGCACGGGGCCGAAGATCTCCTCCTGATAGATGGACATCGCCGGCGTCACGTGATCGAACAGCGTGCCGCCGAGGAAGAACCCGGCCCCCTGCGCCATCGGGTGCGCCCGGCCGTCCACCACCAGCGTCGCCCCGGCCGCCGCGCCGTCCGCGATGTGGCCCGCGATCCGCGCCTTGTGGTCGGCCGTCACCACCGGGCCCATCATCGGGTCGCCCACGGTCGGCGCGCCGATCGTGAGGGCGCGCACCCGGTCGGCGAGCGCCGCCACGAGCGCGTCCGCCATCGCGTCGCCCACGGCGACCGCGACCGAGATCGCCATGCAGCGCTCGCCGGCCGAGCCGTAGGCGGCGCCCATCAGCGCATCGGTGACCATCGCGAGGTCGGCGTCGGGGAGCACCACGCAGTGGTTCTTCGCGCCGCCCATCGCCTGCACCCGCTTGCCGTGCCGCGCGGCGGTCTCGTGCACGTACTGCGCGACCGGCGTCGAGCCCACGAAGCTCACCGCCTGCACCACCGGGTCGGTGAGCAGCGCATCCACCGCCGCCTTGTCGCCGTGCAGCACGTTGAAGGTGCCCGGCGGGCCGCCCGCCTCCGTCCAGAGCTCGGCGAGCCGCACCGGGCAGCTCGGGTCGCGCTCGCTCGGCTTCAGCACCACGCAGTTCCCCGTCGCGAGCGCGGGCCCGAGCATCCACATCGGCACCATCGCCGGGAAGTTGAACGGCGTGATGCACGCCACCACGCCGAGCGGCTGGCGCAGGGAATGCATGTCGATGCCGCGCGAGACCTGGTCGGAGAACTCGCCCTTCATGAGGTGCGGGATGCCGCAGGCGAACTCGATCACCTCGAGCCCGCGCAGCAGCTCCCCGCGCGCGTCAGCGAGCACCTTGCCGTGCTCGGCGCTGATGAGGTGCGCGAGCGTGTCCTGGTCCGCGAGGCAGCGCTCGCGGAAGCGGAAGAGCACCTGCGCGCGGTCGGACGCCGAGCGCTCGGCCCACGCTGGGGCCGCGGCGGCCGCGTCGTCGAGCACGCGGCGCACGTCGGTCGCGTCGGCGAGGGGGACGCGCGCCGTGACGGCGCCGGTCGCGGGATCGTACACGGGCGCGGAGCGCGCCGTCGCGGGCGCCAGGTGCGCGCCGCCGGCGACATGCGGGAGGAGCGGAGCGGTCATCCCGCGAAGTTACCGCCGGCGGGGCGGCGGAGCCACGCGGCCGGTGCGGTGCGCGTGCCGTCGGGGCGAGGGTGCGGTGTGCGCACTGCGTGCGCACTGCGGGCGCGCCGTGGGCGCGCCCACGGCGCGCGTGACGCTAGCGCGCCGACCGCGTCCGCCGCAGCTCCAGCCACGCGAGCACGCTCAGCGTGGTGATGGAGACCGCCGAGATCGCGCACCACGGGCAGAAGCTGTGGAGCACGAGGAACTCGTAGTACTTGAGCCGCAGCGTGAACAGGAACGCCGGCCAGATCAGTGCCGCGAGCGCCACGGCCGGGCCGCGCGCATCGTCGCGGCCGCCGGTCGAGCCGATGAGCGCGGTGATCAGGATCAGCGTGTACCCCACCGCACCGATCAGCGCGACATCCACGCCGAGGAACCAGCTCCACGGCGAGAACTGCACCACGTGGCACCCGCCGCCCGCGCCGCATGCGAGCGCGCCGACCTTCCCGATCTTCCAGAGGTGCAGGTAGGTCGCCACGAACAGGTTCACGAGCGCGATGAGCGCGGTGACCTGGCGGTAGGTGAGTCCGAGGAGGCCGTGGCGGCCCGGCGGCGGAGCGGCGGCGTCGTCCATCGCGAGGTAAGTTAATGGCGCCATCCGCCACGGGGATGCACGCCGGCCGTGCCAGCGGCGCCTCCCGCGCCCGTCCTTCCGCTGTGTCCGAGGTCCCGATGCCGCACGTCGCCAAGCGCCTGACGCCCGTCCTCATGGTCCCCGAGATCGAACCCTGCCTCCCGTTCTGGGAGCGGCTCGGCTGGGTGAAGGTCGCCGACGTGCCGCACGGGGGCCGGCTCGGCTTCGCGATCCTCGTGAAGGACGGCCTCGAGCTGATGTACCAGTCGCAGGCGAGCGTCGCCGATGACAACCCGGCGATCGCGACGGCGCCGATGGGCGGGACGTTCCTGTTCCTCGAGGTGGACGACCTCGATGCGGTGATCGCGGCGACGGCCGGCGCGCCGGTGTTCGCCGAGCGGCGGACGACGTTCTACGGCATGCACGAGATCGGGGTGCGCGAGCCGGGCGGCAACCCGGTGATCTTCGCGCAGCCGACGGGCGAGGCGCAGCCGGCGGGCTGACCGTTCGCGGTCGGCGGGCGCGGCGGCGCCCCTCAGTCCTGCCGCAACCCCAGCCGCACGATCCGCTCCAGCAGCTTGGGATACGGGATCCCGTCGTGCGCCGCCGCCTGCGCGAACTCCTCCTCGCGCGCGATGTCCGGGTTCGGGTTCGCCTCGAGGAACCAGGGGCGCCCCTCCTCGTCGAGGCGGAAGTCGAGCCGGGCGTAGCCCGAGAGCTCGAGGATCCGGTAGATGCGCTTGCTGTCGTGCAGCAGCCGCGCCTCCACCTCCGGGTGCACCTGCTCCGCCGCGTGGATCACGATCCCCTTCTTCACCTGGTAGTCGGGGTCGTGCTTCATCTTCGCCGTGGCCACGAGGGGCGCGTCGGGGTCCTGCTTGCGCACCACCAGCTCCCACGGCGTGAACGCCGCCAGCCGGTCGTTGCCGAGCACGCTCACGTAGAGCTCGCGCCCGGCGATGAACTGCTCGGCGATCGCGTCCGTCCCGATCCGCTCGTGGATGAACCGCACCCGCTCGGCGAGCTTCTCGTCCGTCTCCACCACCGACGCCTGCGAGATGCCGAGCGACGAGTGCTCGATGAGCGACTTCACGATGAGCGGGAACTGCAGGTGCCGCGGCCGGCGGACCTTGCGCCCCATCGGGAAGACCGCGAAGTCGGGGACGCGGATGCGGTGGTAGGTGAGGAGCTTCTTCGACGTCGCCTTGCCGCGCGAGAGGACCAGCCCGCGCGGGTTGCAGCCGGTGTACTTCACCTTCAGGAGTTCGAGGTAGCTGACGACGTTCTGGTCGTACATCGTCTCGCCGTGGAACTCCTCCAGCAGGTTGAAGACGATGTCGGGCCTGAGCGACTCGATCGCGTCGCGGATCGGCTTGAGCTCCCACTGCACGCCGAGCACCTGCACGTCGTGGCCGCTCTCGCGGAGCGTCGAGACGACGTCGTACTCGGTCTTCACGTCGAACGCCTCGCGCGGCGAGAGCGCGCCGTCCGTCTCGGGCGGGACGAGGTCGGGGTGCGTGAGGACGAGGATCGTGAGCCGCTTCATACGGCGATCCAGTCGCGGCGGCCCTGGCCGACGAGGAAGCCCATCGTGCGCGCGGTGAGCAGCACGAGGAAGTCGGTCAGCAGCTGGCGCTCGGGCCCGGCGACGCGGAGCCGCAGCTCGCGGCAGCGGCCGATCATGTCCTCCAGCACCTGGTCGAGCGAGAACTGGTACTCGCCCGTCCAGCGGGAGACGATGCGCCGGATGTCGGCGCGGTGGCGGCGGAGGAACCCGGCGGCCGAGGGGCGCGCGCGGTGGCGCGGGTCGTCGGAGAAGAGGCGGTGCAAGTCGTCGTCGTAGTGCCTGGGATACTCGACCGAATATATCGCGCGCCGGTACGTGTAGTGCTCGAACAGCGTGCGCGAGAGCGACCGCAGCGGGTCCACCACCGTGCGGTTGCGGTGCGACGGCACCACGCCGGCGAGCTCGTGCATCAGCCGGTCCACGTACTCGAGCTTCTGCAGCGCGGGCCAGCCGGCGTAGCGCTTCCGCCAGCCGCTGCGCGGATGGAGCCACACCGCGAACGTCTCCGCGAAGTCCTCGTCGGGATGGCTCTGCGCGTACCAGCGTCGCAGGTGCTGCACGTAGCGCTTGCTCGCGGGGTTGGGGCGGTAGGCCTCGGGGTAGGGCTCCGACGAGCGGCCGAAGAGGCGCTGCCACTCCCGGCGGCGGTGCAGCTGGTAGCCGTGCTGGATCGCATGGCCGCACTCGTGGCGCATGATCTTCATGCACTCGTGATACGTGCCGCCCTCGATCTCGATCAGCTGCGACTTCTCGAGCTTCATGAGCCGCGGGTGCAGCAGGTAGAACGGCACCGCGAACCCCGACACCCCGCCCGGCGAGAACCACTCGTCGCTCACCCACACGTGCGGCTTGAGCCGAAGCCCGCGGTCGTCGAGCTCCTGGTGCAGCTCGTCCACGCACCGCTGCACCCAGGTCCCCTCGAGCGTGATCCCGAGGTCCTTGAAGCGCAGCAGCAGGAGCCGGTCGTCGGTCCAGCGGGTCCAGGGATGCCGGGTGCTCACATGGGGATCAGGCGGAGGTCAGACGGCGTCGCTCAGGCTGGTGAAGTTGAAGTCCCGCGCCATCAGCGCCGGCACCACGCTCCCGCCCTCCGCCACCCGGACCGACTGGCCTACCGCGGTGAGGTTGGAGAGCAGGAAGAGCGGCGAATCGTTGAACCGGAAGTTCTTGATGCTCCGCGACACCTTCCCGTTCTCCACCAGGAAGGTGCCGTCGCGCGTCAGGCCGGTGTACACCAGCGTGCGGTTGTCCACCACGCGCAGGTACCAGAGCCGCGTCACCAGCACCGCGCGCTCGGCGCCCGTGATCATCGCGTCCATCGACGAGTCGCCCGACGCCATCTTGAGGCCGCCGCCTCCGCCGCCGCCGAAGCCGCCCCCGCCGCCGCTGTTGGGCTGCACGCCCTTCCGCGACGCCCAGAAGCGCGAGTACGCGAGCTGCTTCAGCACCCCGTTCTCGACCCACACCTGCCGGCCCGTCGGGAGCCCCTCGCCGTCGAACGGCGCGCCGAGGATCTGCGGGTCGGCCGGGTCGGTGAGCAGCGTGACGCGAGCATCCATGATCCGCTCGCCGAGCCTGGTGCCGTTGCCGTTGGGTCCCCGCACGCTGAACGGCGAGCGTCCCTCCTCCGCCGACCGCGCGTTCATCGCGCCGCGCACCGAGCCGATGATGTCGCTCACCGCCTGCGGTTCGAAGATCACCGTGTAGCGGCCCGGCTCGATCGCCTGCGGGTTGCGCGATGCGCGCGACTTCTCGATCGCCCGCGTCGCGATGCCGGCGAAGTCGATCCGCGCGAAGTCGTTCTCGTCCGCGCCCACCCACCCCGAGCCCGTGCCGTCGATGGTGCGCACAGTGAGCGTGTAGTTGGCGCCGGTGGAGCGATGGTAGCCGAAGCACCCCGCGCTGGTCCCCACCGCGGTGGCATTCGCCGAGCAGTCGATGAACCCCGCGACCGTGAGGTCGCGCGCCTTCCGCGCCGGTTCCAGCGCCGTCAGCGCCGCGCGCGCCCGGTCCTCGGCGCTCAGGTTCGCCGTCGAGTCGAACCACGCCGGGATCGCCTGGTACTCCTGCGCGCCGAGCTCCGGCATCAGCTCCGGGTCGTCGGGCGCGAGCTTCGCCAGCGCCTCCGACTGCGCGACCCCGCGGGCGAGCCCCTCCGGCGACACGTCATTGATGGTGACGCTCGCCCGCTTCCGCCCGAAGACCGACGAGATGGTGACCGTCGCGTCGTCCGAGATCCCGGACGTGGACATCTGGTTGTCGGCGAAGCGGAGGTTCGTCTGGTAGCTCGAGCCGATGTTGATGCGGCAGGCGTCCGCCTTCGAGAGCTTGAGCGCACGCTGGACGATGTCCTCGCACTCGGCGCGCGTGAGCACCAGCGCCTCGTCGAGCACGCCGTGCCGCGCAGCCTCGGCGTGGGCGAGGCGCCGCGTGGGGGCGTCGGGATGGTGGCGGAGGGTGCTCACAGCGTGCGTCCCGTGTTGATGACGTTGATGTTCCGGAAGCGCACCGGCGGGCAGCCGTGGCTCACCGCGTTCGACTGGCCGGGCTGGCCCTTGCCGTCGTTGAAGGTCCCGCCCAGCTCGTAGCTCGACTTCCCGCCGATGAGGTCCACCGAGTTCCAGAAGTCCGGCGTGCGCATCACGTACGCCACGTCGCGGAGCTGGCCGACGATCCTGCCGCCGCGCACCTCGTAGCAGACCTGCGCGCCGAACTGCGCGTTGTACCGCTGCTGGTCGATCGAGTAGCTCGAGCGCCCGATCATCACGATCCCCTTGTCGGTCGCGGCGACGAGGTCGTCGAGCGAGCGGTCGTTCCGCTGGTCGGGGACGATCGAGACGTTGGGCATCCGCTGGAAGGCGACGTCGCTCCAGCTCTGCGCGTACGAGCAGCCATGCGAGCGCACCGGCATCCCCTGCTTCTCGTACCAGGGCCGCAGCCACTCCGCCTGCTCGCGGTTCGTCTGGTAGTCGGTGAAGATGCCGTTGCGGATGATGTCGAAGTCCTCGGGCTGGACCCCGTCGTCGTCGTAGCCGATCGTCGCGAGCGCGTTGGGCTGCGAGCGGTCGCCGCGGATGGTGAGGTGGTCGGGGCCGAGGCGGAGCTTGCCGAGCACCGTCTCCGGCGGCGCGATGAACGAGGTGCCGGCGTAGTTCGCCTCGTAGCCCATCGCGCGGTCGAGCTCGGTGGGATGGGCGATGGACTCGTGGATCGTGAGGAAGAGCTGCGACGGGTGGAGGATGAGGTCCCACTTCCCCACCTCGACCGGCTTCGCGGTGAGCTTCTCCCGCGCCTGCTCGGCCCACACGGTCGCGTTCCTCACGATGTCGTTCTCGAGCACGTACTCCCAGCCGCGGCCCATCGGCTGCACCACCTCGGGGCCGCGGGTCGCGGTCTCGGTGCGGTCGTCGCTCACCGCCGTGCAGCTCATCGTGACCCAGCTCCGCACCACGTCCTGCGTGATGAGCGAGCCCTCGCTGTTGGCGTACGAGCGCTCCTCCTTCACGAACGAGAGGTTGGAGTTCACGAAGCGGATGTTGCGGACCTTCATCGCCTCGGCGTTGGCTGCCATCAGCAGGGCGACCTTCTCCTCCACCGGGATGGACCACGGGTCCACGGTGTAGCTCGACTTCCAGGTCTTGTTGGCGTGGACCGCGGTGGGGGCGAGCCGCACCATGCGTTCGCGGGCCACGCGGTTGGCCTTGGCGAGCGAGACCGCGCGCTGCGCGGCGCGCGCGACGCCGTCCTTCGTGAGGGTGCGTGTCGCCGAGAAGCCCCAGGTGCCGTCCACGAGGACGCGGACGCCGCAGCCGATGGTGTCGGTGTCGGCGACGTTGGTGACCTGCTGCTCGCGCGTGCCGAGGTTCTGGCGGCGCTGTCGCTGGATGCGCGCGTCGGCCCACGAGGCGCCGGCGAGCTTGGCGGCGTTGAGGGCCTCCATGAGGAGGACCTTCACCTGCGGATCGGGTTCGGTGCGCTCGTTGAGGATCGGCGAGCGGATGCCGGCGGCATCGGCGCGGCGCGCGGCGAGCGCGACGGCACCGGCGGCGAGTCCGGTCTGGGCGAGGAAGTCGCGGCGGGACGTCATGGCCTGGGGCTGGAAGGGCAGGGCGGGCGGGAGAATGTCGCCCGTGGTGCGGGGGATGGCAAACCGGGCCGCACGGTGTGGGAGGGATACGGGCGGGCAGGGGCGGATGCTGGGGCGGGAAGGCGCCGCGTGCACCGTCGAAGGTGCCCCGGTGCCCCGACATGTCAGAAGTAGCATACTGCCCTGCCCCCGCCCGGCGTCCGCGCCGGGTGCGCCGTCCCCTGGTGCCGATGGGGGACGCGCTCGAGTGGCTGCGCGCCTGCGATCCGGACCCGCCTTGCTGGCGCCCGGCAGCACTACGGGACGTTCGCTCCGCCAGCGACGTCCCCCGCCGCCGCCTCCGGTACGCCTCGTTCTTCCACCGGCGCCCCATGACGAAGCCGACCTCCCGCAAGCCGGCCCCCAGACCGGCTCCCCAGATGGACAGCGCCATGGACAGCGCCGCCGCGGTCGACAGCGGGAACGTGTGGGCCGGGCTCGGCTACGCGGAGCGCGAGGGCGTGCTCGCCAAGTCGGCGCTGGTGCTGCGGATCGCGCGCACGATCCGCGCACGCGCCCTCACGCAGGCGGAGGCCGCGGTGATCAGGGGGCTCGACCAGCCGAAGGTCTCGAAGCTCCTGCGCGGCGACTTCCGCGGCTTCTCGGTGGAGCGCCTGCCGGGCGCCCTCGCCGCGCGTGGCCACGACGTGCAGATCGTCGTGCGCCCCCCGCGCCGCGCCAACCGCCGCGGCCGCCTCAGCGTGCTCGTCGGCGACTGAGGGGTCGGGCCTTTCACGCCCACCCTCATCGAATCCTCATCCGCCGTCCATCCGTAGCTCACGCACGCCGCCCAGTCTTCCCGCGGTCCCCCCGGGTCGCGATGCAACGCTTTGCCGGCCC
This sequence comes from Gemmatimonadaceae bacterium, assembly GCA_019694735.1. Lineage (GTDB taxonomy): Bacteria > Gemmatimonadota > Gemmatimonadetes > Gemmatimonadales > Gemmatimonadaceae > Pseudogemmatithrix. Next base: position 6,678 of record JAIBBJ010000123.1, on the reverse strand, counting down.
GGGGCATCGAATGGGGGTCACGCACGGGCCCGGTCCTCCCCCGCCCCCCGTCCGCCCCCTCCCTCCCGCCCCTTCATATGAAGTCGCTGCGGTTTCCCTGCGCCCTGGCCCGACTCGCTCTCGCGTTCGGCCTCGCCCTCGCCGGCACGGCGGTGCTCGCCCCCCGTCCGGCCGCCGCCCAGGAGACGCCCGCCGCGGCCCCCGCGCGGGACACCACCCAGAACGCCGCCCTCCGCGCGTTCCTCGACTGCAACGACTTCGGCTGCGACGAGGAGTTCCTGGTGAGCGAGATGAAGTGGGTGAACTGGATGCGCGACCGGCTCGACGCCGACTTCCACCTCCTCGTCACCACCCTCCGCACCGGCTCCGGCGGCCGGGAGTTCACTGTCGTCGCCCTGGGCCAGCGCCGCTTCGCCGGCCGCGCCGACACGCTGACCTTCGTCACGAACCCCAACGACGCCGAGGACACCATCCGGCGCGCGCTGCTCCGCACGATGGGCCAGCTGCTACTGCCGTACGCCGCCCGCGGGCCGCTCGGGTCGCTGCTCTCGGTGAGTTACACCGCGCCCACCACCGGCGAGGGCGCCGCCCCGCCGCCCGCGCGTGACAAGTGGGACTTCTGGACCTTCAGCCTCTCGGCGAACGGGTTCCTCAACGGCGAGTCGCGGCAGTCGTTCCGCAACGGCTGGTTCGACGTCAACGCCAACCGCACCACCGAGGCGTGGAAGATCCGCGTGTCGGGGAACAGCTCGTACGACGAGTCCAGGTTCACCTTCGCGCTCGACTCGGTCACCGACACCACCATCGTCGCGCTGCAGCGCAGCTGGAGCACCAGCGCGATGGCGGTGCGGAGCCTCGGCGACCACTGGTCCGCCGGCGGCCGCATCGGCGCGCAGCGCGCCGACTTCAACAACCTCGAGCTCGGCACCAGCGCCGCCGCGGCCGTCGAGTGGGACTACTACCCGTACAAGGACTTCGCGCGGCGGAAGCTCGCGGTGCTCTACACCGTCGGGATGCGGAGCTTCCAGTACCAGCAGGTGACGATCTACGACCGGCTGCGCGAGACGCGCCCCGTGCACACCCTCGACGTGACGCTCGCCGCGCGGCAGAAGTGGGGCGAGGCGAACGTGACCGTGTACGGCTCGCAGTTCCTCGACGGGCTCAAGTACTACAGCGCCGGCGTCAGCGGCGGCGTCAACGTCCGGCTCGGCCGCGGTTTCTCGTTCAACATCGACGGCTCGCTCTCGCGCGTGCGCGACCAGCTCTTCCTCGAGCGCGGCGATGCGTCGCAGAGCGAGGTCCTCACCCGCCTCCGCGCGCTGCAGACGAACTACCGGTACTTCACCTTCTTCGGGGTGCGCTACCAGTTCGGCTCGATCTTCAACAGCGTCGTGAACCCGCGGTTCGGCAACATCGACGGCGGGCGCGGGTTCTCGGTCAGCTTCTGACGGCCGGGGGGCGCGGGCGGTGCGCGCGGACGAACGCCTCCGCGCGCTCGAGCGTGCGGCGGCTCTTGCGGCCGCCCCGCGCGAAGTGGTCGCGGATCGAGGCATGAAAGCGACACAAGCCGCTCATGACGTGAACGCGATACTGACTTGCATTCCTGCTGGCACCGCTAGCGGATGCCCAGCACCCGGATCAGCCCCACCCCCATCGCCACCAGCGCCAGCAGCGACCCGCTCACCGTGACCACCACCGGCGCGCCGACCTTCCGCAGCGCGCGCAGGTCCACGCCCAGCCCGAGCGCCGCCATCGCGAGGATGGTGAGCCAGCCCGAGAGCGTCTTGAGCTGACCGCCGAGCGCGGGCGTGATCGCGCCCGCCGAGCGGAGTGCGGCGAGGACCAGGAACCCGACGATGAACCACGGCAGCGCGCGCGCGAGCGTGAACGCGCGGCGCCCGGAGCGTGCGCCCATCACGTGCGCATCGGCGTGCGGTGACGGCGCGCGGTGCGTCACCGTGAAGAAGAGCACCACCGGCCCGAGCATCAGCACGCGCACCAGCTTCACGAGCGTCCCCACCTGGCCGGCGAGCGTCCCCACCGGGAACGCCGCCGCGAGCACCTGCGGCACCGCGTACACGGTGAGCCCTGCGAGCACGCCGTACTGGTACTCGCTCAGGCCGAGCGGCCCCATCAGGTGCGGCAGCCCGAGCACGACGAGCACGCCGAGGATCGCGGTGAACGCGATCGCGCTCGCGACATGCTCGCGGTCGGCGCCGATGACGGGCGCGACGGCGGCGATGGCGGAGTTGCCACAGATCGCGTTGCCGGCGGCGACGAGCACCGCGAGCGGATGCGGCAGTCCCATGAGGCGGCCGAGCCCGTAGCCGATCGCGAGGCCGAGCACGACGAGCAGCACGATGCCGATGGCGAGCGCGGGGCCGGCGCGGAGCAGCAGCGGCAGGTCCACCGACGCTCCGAGCAGGACGATCGCGACCTCCAGGACCTCCTTGGCGGCGAGGTCCACACCGGGCGTCACCGACTCGGGGAGCCGCGCGCTGGAGCGCACGCCCATCCCGAGGAGGATGGCGAGCACGAGCGCCTCGATGACGGGCTGGCCGAACCAGCGGACCTCGAGCGCGGCGCCGCCGAGCGCGGCGGCGCCGACGCCGAGGACGAGGGCGAGGCCGGGGGCGAGGTGTGCGACCGGGTGGCGACCGGCAGGTGCGGCGTGGGTCATCCGGGCCCGAGCCGTTCGCGCTCCTCCTGGATCGCCTCAAGCTCCGCGAGCACCTCATAGTCCTTCGGTCGGCCCGCGGCGCGCTTGAGCCGGATGAGCCACGGCAGGTCGATGAGCCGCACGTCGTGGCCGAAGATGGTGACCACGGCCGAGTGCGGCACCAGCTCCGCGTAGCCGCCGCCACCGGTGAGGTCGCCGAGGAGGTCGAGGTCGCCGGCGGTGGTGGTGAGCGTGAAGTTCAGGCCCTGCCGCAGCGTGCGCACCGACCACTCGAAGGGCAGGCCGCGCGGCGCGCCGCGCACATAGGGCGCGAACGGCGCGAGCGCGCGCACGAGGCGCGCGAGGTTCTCCTCGGTGCGGGCGTAGCAGAGGTCCACGTCCTGCGTGACGCGCGCCGAGCCATGCGCACGCGCCGCGATCCCGCCGACGAGGATGCACTCCACCCCCGACTCGGCGAGCGCACCGAGCAGGCGCTCGAGGCCGATCATCGCGCGGGCCGCTCCGCCACCGCGCGCTGCAGCTCGCCGGCGAGCGCGAGCGCCTCCGCGTTCATCCGCAGCCGCTCATCCACGGAACGCCGGAGGTTCTCGCGGATGAGCGTGCGATCCACGTCGCGCTTGTACAGGGCGACCACCGGATCCTCGGCGTCCACAGGCGCGAGGTCGCAGGCGAGCGTGAAGCCTGCCGCGCGGAGGATCCGCTCCAGGGTCGCGAGGGTGGGGTTGGAGAGCCCGCGCTCCAGCCGCGCGATCGCCGACTGCGACGTCCCTGCCCGGTCGGCCAGCTCCTGCTGGCTCAACCCGGCCCGATTCCGCGCCGTGATGATCAATTCGGCCGATTTCATATACCTGTTGAGGTATTGAGATACTCCGAAAGATGTTGGGAGAAGGTCTCCGGGTCAATCCTCGGGGTCACCAGAAGGCTGGGTACGACCGGCGGGGCACCCGGGTGGGAGCCGCACGTTTGCGGTCACCCCCCGAGCACGAGCACCGCGCTCGCGACGTCCTCCACCGCGACGCCGACCGACTTGAACAGCGTCACCTCGTCGGCACCGCGCCGCGTCGACGCGCCCTCGGCGACGGTGCCGATCTCCGTCGCCGTGCGCCCCGCCGCGAGCGCCGCGATCACGTCCCCCGACTCGCGCGTCGCCGCCTCGGCGGAGTCCACGAAGAGCGTCGCGCGCGCCACGAGGGCGTCGTCGAGCTCGCGCCAGTCGGGTCGGGTGGCGCCGACGGCGTTGATGTGCGCGCCGGGCGCGACCCAGGCGCCATGGAGCACCGGCTGCTGCGCGCTCGTCGCGACGCAGATGATGTCGGCGCCGCGCACCGCCGCCTCGGCGCTCGCGGCCGCGTGCACGCCGTGGTCGCGCGCGAAGGTCGCGGCGTGGCGCGGGCTCCAGACGCGCACGTCGCGGATGTCGCGCACGAGGCGCATCGCCTCGAGGTGGCTCCGCGCCTGGACGCCGCTGCCGAGGATGGCGAGCACGTGCGCGTCGCGGCGGGCGAGGGCGTCGGTGGCGACCGCGGACGCGGCGGCGGTGCGCATCTCGGTGATGAGGCGGCCATCGAGCATCGCCTGCGGCGCGCCGGTGGCGGCGTCGAACATCAGGATCACCGCGTGATGCGTGTGCGGCCCGGTGGCATGCGGATAGAAGGTGACGAGCTTCACGCCGAGGTGCCCGTCCACGTACGCGGGCATGGATCCGAGGAAGCCGCGGTGCTCGGCGATGGGGACGATGGTGCGGACGGGCTGGACGACGGAGCCGGCGGCGAGGGCGCGCAGGGCGCGTCCGATGGCGGGGATGAGCGTCGCCATGTGGAGTCGGGCGGAGACGGCGGGTTCGTCGAGGACGCGCATGGGGTCTCCGGAGGGGCGGGTGGTGCGGGGCAGGGTCCTCCGAAAGGATACGCCACCTCGTGCGCCCCGGCGTTCCGGGCCCCAGATTGGCGGGACGGAGGGACTTCCATGGACCGTCGTCGCCTCATCCAGCATGGCCTGGCCGGCGTGGCCGCCCTCGCGGCGCCGCGCGGCGGGCTGCTGGCGGACCCGGCGTCAGTGACCGCGTCGGTGGCGCGCGCGCTGGCGGCGCTGTCGGCGGACCGGCCGTACCTGGAGACTGCGGTGCGCGCGGCGCACTGGCTCGAGCGGACCGCGCAGCGGTCGCGCGACGGGGTGTTCTGGTCGGCCGATCCCGACCGGCCGGCGGAGGTCGGGTACGACCTCTACAACGGGACCACCGGGGTGCTGCCGTTCTGGGTTGAGCTCCACGCGGCGACGGGTGAGCCGCGCGCGCTCGCGATGGTGCAGGGCGCGGCGGACCATCTCGTGCGCGCGCTCGCGAACGTGAACCCCGCCGACGCCGGGCTCTACACGGGCGTGGCCGGCATGGCGCTGGCCCTCGGGCTCGCGCAGGCGGCGACCGGCGATGTGGCGCACGGGACCGCGGCGCGGCGGGCGCTGGCGATGGTGCATGCGGCGGCGCGGCAGGAGGCGAACGGGCCCGGCGGCGCGATGACGGCGCGGTGGATGGACTCGACCGACGTCATCTCCGGCCGTGCGGGGACGGGCTTCGCGCTGCTCTGGGCGCACCGTGCGCTCGGCGATGCCGCGAGCCTAGGGCTCGCGCGCGCGGCAGGGATGGCGCTGCTGACGGATGGGCTGCCGGGACCGCAGCCCGGGCAACTGCGCTGGACAGTGAACGCCACGATCCCCCGTGAGTATCCCAATTTCTCGCACGGGACCGCCGGGGTGGCGACGTTCCTCGCGCAGCTGCACGCGGCGACGGGGGAGGCGGCATTCCTGGACGGCGCGCTCGCGGGGGCGCGGTACCTCGCGGCGATCGCGACGCCGACGGCGGGCGACGGGCGGATGGTGCATCACTCGACGCCGGGGAACGAGGGGCTCTTCTATATGAGCTGGTGCCACGGGCCGGCGGGGACGGCGCGGCTGTTCCACACGCTGGCGCGGGTGACGGGCGACGCGTCGCACACGGCGATGGCGGACCGGCTGGCGAGGGCGACGGTGGCGATGCGGGTGCCGGAGCGATCGCCGGGGTTCTGGAGCAACGTGGGGCAGTGCTGCGGGAACTGCGGGGTGAGCGAGTACTTCGTGGCGCGGCACGAGCGGTACGGCGACGCGGGGGCGCTGGCGTTCGCGGAGCGGGTGGCGCGGGATGCGATCGCGCGTGGGGTGCGGGATGCGGAGGGGATGAAATGGGTGCAGGCGGAGAACCGCACGTCGCCGGATGCGGTGGTGGCGCAGACGGGGCTGATGCAGGGGGCGGCGGGGGTGGGGCTGGCGATGCTGCACCTGGATGGGGCGATCGCGGGGCGCGCGCGGCGGGTGGTGGTGCCGGATGCGGGGGTGGTGTGAGGCGCGGGGACGGTGCGCTTCTCGGTGCGGGTCTCCGGCTCGGGAACGTGCGTGGACACTTCTTCTGTGCCAGGATCGACTCGGAGCTTCGCTTGCGCTTCGTGCCGATGGACGCTGCGCGGCCCATCGAGCGCGACTCACTCGGATGCCTCGCCCGAATCACCGGCGTGCCCGAGTCACCCCGTCAGCCGCCAGAGGTAGCGAACCACATTCGGCGTCACCGGCCTTCCGAGATGACGTAGGAGGAGGCCGACGGGCTGCGTGGTGCTCCTGAGGCACCGCGAAGCGGTCGCGATGAGATGGCGGTCAGGCGGGTCGTACGAGCGGAGCGGGTTTCACCCCTCGAGACGTCCCGGGCGCTTGCAGAGCTCGTCCAAGCGCGAGGGGTCGAGCCGTGAGAGGCGCCGCCGCCACTGCCGCCGATCACTGCCGATGATGTGCAGTTGGTCGTTTGGATGGCGATCGCAGTGGCACGTCTCTAGTTGACATGGGCCGCCGTACCCCTGGTGCGTCCCCGACTCAACTGCGCACGGATCTCACCACCGCCTGCACGGTGATTCCGTACTCCGCATAGAGCTTCTGATAGGGCGCACTCGCCCCGAACGTCTCGATCCCGACGATGGCGT
>JAIBBJ010000135.1 GCA_019694735.1 Gemmatimonadaceae bacterium | reverse complement strand
ACCCCACCCCCACCGATCCGGCCGTGTCCCGTCCCCGCCCCACCGCCGCGCTCCTCGCGCTCGTCCTCCTCCCCGCGGCGCTCCGTGCGCAACAGATGGTCACCACCACCGGCAGCGCCGGCCGCACGGGCCATGCCGCGGTCGTGCGCACGCCCCCCGTCATCGACGGCCGCCTGGACGACGCCGCCTGGCGCGAGGCCGAGGTGCTCGGCGGCTTCGTGCAGCGCGAGCCGGTCGAGGGGACGCCCGTCTCCGAGCGCACCGAGGTCCGCATCCTCACCGACGGCGCGGCACTCTACGTCGGCGCGTGGCTCTACGACCGCGAGCCGGCGCTCATCGTGCCGAGCGAGAAGATCCGCGACGTCACGCTGACCAACAGCGACTACTTCGCGTTCATCCTCGACACCTACCACGATCGGCAGAACGGCTTCCTCTTCGCGACGACGCCGTCGGGGATCGAGCACGACGAGCAGATCATCCGCGAGGGCGAGGGCGGCGGCGTCTTCGCGCAGGGCCAGAACCGCGCGCAGGCGGGCGCGCTCGGCGGCGTGAACCTCAACTGGGACGCCAGCTGGACGGTCCGCACCTCGCAGGACTCGGCCGGCTGGTACGCCGAGTTCCGCATCCCGTTCTCGACCATCCGCTACGGCGCGGGCACCACGCAGACCTGGGGCCTGAACATCATGCGCGGCATCCGCCGCCGGAACGAGGAGGCCTTCTGGTCGCGCGTGTCGCGCCAGTTCAGCATCAACCGCCTCTCGCAGGCCGGCACGCTCGCCGAGCTCCCCGTGCCGTCGCAGCGCATCGCCACCGTGACGCCGTACCAGCTCGCGACCAGCCACCGCCAGTACGCGACGATGGGGAACTTCTCGTCGGCCGGCGAGTTCGGCCTCGACGCCAAGTACGGCGTCACGCCGAGCCTCACCCTCGACCTGACGTACAACACCGACTTCGCGCAGGTCGAGGTGGACGAGCAGCGCACCAACCTCACGCGCTTCCCGCTCTTCTTCCCCGAGAAGCGGCCGTTCTTCCTCGAGAACGCGGGCGTCTTCGCCGCCGGCACGCCGCAGGCGGTGGACCTCTTCTTCACCCGCCGCATCGGCATCGACTCGCTCGGCCAGCCGGTCCCGATCCTCGGCGGCGGGCGCCTCACCGGCCGCGTCGGGGGGCTCACCGTCGGCGCGCTGCACATGGTCACCGGCGAGCAGGGCGGCGTGGCCGGGAACAACTACACGGTGCTCCGCACCCTCAAGGAGCTCTCGGCGCGCTCCCGCGTCGGCGTGATGGCCGTGCAGCGCCTCCGCAGCGGCGACGCCGACGACGTGAACCGCACCTACGGCGTGGACGCGCGCGTCGGCATCGGCCAGGCGTGGACGGCCGACGCCTGGGCCGGCAAGAGCGAGACGCCGGCCGAGACCGGCGACGAGTACGCGTGGAGCGGGCGCGTCGCGTTCCAGACGCGCGACTGGAACCACTCGGCGCGCGTCCTCCAGGTCGGCGACGGCTTCAACCCCGAGGTCGGCTTCATGTCGCGGCCGGCCGGGTACCGCTTCGACGAGCTGATGCTGATGCGCCTCGTGCGCCGGCCGTCGTGGCGGTCGGTGCGCCAGTGGAACCCGCACATCTCGCTGCGGCGCTACGTCGGCACCGACGGGTTCCTGCAGTCGTCGTGGGCGCACATCGACCTCACCGAGGTCGAGTTCAACTCCGGCGGCCGCTTCGGCCCCGACATCAACGTCTACACGGAAGGGCTCCAGGCGCCGTTCGAGATCGCGCCGGGCGTCGTGCTGCAGCCGGGCCAGTACCACTACTCGCTCCCCGGCCTCGACTGGGGCTCCGACCCGAGCGCGCCGCTCTCGTTCCTCACCCGGATCGAGGTCGGCCAGTTCTACTCCGGCCACAAGAAGGGCGGCAACATCACCGTCACCGCGCGCCGCGGTGCGGCCTTCTCGTCGGCGCTCACGGTGGACCACCAGGACGTGGACCTGCCCGAGGGCGCGTTCGTGCGCGACCTCATCGGCGTGAAGCTCGCGTACTTCCTCACCCCGCGGATCTTCGTCCAGTCACTGACGCAGTACAACAACCAGGCCGAGATCTTCACCGCCAACGTCCGGTTCGCCTGGCTGCGCACCGCGAACACCGGGCTGTTCATCGTGCTCAACGACGGCGAGCAGGCCGACTCGTTCACGCGCTGGCGCACGCCGCTCGCGCGGTCGGTGACGGTGAAGTACTCCTACCAGTTCGGCAGCATCGGCTGAGCGGCCGGCGCGCGGGACCGCAGGGGACCGGGGCGGGGCGCGCCAGCGCGCCCAGCCCGGCCGCGGCTCAGGGGATCGCGAGGTCGAGGAACGCGACCGTCTCGCCGCGGTCGATCACCACCGACTGGCCGGTGCGCGCGCCGTCGGCCGCGATCACGGTGATGTAGAGCTCCACGCCCGTCGGGAGGTCGCAGATCGCGTAGCGCCCCTCGATCGTCGTGCGCGCCCGCGCCGTGCGCGCGTCGTCGAGGTTGGAGGCCGCCCCGCGCGGCACGCGCGCCGTCACCCCGGCGCCGATCACCACCTGCGACCCGCGCACCACCGAGCCGATCAGCACCGCCTTCCCCGGCGACGCGCCGCAGACGTCCTTCGCGAGCTCCGCCAGCGTCCGCACCCGCACCCGGTGCGTCGCGGTCCGCGGCGCCTGCGAGAACACCACCACGAACCGCTCCGGCTCGATGTCGAACGCCGCGTAGTACGGCGTGCTCACCTCCACCGCGTACTCGCCGCCGACCATCGCGGGGAAGCGGACCTCGCCCCGCCCATCCGTCACCTCCTGGTCGGTCGAGCCGGCGAACGCCACCGCGACGCCCTCGGCGGGGACGAGCCGCGCCGAGTCCGCGCGCTGCACCACCTGCACCACGAGCTGCGACGTCGGGCGCGACCAGAGCGTGCTCGTATCGCGCCCCTGCCGCACGACGAGCAGGTCGCCGCCGGTGACGCGGATGCGGGACGTGGTCGGCACCACGCGGTAGTCGGAGCGCCAGGTGTTCACCGCGGTGCCCGCGGTGCGCACCGTATCGCCCAGCGCCGAGCGGATCGGGATCGGCGCGCGGATCACCCAGCGCGGCAGGATCCACGCGCCGTTCGCCAGCTGCGCGAACTCGATCTCGCCGCCGGCCAGCGTGTCCTGCACCGTGCGCGGGAGGTTCACGTAGGCGAACCCCAGCGACTCCAGCTTGCGGGTGGTCGCGTCGAACTCCATCACGCCGCGGATCTCCGAGCGCATGATCGTCGGCAGCGGCCAGAACTCCAGCTGCAGCTTCCCGGCGACGGTCACCTGCTCCCCCTCGCGCAGCTTGAAGCAGTGCGTGCGCGCGAAGTACGGCGAGAGCAGCACCGCGAGGTCCGGCGCCACGTAGCGGAGGCCGGAGTCGGTCGGCGTCACGTAGCCGCGCGCCTCGATCGTGTCGGCCGGGAAGCTCGTCCACGGCTGCACCCCCTCGTGCCGCACGCGGCCGAACACCGACTCCAGCAGCAGCGGCGGCGCGCGCGTGTCGATCTTCCGCGAGTGCAGCATCATCTCGAACCGGTAGTCGAGGTCGCGGATCGTGATGTCGGCGGCGAGGATCGCGGTGCGCGCCTCCTCCCACAGGATGGCGGTGGCGAGCCCGCCGCTGGTCGCGCGGCACTGCGCCCGCTCCTCGGCCGTCACTGCCGGCAGCGGCACCGGGATCTGGTCGAGCCGGAGCGAGACCGCGGTGTCGCCGCGCAGCGCGAACGCGGTGCCGGTGGTCGCGGTGAAGCCGATCCGCAGCGTCCGGAGCCGGTAGCGGCCCGGCGCCGGCGCGCGGAGCGTGAACGCCCCGCGCGCGTCCGAGATCGAGCGCGCGCGCGGGACCTCCGCGGTGTCGAGCAGCAGCACGACCACGCCGATGATCGGCGCCTCGTCGGTGCTGCGCACCACGGCGCCGCGGATCACCTGGGCGCCGGCGACCGGCGCGGCCACGGTGGCCGCGAGCAGGAGGAGCGTGCCGCGGAGGGATCGGACGATCGAACGGGGGGACATGACGTCTCCCATAGTACCTGCCCACGCGCCGTCCCTGTCATCCCCTGGGGACGGATCGCGCAGGGACGGGGACGGGCCGGCCGCCGAAGTCGCCGCTGATCGGCTCAATCCCTAGCGGCGTTATCGGCATTCACATGGCGTTCGTCACTCTTTGCGCGCGGCCGGCGTTGACGCCGCTGCGGTCGCCGCTGCGGTCGCCTCCGCGGCCGGTGCCCGCCTGAGCGGCGCGGCGCCGCGCCGCCGGGGACCGTATCTTCCGCAGGTCGGCGCAGGTACGCGCCGGCCACCCCCGGAGGTCCGCATGCGCCGTCCCCTGCTCCGTTCCGCCCTCGTCCTCGTCGCGCTCGCCTCGGCGGGCCCGGCGCTCGCCGCGCAGCAGGCGCCGCGCGACACCACCCGCCGCGAGGCGCCGCCGCGCCGCGCGCGCAGCGACCGGTCGCGCCTCCTCGCCGAGGACATCGCCGGTGCGGGGAACGTGGCGACCGCGCTCGACGCGGTGCGCCTGCTCCGCCCCTGGTGGCTCAACCCGCCGATGGGCCGCATCGCCTCGACGAACTTCGGCGCCGAGACGCGCGCCGCGACGGCGCTGGTCGTCTACATCGACGGGCTCCGCCAGCCCGACCTCGAGTCGGCGCTGGTCACCGTGAAGGCCGGCGATGTGGTCGAGATGCGCTACCTCGACCAGAACCGCGCCGTGCAGCAGTGGGGCCCGGGCCACGAGGCCGGTGCGATCGAGGTGACGACGCTCAACGCGAAGAGAAAGCCCTGATCCGCGCCGCGCTGCGGCCGCTCTACCGCGCGCTCGTCGGCGAGGGCGCGCGCGCGGCGCTCCGGCCGCTGATGTACCCCGGGGACACGCTCTTCCGTGCCGCGCTCTGGCGGGCCGCCGGCGGTGCGGTCTTCGCCGGCCCGTTCCGCGGCCTGCGGCTCGCGCCGCGCCCCTTCCTGCCGCACCTCATCGGCTGCTACGAGCGTGAGCTGCACCCGGTGCTCGAGCGGCTCTGCGCGCAGCCGTGGGCGCGGATCGTGAACGTCGGCGGCGGCAACGGCTTCTACATCGCCGGCCTCGGCCGCCGCGTGCCCGGGGCGGCGCTCGTCGTGTTCGAGCTCACCGCCGAGGCGCGCGCGGTGATCGCGGCGACGGTGGCGCGCAACGGTCTCACGGCGCGCACCACGATCCTCGGCGCGGCGACGCCGGAGAACCTCGAACCCGCGCTGCGCGCGGCCGGCCCCACGCTGGTGGTGATGGATGTGGAGGGGGTCGAGCTCGACCTCACCGACCCGGCGCGCGTCCCGTCGCTGGCCGCGACGACGATGCTGATCGAGACGCACGACGTGTTGCGCGCCGGCTGCCGCGACGCGATCGTCGCGCGCTACGGCGCGACGCACCGGATCACCGAGATCGCCACCGCGCCGCGCACGCTCGACGACTTCCCCGCGGCGCTCGCGCCGCGCGTGCGCGCGTGGATGCCGGCGCGCGCGCTGGCGGCGGTGCAGGAGTGGCGCGGCGGCCCGCAGGTGTGGCTCGTGCTGGAGCCGCGCGGCGCGTAGCCGCCGCGGCGTCCCGCGCGGCTCAGCCCTTCTTGAGCTCCTTCGCCCAGCTGTCGCGCAGCCCCACGATGCGGTTGAAGACCAGCCGCCCCGGCGCGCTGTCCACGACGTCGGTCATGAAGTAGCCGGTCCGCTCGAACTGGTACCGGGTCCCCACCGGGTCCGCCGCGACGGTCGGCTCGACCTTCGCGTCGGCGATCACGACGAGCGACTCCGGGTTGAGCGCGGCGAGGAAGTCCTGCCCCTCCGGCACGTCGTCGGGGTCCGGCTGCCGGAAGAGCCGGTCGTAGAGCCGCACCTCGCACGAGAGCGCGTGCGGCGCCGACACCCAGTGGATGGTGCCCTTCACCTTGCGGTCGCTGTTGGCGCCGCCGCTCCGGGTCTCCGGGTCGTAGGTGCAGCGCAGCTCGACGATCCGCCCCGCCGCGTCCTTCACGACCTCCTCGCACCGGATGATGTAGCCGAAGCGGAGGCGCACCTCGTTCCCCGGCGAGAGCCGGAAGAACTTCTTCGGCGGGTCCTCGAGGAAGTCGTCGCGGTCGATGTAGAGCTCGCGCGAGAACGGGATCGTCCGCGTGCCCGTCCGGGGCACGTCGTGCGGGTAGTCCTGCGCCTCGAGCTGCTCGACCTGCCCCTCGGGGTAGTTCGTCAGCACGACCTTCACCGGGTTCAGCACGGCGAGGCGGCGCGGGACCTCCATGTTGAGGTCGTCGCGCACCGCGTGCTCGAAGATCGCGATCTCCACCCGCGCGTCCTTCCGCGCCACGCCGATCGTCTCGGCGAAGGTGCGGATCGCCTCCGGGCGCACGCCGCGACGGCGGAGGCCGGCGATCGTCGGCATCCGCGGGTCGTCCCAGCCGGCCACGTGCCCCTCGTTCACCAGCCGCAGCAGCTTCCGCTTGGAGAGCACCGTGTAGTCGAGCTCGAGCCGCGCGAACTCGATCTGCGTCGGCGGGCTCGCGAACCCCGCCTCGCGCACCAGCCAGTCGTAGATCTCGCGGTTGTCCTTGAACTCCAGCGTGCAGAGCGACCGCGTGATCCCCTCGATCGCGTCGGAGAGCCCGTGCGCGAAGTCGTAGAGCGGGAAGACCTGCCAGCTCGTGCCGCGCCGGTAGTGGTGCGCGCCGCGCCGGATCCGCAGCAGCAGCGGGTCGCGCATGACCATGTTCGGGTGCGCCATGTCGATCCGCGCCCGCAGCACGCGCGCGCCGTCCTCGAACTCGCCCGCCTTCATCCGGCGCAGCAGGTCCAGGTTCTCGGCGGGCGTGCGGTCGCGCCACGGCGACGGCGTGCCCGGCGACGTCACCGTCCCGCGGTTCGTCCGGATCTGCTCCTCGGTCTGGTCGTCCACGTACGCCTTGCCGCGCGTGACCAGCCCCTCGGCGATCTCGTAGAGCCGCTCGAAGTAGTCCGACGCGTAGAACTCGCCGTCCCACGTGAACCCGAGCCACGCGACGTCGCGCTTGATCGCCTCGACGTACTTCGCGTCCTCGGTGAACGGGTTGGTGTCGTCGAACCGCAGGTTGCAGGTGCCGCCGAACTCGCGCGCGATCCCGAAGTTGAGGCAGATGGACTTCGCGTGCCCCATGTGCAGGAAGCCGTTCGGCTCGGGCGGGAAGCGGGTCGCCGGCGCGCGGCCGAAGCGGCCCGTCGCGACATCGTCGGCGACGAGCTCGCGGATGAAGTCGCGGGCGCGCGGGGTCTCGGGAGCGGGAGTCTGGTCGGCCACGGATCGGGGCGTTCGGGGTGTCCCCCGAATCTAACCGCGCCCACCCCCGGGACGGCTCACTTCCGCACGATGTCGTACGTCCGGACGAACGGCCGCCCGTCCTCCCCCTCCAGGATCACGGCCACCTGCCGCGCCGTGAACGCCACCGGGCGCCACGCCTCGCGCGGCCAGCCGTCCGCCGGCACCGTCACCACGTCGAGCCACCGCCCCGCGGCGTCGAACAGGTCGAGCACCACGGCCGCCCCCGCCGGCGTCGAGCGCCGGATCCAGCGCCGCCCCGCCGGGTCGGGGTGGATCGCCTCGTACGCGGGCCGCACGTCGGGGATCGCGTCCATCGCGAACGCGACGCGCAGCTCCTGCTCGCTCGGCCCGTTCGGCATCGCGGTCCGCATCTCCGTCACCTGCCGGTCCACGAAGGCCTGCTTCTCCGCCGCCGCCACCGGCGCCGCGCCCCCCGTGCGCCCGAAGAGCGCCACGGTGTCGCGCCCGTCCCGCGTCACGCGGATCAGGTACTCGCCGCTCCACCCCGTCAGCAGCGCGCCGGCCGGGTCCACCGCGAAGTGCGCGCGCGGCTGCAGCGGCACGAGCATGGACATCATCAGCTGCTTCCCGCGGCGCACCTCCCACGGCCGCTGCGTCGGCACGCCCTGCCGCTCCTGCGCGAAGATCGTGTCGGCGGCGTCCCCCGTGAGCGCGAAGCGCACGTACGACTGCACCTGCCGCAACGTCGTGTCCGGCGGCGGCGCGATCGCGCGCGCGTACACGCGCCCGTCGCGGTCGAGGCCGATCGGCGACCAGTAGCAGCAGGCGGTGCGGCGCGCGCCGAGGAGCCGGCCGGTGCGCCAGTCGAACGTCTGCGCCCGCGAGTTCCCCGGGTCCTGCGCGACGAGCGTGTCGCCGCGCAGCCCGATGTACGCCGTGCGGAACTCGCCGGGCCCGTCGCCGGTGCGTCCGATCACCCGCTGCAGCGCCCCGTCCGGCCCGTACACGCGGACCGACGCCGGCGAGGTCTCCACCACCAGCACGCTCCCGTCGTCGGCGAGCGCGAGGTCCTCGGGCTTGAGGATCTCGGCCGAGTCCTCCTCGGCGGGCTGCAGGTCGCGCGCGCGCACGAGCGCCCAGTGACCGGAGTCCACCGGCGCCGAGGCGATGGTCCGCACGATGCCGCCGGGGAGCGTGTCCACGGTGATGGCGGTGCTGGCGGCATCCCCGCCGCCGCAGGCCGCGGCGGCGAGGAGGGCGGCGAGGAGGGCGGAGCGGACGGCGAGCGGGCGCAGGCGGGGCATCGGGTGGTGGGGTGGAGGACGCCGGTGAGACATCGCCCCGCGGCCGAGCGTTGCCAGGCCGAGCGTGGCCGGGCCGCGCGTTGCCAGCCCCGCGCGTTGCCAGGCCGCGCCGGCTCCCTGTCCTTCGCGGCCCCGGCTAGACTTCGACCATGCCCGGCCGCGATCGCATCCTCGTCATCGCCGCCACGCCGCGCGAACTCGCGCCGGCGGAGGGATGGCGCACGCTGGTCTGCGGCGTCGGGCCGGTGGAGGCGGCGGCGGCCACCGCCGCGGCGATCGCGGCCGACCGCCCGGCGGCGATCCTCCACGGCGGCATCGCCGGCGCGCGCCGCGGCCGCGGCCTCCCGCTCGGCGCGCTCGTGATCGGCACCGAGTCCTGCTACGACGACCTCGGTCTCCCACCCAAGTGGGCCCCCAACCTCGTCGAGGCCGCGCCCGCGCTGCTCGACGCGGTGGCCGCCGTCCTGCC